>CAYLVM010000123.1:0-7103 GCA_964387145.1 uncultured Acidimicrobiaceae bacterium
TTGCCACCCCACGGGAACGCATCGCACTACGCTCTCGGTATGGCAACCCTGCGCCTCTTCGCCAACCTGAGGGAATCCGCCGGAACGGATTCAGTGACGTTCGACGCTTCGACCGTCGGCGACCTTCTCACTCAGGCATCCGACCGTTTCGGACCCCAGTTCTCCTCGGGGATCACCGCAGCAAGGGTCTGGGTGAACGGTGCACAGGCCGAGAAAGCGACGCCGATCGGCGAGTCGGACGAAGTGGCGCTCATCCCGCCGGTTTCTGGGGGTGCTGTATCGGCGCCTGCGCTCAACGTCTCCCCCAACCTCCTTTCGGTGACCCTGGTCATATCGCTGCTCGCCGTGGCATGGGCGGACGCATCATGGTTCGCCATCGTCGCGGCTGGCGCAGTGATCGCGTGGGTGTGGGACGTCTCAGCGACATCGTCTCAAACTGCGGACGCGTTCGTCGCGTACCCTGCATTGATCGGAACCGTCGCAGCAGCCACCGGCGCCTACGCCTGGGGCTTCAGCGGGTTCGCCGGTGGCATGGCAATCGGGATCATGGTGTCGGTCTCATGGCCGATCTTCGACAAGGCGAGCCGCGATTTTCGCAGAACTGCAGCCACGACCCTCGTATCCGTCGTTGCAAGTGCCGCAAGCGCTGGACTCATCCTTCTACGGCTTCTTGGCTCGTACGCGGTCGTCGCGTTCCTCCTCGTCATCGTGTTCGCACTCGTCGGTGCCTGGGTCGCCGGTGCCTATGGCGCTCAGATCCAGTCTGTCGATGCCAACGTCGGGGCACTGCTCGGTGCACTCGGCGCCGGGCTCATCGCAGGGATGGTCGTCAGCGAACTCGACATCGCCGCAGGCCTGCTCGGAGGTGTGGCGGCTGCAGCCGGCGTCATCGCAGGACGGGCTCTCGGATCGATGCTGCGTACCGGCAGTGTTCTCCATACCGAGAACGCCCCCGGAACCCTTGCACTCTTCGATGGCGCGATCCTCGCCGGTCCTTTCTTCTGGCTGGCGCTCTGGCTGTTCGGCTGACGAACCACCGATGCCGGATTTCCCGGCGAAGTAGCGGTTTCTGCCACTAGCCTGATGCTCGATGTTGCTGACGCGCGCTCCTCGCTGGCTGCTCCTCTTCCTCACGATCGCCATCATGGCACTCGTGCCGATCGGCGCGTCCGCCCAAACCAAGGCCGACGTCGATGCTGCAGCACGGAGCAAGGCCGTTGCAGAGGCCCGCAAATCGGAGGCCTACAAGCACTATCAAGAGGTCACCGCCCAACTCGACGACGCGGTTTCCCGCTATGAGACCCTCAACGCACAGCGTGAGGAACTGACCTACCGGATCTCACGGATGGAGCAGGCCGTCGAGCGGTATCAGACGAAGGCGACCGAGCTCAACACCGCAGCCCAGGATCTCGTGATCAGGGCGTACACCTCGGGCCAGTCGGGGATGATCGGTTCGGCGTTCGCTGCAAGCACGATCGAGGAGCTCGTCACATCACGCGCGCTTCTGGACCGTGCAGCTGAGATCGAGCTCGCCTCGCTCGACAACCTCGACGCCGTCTCGCGCCAGGCAGACCGCAGCGCCTCCGAACTCATCGTCCAAAAGACTGACGTCGCAGCGAGCGAGGATGCCGCGGCCGTCGTCGTCGTCGAGATCGCCGACCTCCAGCGGCAACAGCAGGAGATACTCGCCAAGGCCAACGACGATCTCAGAGCCGCCATCGACAAGCTCGACCAGGAGATACGAGAAAAGAGGATCGAGGACGAACGGCGCGCAAAGGAACAAGCTGAACGGGAACGTGCAGCGAGAAGGTCCAAAGGGTCGTCCTCGACATCAGCGCCGTCGACCGGTTCTGCAGCGGGTGCAAGCTCCTCAGCGACGACCGGGTTCATCTGTCCCGTTGCGGGCCGTACCTCGTTCATCGATTCGTGGGGGTACCCACGCTCAGGTGGCCGGAAACACAAAGGTGTCGACATGTTCGCCGCGCGCAATACGCCCCTGGTGGCCGTCGTCGACGGAAGAGTGAAGCTCAGCTCCAACAGCCTTGGCGGCTGGACCGTTCACCTCTACTCAGACACCGGAACGGTGTACTACTACGCGCATCTCGAGTCCCAGGCCACCGATCTCCGGTCCGGTCAGCGGGTTTCAAAGGGCACCGTGGTCGGCTACGTCGGCAACTCCGGAAACGCCAGATACACATCCACGCACGTGCACTTCGAGATTCGTCCCGGTGGCAGAGCCGTGAACCCGTACCCGACGGTGCGCCCAGCTTGCTAACTTGTGATTCGCAAGGAGCATGGCATGACACAGCAACGTAGACGTATCGACCTGGTGATGGATCCGTCCTTCACCGAGACACTGGACTCGGTTCCGCTCGCGGAACTACGCTCGAGGAGAGCCATCCTCGACGAGCTCGACACCGAGCTGTCCTACTACCGCAGGATCCTCCACGGAAGGCTCGACCTCCTCGACTTCGAACTGCGCCGCCGCAACGGCACAGAGACACGATCGCTGATCGAAGCCCTCCCTGAGATCCTGTCGGACACACCATCGGGGAGGACATCGAATCCACTCGATATGGAGCGTCCGCTCGAGCTCCCCGAACTCGCGGGAGAAGGAAGAAGACCGGTGGATGCGGCGCTCGCAGACGACTTCCTGGCACACCTCCCCACGCTCGCAGACGACGACCTCGCAGAGATCCGCGACTCGCTGTCGACAACCGAGGCAAAGCTCTCCGAAGAGCGCCGCGCTGTGTACGACGCATACGACCTCATCACAGCCGAACTCACGAAACGCTACCGAGACGGGTCGGCGAGTCCGGACGAACTCCTCTCGACGAAGTAGCCGATGCGTCTTGCAAGGGTCCGCTCCGGACTCGCAGAATCGTACGACGACGTCGCAGCAATAGCGATCGATGGGGACGGGACGGTGCTCTACTCATCCGGTGCGATCGGACAACCGATCTTCTACCGGTCGGCGATCAAGCCCTTCCAGGCCATAGCTGCTGCCCGCACCGGTCTCGAGCTTCCCCCCTCCCATCTCGCTGTTTCCTGTGCAAGTCACGGCGGCTACCCGGTTCACCTCGCGATCGTCGACCAGATCCTGAGCGACCACGGTCTGACGAGGGACGCACTTGCAACAACTCCTGGACGACCCCTGAGCCACGATGCAGACGTCCTTCAGATACTCAGGGGAAACACGCGTCTCGAACCGCGCTTTCACAACTGTTCGGGTAAGCACGCCGGCTGGCTCGCCGCATGCACAGTCGCCGGTTGGGACATCGCGTCCTATCTCGACCTCCACCATCCACTCCAACAGTCCGTCCTCGAAGTCATGCAGGAGTACTCAGGCGCCGATGCTCGCCCGGTCGGAGTGGACGGCTGTGGTGCTCCGACGTTGCGAGGGACCATCGCGACACTCGCAACTGCGTTCTCATGCCTCACCACGACGCCCGAGGCAACACCGATCGCAGTAGCCATGGCAACCTACGGTGCGCTGGTGGCAGACAACGTACGAAACGACGGGCGCGTCGGCATCACCTGGGGCGGCCCGCAGAAGGTCGGGGCGGAGGGGTCCTTCGCCATGGCCTCGCACGGCGTCGCCATCGCCACGAAGTCTCAGTCCGGAACCAGCGAGATGGCGGTCGCTGCCGCACTCGACGTGGCCCGGCGCATCGGTGTGCTCCCGGACGCCATGGCTGATGCTCTCGACACCGCCATGTCGCCTCCGGTCATCGGTGGTGGTCGAGCGGTGGGCCGCACCGTGATACTCGAGACACTATGAGCCCCCAGAACTGGGACGCGTTCCCCTCCGATCTCGAACCAGTTGCCCCTGGTGTTGGGCCGTTCCCGTACCGCCCTTTCCTCGAGACGGCGTGGAACCATCGAGACGACACCGCAGGTGAGCTTCACGTCATGGCCATGGACTCCGGTGCCGCAGCGTTCGTCGTCACGGGCGATCATCTTCAGTTCGCCGGTCAATCGAACCTGACCGACTACCACGCACCACTAGGACCGAAGGGTGCAGAAGCAGTTGCAGAGGCCCTGTCGACGCTTCCCGTCACGACGTTCCGGTTCGATTCGCTTCCCGAGGAGGCCCGTACAGCCGTCGAGATGGCAGTCGAGATGGCCGGTGGCCGATGCACCACGACCGAGGATGAGGTTTCGGCTGTGCTCGACCTTCCCGACAGCTACGACGCCTGGCTCGCATCGATCGGGAAGAAGGAACGTCACGAGGTGCGACGCAAACGTCGACGCTTCGAAGCAGAGTTCGGTGAGATCGCGATCGTCCAGCACGGTGCCGAAGCGATCAACATGTTCTGTGCGATGCATCGGACCGCACAAGGCGACAAGGGCATGTTCATGACCAGGGACATGCAACGGTACTTCGAGGACCTGCTCGATCACGGTGGGGCGACGATCCACACCCTCGAGTGCGACGGGATCCCCCGTGCAAACGCTTTCGGGTTCGAGACGGACGACGGCTACTTCTACTACAACTCTGCCTATGACCCTGATGCAGCGATGGCCTCGCCGGGGATCGTGCTACTTGCAGCGTTGATCGAAGCCCAGATCGCCCGCGGGGCAACAGTGTTCGACTTCCTCAAGGGGGATGAGCGGTACAAGTTCAAGCACGGTGCCCAGCCGCGGCAACTCTTCGTGGTGAAGGGATCGCTCCAATGATCTCTGAGGTTGCCTACATCGCGATGCACACGTCGCCGCTGATCCAGCCGGGTACCGGCAACGCCGGCGGTATGAACGTTTACCTGGACCGCCTCTCACGCACGATGGCCGAACGCGGCGTTCGCGTCACCGTGTTCACGCGGCGAACCGACATCGACATGCCATCTGAAACCGACGTTCTCCCCGGATACCGGGTTGTCCAAATCGAGGCTGGACCATCCGAGCGACTGACGATCGGAGAGATGCAGCCGTTCGCTTCAGAGTTCGCCGATGGTGTCGAAAAGTGGATCAGGTCCGAGGGCATCATCTTCGATCTCGTGCACAGCCACTACTGGCTGTCGGGCCGCTGCGGTGTAAGGCTCAAGGACGCCCTCGGGCTCCCTCTCGCCAACTCGTTTCACACCTTGGGAAAGGTGAAGGACGCTGCCCGTCACCCGAACGAAGCCCCTTCGAGCAATGACCGGCTCGTCACCGAGCAGGAGGTCATCTCGCGAAGCGACTGTGTGATCGCCTCCACTCCATACGAGTTCGATGACCTCCTCGAGCATTACGGAGCGTCACCCGAGCGTCTCTGCGTCTCACCACCCGGAGTCGATCACGGCGTGTTCCACCCGGGCGCCCAGGGACAGGCCCGGGATCGCCTCGGGTTCGGCAACGAGCGCATCATCCTGTTCGTTGGGAGAATCCAATCGCACAAGGGAACCGACATCGCCGTCCAGGCCCTCGGCCACCTCCCTGATCCACCATCCGACGGCTCGGGAAGAATCGTGCTCCACATCATCGGTGGAACAAGCGGTGCCGACGGCGCAGGCGAGTTGGAGCGGTGCAGGCAAACGACGAAGCGCCTCGGACTCGAAGACCGCGTCCGATTCTTCGATCCAGTTCCTCATCGCGTGCTCGCAGATCACTATCGGGCGGCCGACGTCGTCGTCGTTCCGTCGCGCAGCGAGTCCTTCGGGCTCGTAGCAGCAGAGGCCCAGGCCTGTGGGACGCCCGTCGTAGCTGCGAACACGGGTGGCTTGCCCTACGTCATCGACGTTGCCGAGTCCGGGCTGCTCGTCGACAACCACGATCCTGTCGCATTCGCGACTGCGATCGGAGCGATACTGGAGCACCCCTCGCTCGCACGTCGGATGTCCCGCTCTGCTGTGTCGTTCAGTCAGAGATTCTCATGGGACTCCACTGCCACCCGCCTGCTCGAGCTCTACGCAGGCATCACTGCCTGACCGCGAAAAGGTTCCTCACGGAAGTTTCGCACAGGGCGTTGTGCACAACCTCCTGTGGATAGCTGTGGATATGTGGACAAACCCCGGCCGTGTACCTCACCTGGCCTCGGTTGACCGCGGCTGTGTGGCCTCCTTGGGGGACGTCGCGAAATCGGCACCTATCAGCCGTGTTGAATCACGCCGGATGGTCACGTACATTGCATCTTGAGAGGCCCGATGTGCCGATTCAGAGAACCTCGTTCGGGGAAGTGCGGGGCCATCTGTCGAGGTTCGTCGGGCTTCTCGCTATCAGATCCGCCTCGAAGTACGCAGAAGATCAGCGGATCGGTGGATGCGGTCGCTGGGCTGACAGTTCACCGTTCACAGTCGGAAACCCCGACGATTCCGGGATGCTCGGGTTCTTCCGGTGAACGGTGAATAGCTGCTCCCTGGTCGCGCATTCTCGTACTACGCAGCGCGCACTGCGTACTCTCGCTCAATGCCTTCCATCACCGGTCTCGGGTTGCCCATCGACTGGACGGCGTTCGGATGGAGCGCATCTCCTCGCTTCGGGAACGTCACGTGCACCACCGGTGATCCGGTGTGGGCATGGGAGCCCGCAGCACCTGCGTTCGGCATCAACGTCTTCGACCCACCCGAAGGTGTGGCGGTCGAATCGTTCCTCGTCGACCATGTCGTACTCCTCGTTCCCAGCCTCGACGCAGCGATCACCACCATCGAGCGAACCGGCGCACACCCGCGTTTGCGCATGAGCGTGAAGGGACGCCCGGCAGCATTCTTCCGCGTCGGCCCCGTCCTGGAAGTCATCGAGTCCCCGGTCCGCGACGCCTCCATCTTCGGGGTCGCTCTGGCAACCGACAGGTCCCTCGAGGCCCTGTCACTCGAGTGGAAGGCTCTCGGCCTGTCGATCGGCCAAATCACGGACGCCGTCCAGCCTGGCCGCCGCATCATGACCGTCCGCGACCTCGACGCCGGCCTCGCCGTGATGTCGAGCGACAGAGCCACGAGTAGCACGTAGCGCGCAGAGGGCCAGCGGATAGGGGGCAGTCGTTCAGTTGACAGTTCACGAACAGAAGTTCACAGCTGACAGTTCACAGTCGGAAACCCGGGCAATTCCTGGACGCTCGGGTCTTGCCGGCAAACGGAGACCGACTGCTCTCTACCCGATGATCCTCCAAGTACCAAGTACCAAGTACC
>CAYLVM010000124.1:0-6918 GCA_964387145.1 uncultured Acidimicrobiaceae bacterium
AGAACCGGGAGACGGGTACGACCTCGTGGATTGAGGCTGAAGGGGGGACGGGAGAGGGGGGGGCCGAGCTCGTCTCGGGGGTAGTTCGGCTGAGCGACCGGCTCGAGGACGTCGTTGATCTACGGAGAGAAGGTGAGGGGCGGCGGTGTGAAACCGACGAGGTCGTTGGCTTCGCACCATCGACCGATCGAGAGCAGCATGGCCTCGGACCAGGCGGCACCGATCAGCTGGACACTCACGGGAGGGGTTCCGCTCCCGGTCAGGGGCATGGCGAGGGAGGGGACGCCGATCGCATTGATCGGGGCGGTGAACTCGGCAAGCGGCACCCGGTGAAAGACCGCTGTGCCATCGATATCGATGGTGTCGACACCGATGTGTTTCGCTTCGGCTCCGACAGTTGGGGCGACGAGTGCCGTGATGCCATCTGCGTGGAGTCGTGCAACGGTCCCACGTGCTCGGGCACTCCACGTTGCAGCCTCCACCATGTCATCGACGGTGACGCCGAGTGACTCCTCGAGCCTGAGGCGGACATCGGGGCCGTATCTCTCTGGATGCCGTGTGAATCGATCTTGGTGAATGTCGAGGATCTCGGCCCGGGACGCCATCGTCACGGCAAGGACGGGACGGAGGGCCTCCTCATCGACCTCGACGATCTCGAACCCTGCTCCAGCGCACCGTTCGAGGAACGTCGAGATCTCGTCTGAGATGTGCCGTGTGTGGGGCGGTTCGAACCATTGCTGTACGACGCCGAGACGCAGCCCGTTCGGTGATTCCACCGCTTCGGGTCGTTCGACGTCGATCGGTCGTGACCACGGGTCGGTTCGATCGTCGCCGGCGATCGTGACGTAGGCTGCAGTGAGGTCCTCGATGTTGCTCGCGAGCGGACCCACGGTATCGAGGGACGGAACGAGCGGGTATACGCCGCTGAGCGGCACTCGGCCGTGTGTCACCTTCAGCCCGAACACGCCGCACAACGCTGCGGGGACCCGTACCGAGCCGCCCGTATCCGTACCGATGGAGACGGGCACGATGTCAGCGGCGACTGCTGCTGCGGAGCCGCCGGAGGATCCTCCAGGAGACGTCTCGGTGTCCCACGGGTTACGAACCGGTCCGAACCAGTGGTTCTCCGAGGTGAATCCGAACGCGAACTCGTGGAGCCCGGTACGTCCGATGATGACGGCGCCGGCAGCCCCGAGCCGTCTCACGACGGTCGCCGAGTTTCCTGGTGTCTCGGGGGGGAAACCTGATCCCCGTGTGTTGGGAAGGCCCGCCTGATCGATGAGATCCTTGAGGCCGACCGGGACTCCTGCAAGCCGTCCAGGGTCGGTGCCGCGCTCGACGAGGACATCGATGCCCTCTGCGCGTGCCATCGCTCCTTCGTGGTCGATCAGCGTGAAGGCGTTGAGTCCACCCTGGGAGGCATCGGCGGCCTCGAGAGCTCGCTGCACGATGTCGACGGCTCGCCGCCTACCGCTTCGTACCTGTGAAGCGATCTCAACGGCGCTGGTCACAGTGGTCTACTCCCAGCTGACGGTCTTGGTGTTGGGGATGAGGGAGATCCAGAGGCGACCGGGTGGCAGGACCAGTTCCGTGCCATCTTGGGCGATGAGCGAGAACCGATCCGATTTCGAACCGCGTTCCCACGTCACGCCGGTGACACCCCCGTTGTAGAACACGAAGCCTTCACCGCTGCCGACCGTGTCGGCTGTTGGTAACACTGTCCCGGATCCAGCCGGGTTTCGCGCGATGTACTCACGCACCTTGAGTGCGACGAGAACATCGGCAGTCACTCGGACGAGTTCCCCGTCGCTCATGTAGGTCTCGTGAGGATTGTTTCCATTCGACCGAAGGTACACCTCACCATCCCATTCCCAACGTGCGGGCGGTGCGTCGGAGAAGCTCATCGCGATGTTCGTCGCCTCAGCCTCGCTCTCGGCTTCATCCCCGAAAAGGAAGAGGTTTCCGGGATTCTCGTCGGCCCAGCCCTTCTTGTCGGACCAGGCCCGGATCTCGTCTGTGGATGTGAAGAGGTTGTGCGGGCGGGGCCGCGAGTTGTCCCGGAAGGTGGTGACACCGTTGTCGTACACGACGTTGATCCCGTCTGCCCTGAAGACGTCCTTCACCCAACCCTGTGCACCGGATATCTGGAAGGCCCCTCCGAGAGGTTTCATCAGCGCCGAGTCCGTCACACGCCCGGAACGGTTCGGGCCGACCTTGTCGAGATCGTTGCGTTGGTACAGAGCAATGAATCGGGTGATGCCACCTTCGACGAGGGCCTCGTAGACGGCGTCGGCTTCGTTGAGCCCGATCTGCGGCCTTGCCTTGACATGGTTGTCGATCTTGATGGCCACGACTCGACGGTTGATCTGCGAATCGTCCGCGGGCAGGCCGTTGATCGCCTCAGACACGTGCTCGGTCGGGATCGTGGTCGTGGTAGTCGACGGAGAGGTCGTGGTCGGTGGTGCCGTTGTCGTCGTCGTGGGAGCAGCGGTCGTGGTGGTGGTCGGCGCGGCTGTCGTTGATGACGCAGCCACGTCCCCGCTCGAGGAGCACGCCGAGGCGATGATCGCGAGAGTGGAGAGGACTGCTATGAGTTTGAGAGATGATCGGAGCATGCCGGGGAGCTTATCGGTTGCTTCTGTCAATATCGCTTGCTCGCACGCGTGCACCAAGAGTGAGCACGAACCCGAGCATGACCAGGCCGGTTGCCTCGCCAGACGCGAACGCCAACGCCACCCGGCTCACCGGTTCGATGTCGACCGTGATGAGCACGATGAAAGAGATGATCAGAGCGACGAACCATCCGAATGCAAGTCGGGAACCAAGCGCTGCGGCCGAGTACACCTGGGTGGCGAACAAGGCTCCTAGTCCGAGACCGACTCCGGCACCCCCGAGGACGGCAGCAAGGACGGGGGGCATGAAGGCCTCGCCATAGATGGCTGCAACGATCGGCCTCAGGAGCAACCCCGAACCGATCGCACCCAGGATGGCGACCCCGAGTCCGGCGACCGTGATGCGTCGAGCCCACCCCCACAGGCGACCTGGATCTGCACCGTGTGCCAGTTCGGTGAAGTCCGGCAGTACGCGTGCGACGAGGTTGTAGGCCGAGGTCACCGGTCCTCGCAGGAGAGCGAACGACGTGAAGAAGATGCTGACAGCGGCTGGACTTCCACCAACGAAGCTGACGGCGATCGGTCCACCGGCGATGATCACCTGGCTTGCAGCCGTGGCGGCGATGAGCCATGCAAGGAAACTCCCGGACTGAGCGTCGACAGTGTGATGGTCGTGGGCGCCGTGCTGCCTGGCGAATGGCCGTGCAAGCAGTGTGGCGAGAGGGGCGAGCGCCATCACACCAGCGAACATCGTTGCGTCCCCGCCGAGAGTTGCGACGACTACCCCTCCGAGAAGAAGCGCTGCTGCCTCGAGGGCGATCGACGCACCGTAGGCGGCGAATCGACGGTGGCCCGCGAGCGTCCCGCGAGCAGTTGCCATGATCGAGCGCGTCACGACGATGAGTGCAGTGATCGCAACGAATACGGTGGATCCGTCGAAGAACCGATCGAGTGTGACCGCGGTGAACGCGCTACCGACGACGAGTGCTGTCGAGAACGCGATGACCATGGCCCGGCGAACTCTCACGATCTGGGCGTGATCTCTCGTCACAACGAGCGCTCGTGTCAGATGCTGTTCCGCGGGGAGCTGCAAGACCGTGTACAGCAGGAACATGACGGTCCACAGGACAGCTACCGGAGCGAACCCCTCGGTTCCGAGCGTTCTACTTGCGATCGCCTGGAACGCGAGCACAGCGAGGGCGCCGAACGCTGTAGCTGCCACGATGAGGCCGGTGCCGCGGTTGTCCGCTGTGCGCTCGTCTTGTGATCTCTGCTGCATCAGGTAACCGTACCCATCATCCGTAGCGTGATGATTCCCGATCGTGGTGCGAGGAGGATCAGCGAACAGGGGGCAGTCCTCCACCCTGTTTACCGTTCTGCGTTTACCGATGATGCACGAGCATCCAGGAATAGCCCGGGTTTCTGACGGTGATCTGTGAACTGTGAACTGTCAACTCGGCGACCGTAGCCGCCTGTTCGCTGATCTTCTAGGAAACCGACCCGAGCCTGCCTCGCGGCCAGTATCTGGCCACGACTTGCCACTGTGCAGCTTCGAGAGGGGTGGTTCCGATCGTTCGACCATCGGCCCGGGATGCGCCGCGGTTGTCGCCGAGAACCCAGATGTGGTGTTCGGGGACATGCCACTCGCCGTCTGGAGATGTTGCACCGACCGCCCAACGATCAGCGAGGATCGCACCGTCGATGCTTACGTGTCCGTTCGAGATGGCGATGCTCTCACCGGGAAGTCCGATGACGCGCTTGACCAGGTTCATGCCTGAGCCCGTTGGATCGCGAAAGACGACGATATCTCCGCGATCCGGGACGCCGGAGATTCGCCGAGCGATGACCCAATCCCCGGGCTCGAGGGTCGGGGACATCGACGACTCCCTGATCTCAAACCGTCGCGTTGCACCGCGCACGACCGCAAATGAGGCCACTGCGGCCGCCGCAGCTCCTGCGATGATGCCTCGCTTGGACATGTTGCCTCCCTCGTCGCCTGTCCGACAGCCCACCGTTGTACACAGTTACAGCCCTCGGTAGGGTGGGGGACTGAAGCCAACCGTGGAGGAACCCATGAAGCTCGTCGAACGATTGCTCCGTCCCCGTCACGAAGCCTACGCACACTGTGACCTGTTCTGTGGCGTCTATGACCCTGCCCAGGCGAAGATCGAAGCGATGTCGTGTCTCAAGATCACTGAGAAGTATCAGGCATCGGACGACGACGCCTTCCGCAGCAGGTGCATCAGCATCAAGGAGGAGCGGGCCGAGCTGGCAAAGCACCATCTCATGGTGCTGTGGGCGGACTTCTTCAAGCCTCACCACCTCGAGCAGTTTCCCGGTCTCCACGATCTGTTCTGGAGAGCGCTCAAGGCTGCCGGTGACGCGAAGAAGTCAATGGATCCGGGCGCATCCCAGGAACTCCTCGACGTGATCGACGAGGTAGCGACCGTGTTCTGGCAGACCGAGGAGTCGAAGGCGACAGGAGTGTATCCGCCGACGTAGCGGTCAGCTGCGACAGCTCACGAAGGGCCGGAGTGAGACGTGTCCCTGTCTGTCGTCTGCTGTCTGTCGTCTGCTGTCTGTCTGGCCCACAGCCAGTCGTAGAGCAGGGAGCCGAGACCGAGTGATATCCCGGCGTAGACGGCCGTGCCTGCGACGAGGCTGATGACCGCAGCGATGATCGGTGGGCCGGCCAAGCCGGTGCCGATCATCCACGATATGGCACCGGCACCGATCGCAGCCGGTACGGCGAGCGGGATTGCGCGCCCCGCGCCTTCGAGGACGTCGACGAGTCCTGAGCGGGCGTCCCTGGGCCAGTACCAGACGGTGAAGAGCACCGCTGTATAGACGCCGAGAGACAGGACGGAGGCCAGCGCCACGCCTCTGAACCCGAGCGTGTTCACCATCAGGAAGTATGTGGGCACCGCCAGGATGGTGACCGCCGTGCCGATGATCACGGGCGTCCACATGTCCCGTCGGGCGTAGAACGCGCGAGTGATGATCTGGAGTGCTCCCCATATCGGTATCCCGAACGCATACACGAAGAGGGCGGATGCGACGGCATCGGTCGCCTCAGCAGTGAAGGCGCCTCGCTCGAAAAGGATGCGGATGGTGGGGACCGTCATGGCGGCGACGATCCCTGCAGCGAGGATCGACAGCGCAAGCACGTAGCGCAGCGCCTTGTTGACGGTCGCGAGCATCTCGGCACGCTTACCCTCTGCAAAGAGCCGTGAGAGGGTCGGGTACGCGGCGACCGCTGCAGCTTGTGCGATGACGCCGATCGGGACGAGCATCGTGCGCCGTGCGTACTGCAGATTGGTCTGTGACCCTGTACCTGCCATGTCGCCGAACACGGACATGAAGATCTCGTCGAGAGCAACGACCGACTGGCCAAGCATCAGCGGTAGAGCGATCGCGAGGTATTCACCGATCGCGGGATGTCTCCACGATGGATGCAAGCGCCACGGCATCCCAACGCGATGCGCCCCCCAGATCTGCAGAGCGAAGTTGCCGACGAACGCACCGATCAGGGCACCCCAGATGAAGCCGGCGGGGTCCGGCGTGCCGGTCACGGCTGCGTAGGTGACGCCTCCCGAGATGATCCCGAGGTTGTAGGCGATCGGTGCGATCGTGGGGATCGTGAAGACGCCCTTGGCGTACTGAACCGCAGCGAACAACGCCCCAACCACGAACGCGAACTGGGCGGGAAGCACGATTCGAGTGAGCGTCGTCGTATCGGCAACCTGCTGGTCGGAGAACCCGGGGAACAACGCGTTGATCAGGGATGGTGCAGCGATCCAGGCGACCACGATCGCTGCGAGGATGCCGATGGCAAGCCAACGCAGAATGGAACCGAACGCGCTCCACCCCCCATCTTCGTCGTCGTCGGCGAGGTACTTGGAGAAGATCGGGATGAAGGTGATCGTGAGGAATCCGCCCGCCAGGAGATAGTTCGCGAAGTCCGGGATCCGGAACGCTGCAACGTAGACGTCTGTTACGTCGTTGGACCCCAGCATCGACGCGAAGATCATGTCGCGCAGGATCCCGAGGAAGCGCGACGCCATGATGCCTGCGGCGACGATGATCGCCGCGGTGCCCATGTCCCCGCGTTTGAAACGGGCGAGTAGCGCTGTCATGCCGCCACGGTACCGCTACCCACCGCCGGACCTCGGTCTTGCCCCAGCCTCGATCCACGAAGTCGAGCCCGCCTTCGGACTCCGATTCCTGCCGTCCCCCCTTCAGGGGGGACACGCGAGTCCTCGAGCGAGGGGGGCCTGCGAGCCCGCGAGCCCGGTACGGCAAAGAC
>CAYLVM010000125.1:0-6903 GCA_964387145.1 uncultured Acidimicrobiaceae bacterium
GGTACTTGGAGGATGCGCGGATAGGAGGCAGTCGTTCTCCGTTCGCCGTCTACCGACGACTCACAGGCACCCAGAAACAGTCGGGGTTTCCGACTGTGAACGGTGATCTGTGAACTGTCAACTCACCGACTACTCGCTGTCCGCTGATCCTCTTGGCACTACGTGCCTGGGCGGTACTTTCCGAAGACGGGGAGGAGCGACTTCGTGACCTCACCGATCGTCGCTCCCAGGATCAATGCTTCCTTCATGGGGTACAGGAGGTTGTCGGTGCCTCCCGCAGTAGCCGTCAAGCCGGCGAGTGCAGACGTCACGGCATCCTCATCTCGCGCTGCCCGGCGTTCCTGTAACGAGTGGATCTGGTTCCGCTCGAGGTTCGGGTCGATCTGGAGCGCGGGGGGATCTGTTTTGCGATCTGCAACGAACTTGTTCACACCGACGACAACGGTGTTTCCGCTGTCGACCGATCGTGCGTAGTCGTAGGCTGCCTCCTCGATCTCTCGCTGCGGGAAGCCCTCTTCGATCGCTCGCACGGCACCGCCGAGCTCGTCGATCTTGTGGATGAGGCTCACCGCATCCGCCTCGATGCGATCGGTCAGGGACTCGATGTAGTAGCTGCCTGCAAGCGGATCGACGACACCCGATACACCGGACTCGTACCCGAGGATCTGCTGTGTGCGCAGCGCAATCAACACCGACTCGTCCGTCGGGAGGCCGAGGGCCTCGTCGTAGGAGTTGGTATGCAGAGACTGTGTGCCCCCGAGAACGGCTGCGAGCGCCTGATACGCGGTGCGCACGACGTTGTTGATCGGCTGCTGGGCCGTCAACGTCGATCCGGCGGTCTGGGTATGGAACCGCATCTTCCAGGCTGCCGGCGAGGTCGCTCCGACACGGTCGCGCATCAGCCTCGCCCACAATCGGCGAGCGGCACGGAACTTACAGGCTTCCTCGAACAGATCGTTGTGTGCGTTCCAGAAGAAGGACAGACGGGGGGCGAACTCTTCGACGTCGAGACCTGCTGCGCGCGCCGCCTCGACATACGCCAGGCCGTTCGCGATCGTGAACGCCACCTCCTGAGCAGCGGTCGAGCCTGCCTCACGTATGTGGTAGCCCGAAATCGAGATCGTGTTCCAGTTCTCCATCTCGTCGGCGCAGTATGCAAAAATATCGGTGATGATGCGCATCGAGGGCTCCGCCGGATAGATGTAAGTTCCCCGAGCGATGTACTCCTTCAAGATGTCGTTCTGGATCGTCCCACGCAACGATGCTGCATCGGCTCCCTGTTCCTCTGCAACGATCTGGTACGCAAGCAGGAGCACGGACGCCGTCGAGTTGATCGTCATCGATGTCGAGACCTCACCGAGAGGGATCTGATCGAAGAGGATCCTCATGTCGTCGACCGAGTCGATGGCGACACCGACCTTGCCGACCTCGCCTACCGAGAGCGGGTCGTCTGAGTCCAGGCCCATCTGTGTCGGCAGGTCGAACGCGACCGAAAGGCCGGTCTGGCCTGCGTCGAGGAGCGAACGAAATCGTTGGTTCGTCACCGCAGCGTTCCCGAACCCTGCGTACTGGCGCATCGTCCACAGCCGGCCCCGATACATCGACGCGTACGGCCCGCGAGTGAACGGGTACGCGCCCGGTGCCCCGAGCTGGGTGCCCGGATTCCAACCATCGAGATCATCGGGGCCGTAGACCCCGTCGTTGTTCGTCATGGTGCGAGGTCCATCCGCTATCTGAAGTCCGTTCCTAAGCTCATTTCGCTGCCGATAGTACAACGACAGCCCGACGTCGAGGACCAGATGGAACCTGAGATCCGCACCGTTGAACGCTCCGAGCGCAGAAGGCGACGCCTCCCGGCCCTGATCGGCCTTGCGGTGATCGCTGTCCTTGGCGCGACCTGGATCGGACTGTTCGGCTTCCTCGGAGCCAACTCGGCTTTCGGCACGGTCGAAACCGTTGCGGACAAGTACCTGTGTGACACTGCTGCCTATGACCTCGAGTTCCCCGACCTGTCATCGCTCTCGACGGTCCGCACGGCAGACGGCGTGATCCTCGGAGAGCTGACGGAGCGCAACTCGATGCCCGTCACACTCGCTGAAACCCCTGAACTCGTGGTCGCCGCGCTCTTGTCGGCCGAGGACAAGGCCTTCTACGAACACGACGGGATCGACTTCTCGGCGATCGGTAGAGCGGCGATCGGCAAGCTGACGGGGAACTCCTCTGGTGGGGGGTCCACGATCACCCAGCAGGTCGTCAAACAGAACTTTCTCTCCGATGCCTACACGATCGAGCGGAAGATCTGTGAGGCAGCGATCGCCGCTGAGGTCGAGCGCAGGTACACCAAGGATCAGATCCTCGAGTTCTGGGCGAACTCTGTCTTCTTCGGTTCGAACGCGTACGGCATCCGGGCTGCAGCGCACGAGTACTTCGGGAAGGATCTCGATGAGCTGACGATTGCCGAAGCTGCGCTCCTTCCAGTACCGATCAGGAACCCGACCTTCTACCACCCGCGCTTCAACCCCGACAACGCCCTTGCTGCACGCAACCGTACGATCGATCGCATGGTCGCAAACGGATACATCCTTCCCGCCGATGGGGAGCAGGCGAAGTCCGAGCCGCTCGGCGTCATCGACCAGGAACGGGTCGATCCACTCTCCCCCCAGGTCATGATCGCCGTTCGTCAGCAGCTCTTGAAGTCGAGCAAGTATGGGCTCGGCGAGACTCCCTCCGAACGCAAACGCGCCCTCTTCGGATGCCCGGCTGCTGTGACGGATTGCGATGGTGGCGGCGGCCTCACCATCGACATCACGCTCGACACGGATCTCCAGCGCGAAGCAGACAGGATCCTGCGGGCATGGTTCCAGCGAGGTGCCGAGGGGCCGACCGGGGCTATCGCCTCGATCGACAACCGGACGGGAGCTATCCGCGTCCTGGCATCGGGCCTCGATTTCGGAGATGACACCGAGGCTGGTCAACGCCCGTACGATCTCGCGGCGCAGGGGAAACGACAGGTCGGGTCGGCCTTCAAGCCGTTCACCCTTGCTGCAGCTCTCGAATCGGGGACCAGAGACGGCGTCCCCGTGACGCTCGGTTCCTACTGGGACGACTCATCGCCGGCCATCATTGAATGCGACAGCACGTGTTCGAGCGAGGGAAACATCTGGACCGTCCACAACGCAGGGGGCTCGGCACCCAAGGGCCTCCGCACACTCGAATCCGCCACCTACAACTCGGTCAACACCGTCTATGCGAGGCTCGTAGACACGATCGGACCCGAGGTCGTCGTCGAGATGGCGCACCGTCTGGGGATCACCGAGCCACTCCTCCCCCTCCCATCGATCACGCTCGGTGCCCAGGGCGTTCCCCCGCTCCAGATGGCGGCAGCGTTCTCGACGCTCGCCAACTTCGGAAGCCGCGTCGATCCCTATCTCATCCAGCGGATCACCGCAGCGGACGGCACTGTTCTGTACGAGCACACGACAGAGCCCCGCCAGGTGCTGTCCGACCAGATCGCCGCCGCGGTTGTTGGGGCGATGAAGAAGGTCGTGTCGAACGGGACCGCTCGCAGAGCCGACATCGACCGCCCGCAGGCAGGCAAGACCGGCACCGCAACGGACTCCGCCGATGTCTGGTTCGTGGGTTTCATCCCCCAGATGACGACGAGCGTCTGGGTCGGCTACGCGGACAACAACAACCCGCTCGAGGACTTCACCGTCTGGAACGACCTCACCGGTGAGGAGCAGTACTACCGCCGGGCGTACGGCGGGACCCTCGCAGCACCCATCTGGCAGCAGTTCATGACCTACGCCACCAGAGACATGGCCGTCCGTGATTTCCCCGAAGATCCGCCCGGAGCCAGCGTGTATCGCCAGACGCCGTATGCGACGGTTCCCCAGCTTCGACCTTCGACGAACGAGACGATCGACGCGCTGTACGCGGTCGGACTCGCTGGGGCCATCGAGGAGGTGCCGAGCACGCTCCCGCAGGGGACACTCATCGGCATCATCCCCGGGCCGGGGATCACGCTGCGCCAGGGCTCGACCATCACCGTCGAGGTGTCCAGCGGGATCCCGCCCGAGATCGCCATGGTCGACCTCCGTGGCCTGACGAGAGGTGAAGCGTCCGAGAGCCTCCGGAACTTCAGAGACCTGGTCGGGTTCGAGATCACCTGGAGCTTCGTCGACGTCATCGTGTCGAACCCTGCCTCGTACGATCTCGTGGTCTCGACGAGTCCGCTACCCGGGGCGCCGGTTGGACCGAGCGATGCGATCGAAATCCGCATCGGCAAGGCGCCGTAGGGTTCTCCGCCCGGCCAGGCACAGCTACGCTCGTCGTCATGCCGACACACACTGCGCCCCTCAGACGTCTCTGGACGTACGCGTCCGGGTACCGCCGCCGGATCATCGTTGCGAGCATCTGGTCCTTCCTGAACAAGGCCGTCGATATCGCACCTCCGTTCCTCATCGGACTCGCCATCGACGTCGTCGCCAACGGATCGGACAGCTTCCTCGGCAGACGCGGGTTGTCGGATCCCAAGACTCAGATCCTCGCCATTGCAGCCATTACGTTCGTGATCTGGGGTCTCGAGTCGATCTTCGAGTACCTCTACAGCGTTGCGTGGCGGAACCTCGCTCAGTCCATCCAGCACGACCTGCGCATCGACACATACCAGCACATCCAGCACCTCGACGTCGCCTACTTCGAAGATCGCTCCACAGGCGACCTGATGGCCGTGATGAACGACGACGTCAACCAGCTCGAACGGTTCCTCGACATCGGAGCGAACGAGGTCATCCAGCTGCTGACGACCGTGACCCTCATCGGTGCGACGTTCTTCATCATCGCACCGTCGATCGCATGGCTGGCGTTCCTCCCGATCCCCGTGATCCTGTGGGGATCGTTGCGCTTCCAGAAACGGATCGAACCCCGATACGCCGTCGTACGCGACGAGGCAGCAGCGATCAACGCTCAACTATCGAACAACATCGGTGGCATCTCGACGATCAAGGCCTTCACCGCCGAAGATCGCGAGGTAGAGCGCATCACGAGAGCCTCCAACCGGTACCGTTCTGCGAACGAGTCCGCGATCAGGTTGTCCTCTGCGTTCACCCCACTCATCCGCGTAGCCATCCTCATCGGCTTCACCGCGACGCTCGTGTGGGGCGGGTTCCTGGCTTTGGACGGCAGGCTCAACATCGGGCTCTACTCGGTCCTCGTCTTCCTCACGCAACGTCTGCTGTGGCCGCTCACCCGTCTCGGCCAGACCGTCGATCTCTATCAACGGGCGATGGCATCCACGAATCGCATCCTCGATGTCCTCGACACGAAACCGACCATCCTCGATGGAACGACCACGATCGACCGACGTACCGTGTCGGGTCGTATCTCGTTCGAAGATGTCTCGTTCACGTACGACAACGGCTTCCGCGCACTGAGCGACGTCACCCTGACGATCGAGCCCGCACAGACCACCGCGTTCGTCGGTTCGACCGGGTCGGGCAAGACGACACTCATCAAGTTGATCCTGCGGTTCTACGACCCGGCGACGGGCTCGGTCCTCCTCGACGGTATCGACCTGCGAGACCTCACCCAGCACGCCCTGCGGGACTCGATGGCGCTCGTCAGTCAGGACGTATTCCTCTTCCACGGCACCGTCACCGAGAACATCGCCTACGGGGTGCCGGGCGCATCCCGGGAGCAAATCCTCGGTGCTGCAAACACCGCAGAGGCACACGACTTCATCGAGTCGCTCCCGAACGGTTACGACACGATCATCGGTGAACGCGGCCAGAAGCTCTCGGGAGGCCAGCGACAGCGCCTGTCGCTTGCGAGGGCCCTGCTCACCGAGTGTCCCATCCTCATCCTCGACGAAGCCACCTCGGCCGTAGACAACGAGACGGAGGCTGCGATACAAAGATCCCTTGCGCGGATCAGTCATGACAAGACGATGGTCGTCATTGCACACCGGCTCTCGACGATCCGCAACGCAGACACGATCTACGTCATCGACGGCGGGCGCATGGTCGAGCACGGGAGTCACGACGAGCTCATCGCCGCCGGCGGCATCTACCGATCCCTGTGGGACGTCCAGACCGGAGCAGCAGTACACAACACCTGAGGGACACTACGGCGCCATGCCGAACCAGCGTTCGAGTACGGATGCCCACTCGTCCGCTGTGACCGGCTCCTGGGTCCACTCACCGTTGCGGCGAAACTTGATGCGATCCTCGAGAATGGTCACGCGGTCGGGACCGCCGTCGAGCAGCCGCGTTGCAAACCGTGCTCGTGTCCATGACAGCCCGGGCACCGTCTGAAGTGTCCGGGAAGCAGGATCGAAGTCGGCGAGGCTCCACTCGATGCGGTCGAACCGGTACAACGCCTCTCGCTCGCCACCTTCGTCGATACGGCACATCGTGTGTCTGCCGTCATCGGACTCGATGAAGAATCGGCCCGAGCCACCGTCCTGGACCCCAGTGTGATCGAGGAGCAGCGGCCGAATGAAGGAGTCCCCGAAACCGACGTCGACGAGATACGCATCCCCGAGATCGACCTCGAGCGCGAGATGGCTCGGGTCGTCAGATGAGTTCGGGAGGAGCACCGTCCCGGACAACCGCTTCACGCAGAATCCGAGATCAGCGAGCAAACCTGAGAAGGCTCCGTTGAGCTCAAAACACCATCCACCACGACGCCGATCGACAACCTTGGGGATCGACCAGTCGAGACCGGTCTCCACACCGCGCCGTGCGAACACATCGAGGTTCTCGAAAGGAACCGCCGTCATGTGGGCCCTCTGAAGGATCTCGAGTCCGAACACATCGAGCGGAGGTGCCTCGGACAACCCGATTCGCTCCAGATACCGCATCGTCGAGTCGCTCACCATGCCCGAGACGATACCTGCCTCCC
>CAYLVM010000126.1:0-6825 GCA_964387145.1 uncultured Acidimicrobiaceae bacterium
CCATCCTCCTGGCTCGTCGCTGACGCTCCTCGCCCGTCCTCCTTGAAAGGAGGACCGAAGAACCCCGACGTCGTGCATCAAAACAGTGCAGCACCAAACACCGCGAAACCCTTGGGGCAACAGCGATTCGTGGGGCTCAGCAACGGTCACCTCGTGGATCGAGGTTGAAAGGGGGACGGGAGGACCGAAGAGCCCGATGTTGTGCGCCGAACGAGTGCAGGTGCGAAGGCCGACGAGCCGTTGTCGTCACCGGCCCAACCACCGATCGATCCCAGCCGAATCGTGGGTCCAGGGGGAGGGAGGGGAGAGGAGAACTAGGAGCGACGTTCGATGGCTCGGCGTCCCTGATAGCGGCCGAGGGCGTAGGTTGCACCGGCGAACCCGAGGGCGCCGACGCCGGCGGTCGTGCGCTTGATGACCTTCTTGCGGGTGCGGGAGAACTCGACGATCGGCCAACCGCGGTGATACGCGATCGTTTCGAGGGCACGGTCGGGGTTCACTGCGACGGGGTGGCCGACCACCTCGAGCATGGGGAGGTCACCCGCCGAGTCGGTGTATGCGTAGCTCGCTTCGAGGTCGTACCCCTTCTCCGCCGCGATCTGGTTGATGGCGTACGCCTTGCCATCGCCGTAGCAGAAGGGCTGAGCCAACCGTCCTGTGTAGACACCGTGGCTGATCTCGGCCACGGTGCCGAGGCCCCCCGTCATCTCCATCGCCTCGGCGAACTTCGTGACGATCTCGATCGGTGACGCAGAAACGATGTACGTGTCACGTCCCGCGTCGGTATGCAGATCGATGAGGCCGCGAGCCTCGCGCCGCACATCGGCCATCAGCTTGGGCAGGGCATCGTCGGCAAGGTCCGTGAACGTCGACACGGGAACCCCTGCGATCGCTTCGAGGATACGCGTCTTGACCATCTCCGTCTTGTCATCGGACGCCCCAGCAAACTTGAAGGCGGCAGCGTTCAACGCATCCGAGATGAGCTGGCTCGTCGGCATCAACCCCGCGCGGTACGCGACCCATCCGAAGGTGAAGACCGACGAGCCGGAGATGATCGTACGGTCGAGATCGAAGAACGCAGCCGCACGAGTCGATGTCATGACACCGCGCCGAGGTAGTCGTCGCCGACGCCGAACAGATCCTGGATTCCTGCTGTGACGGACGGTGAGAGGCCATGGACACGGGGGAGCAGGTTGGCCATGTAGAACCGTGCCGTAGCGACCTTCGCAGCCATCCACGCGTCGTCGCCGGCTTTCGGGGAGGCGGCAATCGCTTGTCGGGCGAGGTAGTAGCCGCCTGCGAGGGTTCCCAGCATCTCCTGGTACGGTGTCGCTCCGGACATCGTATCCGGCATTGCTGCATCGTGGAGGTAGGCGGTCGCTTCCCTTACAGCCACCGTAGCGGAACGCAGAGACGGTTCGAGGTCGGACAGCTCTGCATCCGCTGCGAGGGCGTCGGCGACAGCATCGATCTCGGCGAGGTACGCGTCGATCACGGCACCGTCACCCATCGGGAGCTTTCGCAGAACGAGATCGAGCGCCTGGATACCGTTCGTTCCCTCGTAGATCGGTGTGATCCGGGAATCCCGGTAGAACTGTGCAGCGCCGGCCTCCTCGATGAACCCCATGCCGCCGAGGACCTGGACCCCGATCGAGGCGATGTCGACGCCGTGGTCCGTGCACCACGACTTGGTGATCGGCGTCAACAGGGCAAGGCGGTCGCGGGCGGCATCGCGTTCGTCTTGTGTGGTTGCCGAGTGCATCCGGTCGTCGGCTGCAACTGCGTCGTGCACGAGCGCGCGCATCGCCTCCGTGTAGGCCTTCATCGTCATGAGCATGCGACGCACGTCGGGGTGCTCGATGATCGGCGACGGCTCGGACGCGCCGAGGGCCCGACCCTGTATCCGATCCTTGGCGTAGGCCGCAGCGTGCTGATACGCACGCTCGGCGACGGACAGTCCTTCGAGGCCGACTTCGAGCCTGGCCTGGTTCATCATCGTGAACATGTACCGCATCCCGCGATTCTCTTCGCCGACGAGGTACCCGGTGGCATCGTCGAAGGAGAGCACACAGGTCGGGCTGGCATGGATCCCGAGCTTGTGTTCGATCGAGACGACCTCGACGGCGTTGCGCTCCCCCGGCGTACCGTCGTCGTCGAGCAGGTACTTCGGGACGACGAACAGCGAGATCCCCTTCGTGCCCGGAGGTGCACCCGGTGTGCGGGCAAGGACCATGTGGATCACGTTGTCCGCGAGGTCGTGGTCACCCCACGTGATGAAGATCTTGGTCCCGTTGATGCGGTACGACCCATCGTCGTTCGGCTCCGCCTTGGTTCTGAGTGCTCCGACGTCTGATCCAGCCTCGGGTTCGGTCAAGACCATGGTGCCGGTCCACTCGCTCGAGATGAGCTTCGCGAGGTACAGATCCTTGAGGTCCTCGCTTCCATGTTTGGTGAGCAGCGCTATGCCGCTCCCGGTGAGCATCGGGTTGAGAGAGAAGGCGAGGTTGGCAGAGGTCATCATCTCGGAGATCGCGATACCGATCGTTTTCGGGAAACCGTGGCCGCCGTACTCGGGTGACCCGGTGACGGCGGTCCACCCGGCGTCGACGAGCTTCGACCAGACAGGCTTGAACTCCTCGGGTGTGATGACCTGACCATCCACGAGCTTCGCCCCCTTCTGGTCACCAACTTCGTTGGTCGGTGCGAAGACTTCGGAGAAGAATCGTGCCGCCTCGTCGAGGACGCCATCGATCATGTCGGACTCGACGTGCTCGAACTCGGGGAGAGCGATGATGGAGTCGACATCGGCGATCGTCTGCAAGGCGAAGGCGATGTCGCGGACCGGGGGTGTGTAATCAGCCATGTCGAAAGGGTAATCGCACACCAGACACCAGACATCAGACGACAGAGCACAGATGCTTTCGTCTGTTGTCTGGTGCCTGTCATCTCATGCACTACGTCTGTTCGCTTGTAGCCTCACCGACACCGACTCACTCACTCCTGGAGCTCTCACCATGCGATACCGTCTTCTTCTCCTTCTCGCCGTGCTCGGCCTCGTCGCAGCGGCGTGCAGCGGCAGCCCGGATGCCGCAGACGCACCGACCACGACGGAGGGCCAGGCCACGGAGACAACCACCACGGTCGGCACTTCAGATACAGAGGCCGACTCGGCAGCTCCCACCGCTCAAGACAGCGACCTCGTTGTCCAGGATGGGGATATCGTCGAGGTCCACTACGTCGGAACCCTCGACGACGAATCCCAGTTCGACTCGTCGCGCGATCGCGGCACCCCGTTCAGCTTCACTGTTGGGACCGGTCAGGTCATCTCTGGCTTCGACGAGGCGGTACGGGGAGCCAAGGTTGGCGACATCAACACGGTGCGGATGGAAGCTGCCGACGCGTACGGCGAGTGGAGTGAGGAGAACATCATCGAAGTACCGTTCAACCCGGACCAGGGTGACGTTGCCGTTGGCGACGAGGTCTTCCTCACCAACGGCCAGCCGGCAACGGTGCTCGAGGTGACCGACGAGACCGTCACCCTCGACGCGAACCACCCGCTCGCCGGTCAGGCACTCACCTTCGAGATCGAGGTTCTCTCGATTACCCGCGGATAGATGCGTGCAGCCTGTGACATCCGGCTGGGATACGGCTATCAGATGTCGCCCGTAGCGTCCCTGCCGGTGGCCGACGGCGCTTCCTCTACAGCACGTTCACCACGAAGAGGGCAGCGAGCATGCCGATGCTGTTCGTTGCGATGTGAGCGAGTACCGATGCGTAGACACTGTTCGCATAGAGGCGGATCCACAGGAAGATGAGGCCGGCGAACATCGTCGAACCGACGATGCCGAGGACGGCGCCGACGAGTTGGAGGACCCCTTCAGGATCCATCAACGGGTTGTTGGGGCCTGCAAGCGTCGGGGCGATGTGCCACAGGCCGAAGAGGAGCGAGGTGAACGCAGCGGCGGCGAGCGGCGAGTGTCTGCGGGCGAACATGCCGAAGATGATCCCCCGGAACAAGACCTCCTCGTAGAACGCTGTTGCGACGGGGATACGTACGAACGCCTGGAACAGCACCCACGCGACCGAGTTGTTCATCACCGACTCGTTCTCGAACAGCGGACGCAGCTGTGGGAGGAAGGTGGCCGCGACGATCGCGAGCAGGAACCCCACAGCGATGATCCCGATGACGGTGCCACCGACGGTGAGGCCGCGTCGAATCCGGTCCTGCCGCATTCCGATGGACGTCCACGTGGTTCCTGCTCGTCGCGCGATCAGGATGGCGACGCCGAGGATGCCGAGCTGGAACGGGATGTGCCAGACGTCGTCGAGC
Source organism: uncultured Acidimicrobiaceae bacterium (assembly GCA_964387145.1). Lineage (GTDB taxonomy): Bacteria > Actinomycetota > Acidimicrobiia > Spongiisociales > UBA5794 > JAMBLL01. The sequence goes on from CAYLVM010000126.1 coordinate 4,331, forward strand.
ACCAGGTTCGAGATGATGTTCGCGTACGACGCGATCGCGATGATCGCCGCGACGTGCCACAGGTGCGCGGTGTGCGGGCGCGGGGGCATCTTGAGCCAGTTGCCTGGCTTCCACATCTTGTCCCAATCGTCGAGGGACCAGGACCAGGCATGTTCCCGACCGGTGTGAGACAGATCGTGCGGCATAGGGGTTCACAGTAGACAGTTCACGGGTCGCACATATCGGGTGGCACGGACCGCTGCGTGACAACTTATGCTTATGCCATGCCCATCTTGCACACGTTCAAGCAGACGGTTCTCGAACTCGGCCGCGGTGAAGCCAAAGCGAAAGCGAAGCCACTGACGGTGGGTGGGGAGTCGCTCGATCGATCCGCAGCAGGTTTGGACTCTCGCTACAGCGAACGCGCCGTGATCTTCTGGCTCTTGTCCGATACGGCGTTGTTCCTCGTTGTCGGATCGGACGACACCGATCATGCCTACCGGGTTCCCTACGAGGCGATGCGCGAGTTCCATCTCGACTACGACGAGACGGTCGACTTCCTTCCGTGGTACGTCCGCATCACGATCGATACCCACGACACAGGGGAGATCACGAAGTTGGAGCCCGGTCACGTTCCCGGCCAACCGCTCGTGGCACCTCCGCCCGTTGTCGTCGAAGGTGACGAGCGGAGCCGTTTCGCCCGCGGTGAGACGGTTCCCCTTGCGGGCTTCGGCGCGTTCCCGAAGCGGTTCCGCGACGCCCTGACCCGTCGGATGGAACTCGCAGGGCGTACCGTGTCGATCACCGGAGCAGAGGCTGCCGACAGGTCCCCTCTCGTCGTGAAGCGATTCAGCAGGCACGACTCCGACGACTAGACATGGTTTCGGTGTCGCCACCGTGATCACGATGGGCACGGGTGCCGAGATCCGGTTCCCCGATGGGCTTGTTCGCTACTCCAACAGTTCGATGTCGTGGCTCCCGCAGGTCCTGCATCGAAGCTTGGGCGAAGCCGGGTCATGAGCGACGGGTGTGGCGTGCATAGATCCGCCTCGGAGGCTCCGTCCGCACTCGCGGCAGAACTTGGCGTTGCGGTGATGCGTCGTGCCACACGAAGGGCAGTCTGCCCAGTCGATCGTGCCTGCACCGATGCCGTCGTCGTCGGGCGTCGTAGCGACAGGCTCGTCGGTGACGGTTGGCTGTGGACGGTTCCAGAACGTGTCGCTCGGATCCTCGACCTCCGTTGGAATGAACGGTGGGTCGGGTTCGGTGTCGGGAACGATCGCCCGAGCGTGCGTCGTCTCCGGGATGACACGCCCGACACGGTCGAGCGTGAACAGGCCTATCCCCTGTGTCTCTGCGATCGAGATCGCTCCGGGCGAGAACCCGGATGGTGAGAAGATGAGGAGCTTCTTGCCGGCTTCGGCCGCACGGAGGAGGGCAAGGACGGAGGACTGCTCGACCGGTCCGTCACTCGAACGTACGCGTGCGAATGACCGCTCGGTGACGAGTTCCACCGATCCGTGTGAGGGCTCTGAGATGTCCAGCGGCGGGTCTCCGGCATGGTCGAGCCAGAGGTACGCTGCCTGATAAGCCTGATCGAGGGTCAGTCGTTCGTCGTTCGCCATGGTCCCGTCAGTCTACGCTGCCGTTCCAGTCTCGGCTGTAGCCCACGGAGTGGTTCCAGTCCGCGAGCAGTGTTCGGAGAGCCGCAACGAAAGCAAGGGGCTGGTCCAGTGTGAGATGGTGATACGCCTCGGGTATTGCGATGACGGGGGAGACCCGACCCATGAGGTCGTACATGTACGCGGCGGTGTCGGGAGGCACGACAACAGACTTCTCTCCGGTGAACAGGGCGACCCTGCACCTGACAGCGGCAAGCTGGTCGCGGAGCGGAACGAAGATTCCCTTGAAGAGGTTCGGGTCGAACTTCCATGTCCACCCATCGGCGGTCTCGTGGACCGACGTGTGGGCGATGTAGTCGACGATGTAGTTGTTGCTGCACGGTTGAGGAGGGATGAGACGAAAGTGGCTCGTTGCTTCATCGAGTGTTTCGTAGGTGCCAGGGGCGCGGAACGATCGACCCGATCTCCCCTCTTCCGATTCTGGGTCGGGTCGTCTGACGGGAGCGTCCACGATGACCGCCCCTGCAAGATCGTCGCTGTACGTGGCTGCTGTCTGGATCGTGACCATGCCGCCGAGGCTGTGGCCGACGACGACGGGCGGTCCTGGGAACCCGACGTGACGTGAAACGGCCATGACCTCCTCGGCCCACATCGTGTGCGAGTACTCGTCTCTGCGGCCCGAGTCGCCGTGGCCCGAGAGGTGAATCGCCACGGGATGCCAGTTCTCCGTGAACATCGGCGCGATGAACGACCACCACTGGGCATGGGCTGCACCACCGTGAACGAACACGAGGCCAGGCTTTCCCGTGTCGCCCCACGACAGGTAGCGGATAGGCGTACCTTCGACCTCGACCTCGTACTGTGTCGGCACGTCGGCCAACGCCGTGGTGAACC
>CAYLVM010000127.1:0-6795 GCA_964387145.1 uncultured Acidimicrobiaceae bacterium
GGGGATGAGGAATCCCGCGTCGCTCCATCTCCTCTCCCGTCCCCCCTTCAGGGGGGGGAGAAGCGAGTCCTCGGGCGAGGGGGGACCGCCAGCCCACGAGCCCCGCACGGCAAAGACCGGAGAACGATCGCGTCCCCACCCTCCTACATCGTCGCGGTGCTTCGGCTAACGCCGTCGACCACCACCGCGCATCCGCGGGGCGGAACGTGATCGTCCACCGGACGACCGCGACCCACCGTAGGAGCTGCTCCGACGCCGACCACCCATACCCCGCATGGCCTGTGTGGCGAGCACCGTGGCAAGCATCTCGGGCGTTCCGTACGACGAACGCCGCGTCGATCGACGCTTGTATTCGGGAAGGGGTGCTGTGATCCCCGAGCGATCCTCCGAGGTGCTCGATGTCGCAGGCGTCGCAGGGACCGGTGCGGGTGCGTACACCGGAGGTTCCGGCTTGTCGGGAAGCGGGTTGCCGTCAAGGATCGCCTCGGCGGTGTCGAGATGCCAGACAGCAACGTCCAGCTCGTAGTCGAAATCGACGATCTCCTTACCGGACGACATGGCGGCGAGCCGCTCACTCGCCGTCGTGTACGTCTCGACAGCGACGGAGTAGTGCTCCTGTGCCTCCTGGTTCTCCGCGGTCTTCACCTCGTCCTCGAGATCGAGGATGTCGTTCGCTATCGCATCGATCTGGAGTTGCGCCGTGGCTCGGAGCTCCTCGACCTTCTTCGTAGCGCCCTCTTTCTGTCGCTTCGAAGCCCTGAATGCGAAGAACGCGAATGCACCACCAATCAGCACGATGAATCCGAAGAAGATCGCCGTACCCGAACCACCACCGCTCGACGGCGGGGCGACGAGATCAGCGACGAAGATCGTGACGACGTCATCGGAGGAGGAGCCATCGAGCGACGCATCGAGCGCGGCGTCGAGCTGGTTGTTCGTCCAGATGTCTCCCGACGATGACCAGCCAACCGATTCGGGTGCAACGACGAGGACCGTTCCGGATCCCGACGTGAGGTCGTCGAGCACCGCGTCGGCGAACGTCGTGGCTCCTGCCGGTGGCTCCTCGGCAAGAACGACCACGGATAGTGCCCCTCCGGCGAATCTGGCGTCGGCAACCGCATTCCCGACGACTTCCTGCGTCGCGTCGGCTCCTTGCTCGATGAAGTACCCGTCGCTCGCGACGATCGGTGCGACCTGGGATGGGGTCGCTGCAACCACGAATACGAACGCAGTGAGGGAGAGAAGGATCTTCATGGTCTGTAAGAGTACGCGATACTGGACCCGTGAGCGAGTCAGCCGCCGACGAGTGCCCTGGCGAAGAACGCGATGTTGGCAGGCCTCTCGGCGAGTCGACGCGTCAGATACGGGTACCAGGCGTCTCCGTACGGGACGTACACACGCACATCGTGACCGAGTTCGGCGAGTTCGCGCTGACGGTCCCTGCGGACGCCGTAGAGCATCTGGAACTCCCACGGTTCCACCCTGGTCGACGCCAGTTCGAGTATCGGTGCGATCCTCGCGTCGTCGTGGGTCGCGATCGCGGGCTTCGTGTCCGGGCAACTCATGAGAATCGCAGCAAGCCGATCGAACGAAGCATCCACATCCTCCCTGGACTGGTACGCGATGTCTTCGGGTTCCACATAGGCCCCCTTGCAGAGCCTGATATGACCGCCGAGGGGAACGATGCGATCGAGGTCTGCGGTGCTCCTACGCAAGTAGGCCTGAATAGCGATTCCCAAGTTGCCGTGCACCCGCTGTGCCGCTTCGTAGATCGAGATGGTCGCCTCCGTGTGGGCAGACTCCTCCATGTCGATCGTGACGGTTGTCGACACCTTCGACGCGGCGATAGCGATCTCGTCGACGTGTGCAGCAGCGACGGCGTCATCGAGACCGAGGCCGAGTTGTGTGAGCTTGATCGAGATGTTGGCATCCAACCCGGACCGCTGGATCGACTCGAGGCAGGTGAGATAGGACTGCTTCGCCGCCGTCGCCTCTTCGAGGTTCGTCACGTGTTCGCCGAGGTGGTCCAGAGACACGAGTAGCCCGGATTCGTTGAGTGACTCGGTCGATGCGACCGCCGAGTCGAGTGTTTCCCCCGCGACGAATCGTTTGGCGACACTTCGCCCGATCGCTGTATCGGTGACCAACTTCTTGGTGACGGAACGTTCCGTGACACCGAGCACCATCGATCGGATCACTCCGAAGCTCGCTTCCCAAGATCCTTCGATCGCTTGGCAGCAGCTTGGATCGCGTCCTCCATGAGCGTGCGGAACCCACCGTCTTCGAGGACGTGCAAGGCAGCTGCCGTGGTCCCTCCCGGGGACGTGACCTCAGCCCTCAGCCTGAACGCCGACTTGTCGGATGCAGCAAGCAGCGCACCGGCTCCCCACAGTGTCTGATGAACGAGCTTCTCGGCAGCGTGATGGGGGAGGCCCTCGCGAATCGCAGCTTCGATCATGGACTCTGCAAGGAGGAACACGTACGCCGGGCCCGTACCCGAAACTGCGGTAACGGCGTCCAACAGATCCTCGGACAGTTCGATGGTCTCTCCTACGGCACCGAGCATCATCGTTGCACGATCGATGTCGTGTTGGGACACATGCTCCCCGACGGTGAAAGCGGTCATCCCGAGGTCGACGGCACTCGGTGTGTTCGGCATCGCCCGGATGATCGGCACGCCCGGTAGCGCCGTTTCGAACGTCCCAAGAGGCACCCCTGCAGCAATGGAGACCACCGTTTGGGACGTGTCGACCACGGAAGTGATCTCCTGGAGGACACCCGGCACGTCCTTCGGCTTGACGGCGATCAGAACGATGTCTCTGCCCGTCGCCCCTTCGCTGAGGGACATCGTCGCTGTCACCCCCGTCGAGTACAGGAGCTCTCGCGCCCTGGCATCTCGCCTGGTCACGAGGGAGATGTCGTCGGCCACCCATCCTGCACGCAGGAGACCCGATGCGAAGATCTCACCCATCGAACCTGTGCCGAGCACGGCAACTGTTGGCCTGTCCATGACAGAAAGGTTATCGCAGAAACGAACGGCTCCCCTATCGTTCGCGGGTGAGCGACCTTCCCGGACAGGATTGGGCAGCCTTCTCGCCCGATCAAGAGACAAAGCAACGCCGCTTCGGCGTGCCCGAATACATCTCGGCCGCGATCGGTGTGCTTATCGTGATCGGCCTCATCGTTCTGTGGCCATCAGGGTCGGCAAAGGAGATCGCAGCAGCAGAGTTCTCCGTCCTCGGTGTGCCATCGGAGTTCAACGACGCAGTCGTCACGGATTCGACAACGGCGCCGTGTCCTGGAACACCGGACAGGGACTGCATCACTGTCACCTTCGAGCTCACTCAGGGGCCCGACGCTGGCAAGTTCTACAACCAGGAGTTCTCGACCGAGGACATCGTGCCGAGGCTCGATGTGGGTGAGAAGGTGGTCCTGTCTCGCATCCCGCCGAGTGGTGTCATCGTCTCCCTCGACGAGACCACCTGTGAGTTCGACCCGCAAGCAACGTGTACGACTGCACAGATCGAGCTCTCCACGGGTCCCGACGCTGGGACTGTTGGAACACTGGAGCTGTTCCCCGGCCAGGATTCAGGATTGTTCCCTGGCCGCGAAGTGATGGTGACGCTCGACTTCGATGGCTCGATCGTCGCGATCTCCCCTGCGTCGATGGAGTCCATGTACCGGTACGCCGACTATCAACGTCGTTGGCTTCTCGTTGCGATCACGGCATTGTTCGCCCTCGCCGTGATCGCCCTCGGTCGATGGAAGGGCCTTGCTGCGCTCACGGGACTCGGTCTTTCGGTCTTCATCATCATCTTCTGGCTCATCCCGTCGCTCCTCGACGGTAACCCGGCGTTGGCCGTCGCGATGATCGGGGCTGCCGCTGTCGCCTATCTGGCGTTGTACGTCTCGCACGGCATCAACCGGACCTCGACGATCGCCCTCCTTGGAACCCTTGCAGCGCTGTTCCTCATCACCGCTCTGTCCTGGGTGACGACCGTGCTCGCACAGTTCACAGGCCTTGCGACCGAAGAGGCCACCCTGCTGCTCACGATCGAGGGGTTCGACATTCGAGGCCTGCTGATCGCAGGGATCGTCATCGGTGCTGCAGGTGCGCTCGACGACGTGACGGTCACGCAGGCATCTGCCATCGCCGAGATCCGGTCTGCAGACCCGACCATCGCGTTCAAGCCCCTGTTCATGCGCGGCATGTCCATCGGGCGGGCCCACGTCGGGTCGATCGTCAACACACTCGTACTCGCCTATCTCGGAGCTGCGATGCCCCTGACCATCCTGTTCATCCTGGCACAGCAGTCGTTCGGTGCGGTCGCCAACAGCGAGGTCGTTGCGGTCGAGATCGTGCGATCACTCGTGGGCACCATCGGGATCGTTGCAGCGGTGCCGTTGACGACGTGGATGGCGACGATGTGGCCTTCGGCCCACCGGCATCAGCACTGAGGGAGCAGCAAAGCTCTCAGGTCTCGGCGGTCAGGGAGGCGATCGCCGCAACGAACCGGTCGGCCATCGTGTCGTCGAAGCCGACCAGGCGAACCGATCGCAGCGTCGTGTCTTGTTCCTCGAGGAACTCGGCGGTGCTCTCGGCTATGACGAGTGTCGCTTCGTCCGGCGGATACCCGTAGACGCCTGCGGAAATCGCAGGGATACCGACGGTGCGAATCTCGATCTCCGTCGCCATGTCGAGGGCGGCGAACACCGCAGCTGCCAGGAGGCCCTCGTTGTCCTGCCCTGGTGTGTAGATCGGACCGGCGACGTGGACGACGTACGACGACGGCATCGCTCCCGCCGACGTGAGAGCCGCAACACCCGGTTCCAGCGGGCCGTACGTCGCGATCCACCGGTGCGACTCCTCATCGACCGTCGGACCTCCAGCCCTCGCGATCGCGAGTGCGATGCCGCCTCCGTGGAGGAGCTCGACGTTCGCGGCATTCACGACCGCATCGACAGACATAGAGGTCAGATCACCTGCCAACGCGACAACCGTTGTCTCGCGCACACGTACGGCTGCCTTCCCGGACCCGGGGATGTCGATCGTCTCCCAATCGCGATCGTCATCCCGATCCTCGTCGGATGATGTGGTCCACCACCGGGTCGAGGCGGTGCCCTCGAGATCGATCCCGGCATCGTGAGCGACATCGAGAGCTCTTCGTGCCACCGAGGTCGTTGGGTCGATGACCTCCACCCCCTCAGGCAGACGACGTTCTATCGCGTCCCGGATGAGCGGGTAGTGGGTACATCCGAGCACGACGACGTCGGCCCCGGCGTCGATGATGGGGGCGAGGTACCGATCGAGTAAAGGCCCAACGTCCTCGCCGTGTTCGATCGCAGCGGCGAGCCCCGGGCAGGCCTGTTCGACGATCTCGACACCCTCTCCATGCTTTCCCACAAGCGACCGGAAGAGCTCACCCTGAAACGTTGCTCCGGTAGCCATTACGCCGACGACGCCGACGGTCGTCTTCGATGCGGCCGGTTTGACTGCTGGTTCCATGCCGACGAACGCGACCTCTCGAAGTGATGCGCGCAGATGCTGCAACGCAGCAGCAGACGCCGAGTTGCATGCGATCACAATCACCTCGACTCCAGCAGATGCGAGATATCTCGCAAGGACCTCGGTCCGGGCACGAACCTCCTCGAGGGATCGCTCCCCGTACGGCCCGAAAGCGTGATCGGCGACGTAGACGATGTCTGCCCACGGGGCCCGTTCGCGCACCGCGTCGTACACCGTTGTTCCACCGATGCCCGAGTCGAAGATCGCTATCGCTGCCATGGATCGCGATGATACGTCCGCTCGTCCACACACCCACCTGCAGGTATCGGTGCTCGTTGGTCGAGTGCAGCGAGGGCCCACCAACACCAACGCCGGCCTTGACGGCGCTTACCGCTCGGCCGTCATCCCGAACAGTGCGCGTAGCCCTGCCCCGAGAGCCCACCCGGCGGCCGTGCCGATCGTGAGGTTCCCGAGCGCGGCGATCGTCGCCAACGTCAACGTTCTGATCGAGAACTCCACGTCTCCAACAGTGAAGAGCAGAACCCACCATCCAACGATGGTGACCACCGCACCGAGAGCGAGTACGTCGAGACGACGGGTCGCTCCAACGATGAAGCCAAGTGGCAGGCCGATGAGAAGCACCGTGAAGATCATGTCACCTCCACCCGTCGCTGTTCTACCCGGGAGTCAGCCGTCGTACCTGTTGTGGTAGACCAACTCGCCAATCTCCTTGCGGCCTCCGAACCTTGCCGGACCCGAGGCAGGGCCCGGATACCCGATCGCGATCGCGTACCGACACCGTCTTCCTTCAGGCAACCTGAGGATCTCTGCCGCCTCTTCCTCACGATGCAGTGTGATGGGACAGGTTGCAAGCCCGAGAGCGTCCGCTGCGAGCATGATGTTCTGTGCGAGGCGGCCCGTGTCGAACTCGTACCCTTCCGGCTCCTGGATGAGGCAGATGGCTGCCGGTGCGTTGGCGATCGGGGTCGTGAAGTCGCCCGCTTTGGTCAGTCGCTCCTTCTGTCGAGAGTCGTCGACGACGATGAAGGACCAGTTCTGACGGTTCTTCGACGAACCCGTCCATCGTGCAGCTTCGAGAACGGCGTCGAGATCCGCCGGATCGATCGGCCGATCCTCGAACTCACGAATCGCCCGAAGACGCAGAATGGATGTGTAGCAAGGGTTCATGACCCTGACGCTAGCGACTCGACGCCATGGACGCTGCCGCCGTCCGAGTACCAAGAGGACGCGCGGATAGGGACGGTTGAGCCGTTTGGCACTTCTCGAAG
>CAYLVM010000128.1:0-6543 GCA_964387145.1 uncultured Acidimicrobiaceae bacterium
AGGAGGCATACCGTCACGGTGAGGCCGCCCCCGGGCGTCTCGGAGGCCGAGACGGTCCCGCCGGCTCGCGTGACGAGATGATCGACGATCGCCAAGCCGAGTCCGGTACCGGGCTGATCTGAAGTACCGCGCCAGAACCGGTCGAAGAGCCGCTCGATATCCTCATCTGGAACACCGGGTCCGGTGTCTGCCACGCTGATGAGACACGATCCATCCAACTCGCGTTCAACGGACACGGTCACGACACCACCTGGCGGGGAGTAGCGGATCGCGTTGTCCAGAAGGTTGTCGAGGACCTGCTCGAGACCATCGGGAACCATCGCCGCAGAACACTGCGTGACTGTGTCGACGGCGACACCGAGCTCGATCGCCTGCTCGTCGGCCACGCCCTCCCACAGACGCAGGCGCTGATCGACTACATCGCCTACATCAACGGCGACCGTTCCTGCACTGCCCTCTCGCGAGAGTTCGAGGAGTTGATCAACCAGGCGCGATAACCGTTCAGCCTCGAGAACGACGTCGGCGATGTCGTCCGCTTCGTCGCCTCTCGCCTCAGCCTCGAGGTTCTCCAACCGAAGTCGCAGAGCAGTCAATGGGGTACGGAGCTGGTGCGAAGCATCGGCGATGAACGCCCGTTGGGACTCGATGAGATCCTCGAGTCTCGTGGCCATCTCGTCGAAAGTGCTTGCTAGTGCAGCGAGTTCCGGAGGGGCGTCACCGATAGACGCCCTCGCCGAGAGATCACCTTCGGCGATCCTCGTCGCCGCCCGCCTGAGGTCCTCGACGGGCCGTGTGACCGAACGTGCGACGGCGAACGCGACCATCGCAGTCGCGCCAACGGCGATGAGTACGACAACACCGAGACTGAACCACATACGTTGCACGCTCTCCTCGATATCACCGTTGAGCATCGTGAGGCGTACCGCACCGAAGACGTTGAGTGATGAGGCGACGGGAACAGCGACGACGAACAGGTCGGCACCGAGGGTCTGGGAGTACCGGGTACCTGAGAACCGCGTCCCGGACAACGCCGTGACGATCTCGGGCCGGTTCGTGAACGAGTGAGGCACCTCGCCACCCGTGTCGACGACCGACGATCCCGAACGGTCCACGACCACGACCCGCGCTCCCGTTCGTTGCGCGTAGGTATCTGCAGATTGCGAGTCGATCGGCGCACCATGCTGGAGCGCATCCTCGTACACGGTGGCCAGCACAACGGCATCCCGCTCGAGTGCAATGGCGAACTGCTCACGCTGACGCTCGGCGAACACGATCCCGAAGGGGATCGCCAACGATCCCGCGAGAACGAGCACGATCGCGATGTACCCAAGGAGCAGTCTTCGGGTCACTCCGGAGACTCGGTGAGCCGATAGCCGACACCCCGGACGGTCGCGATGAGATCGGGATCACCAAGCTTGCGGCGCAACGACGCGATATGAACGTCGAGGGTCTTGGTCGATCCCCACCAGTGTTCATCCCAGACCGATCGGAGAATCTCATCTCTCGAGAGCACGGCACCTGGGTCACTCGCAAGGAATGCGAGCAGGTCGTACTCCTTGGGTGTCAGCAACACCTCCTCACCGTCGAAGAGCACCGTGCGCGTCCTGTTGCTTATCGCCAGGCGACCCACTTCGATCTCCTGATCAGCAGCAGGCCGGTCCGAGACGCGGCGCATCAGCGCTCGGATCCTGGCGCTGAGTTCCCTAAAGCCGAACGGCTTGACGAGGTAGTCGTCGGCCCCGAGGTCCAGCAGCGTGACACGGTCGATCTCATCAGAGCGAGCTGTGACGACGATGATGGGCACCTGGGAGTGCTCACGAATCCGAGATGCGACCATCTCTCCGTCGAGATCGGGAAGACCCAGATCGAGTAACACGAGGTCGCGGGGATCCTCGGCGATCGCTTCACGCCCGGTTCTCACCCACGTCACGTCATACCCCTGACGTTGAAGGCCTTCGACCAAGGGCTCGGCGATACCGATGTCGTCCTCTACCAGAAGAATGTGCATGACGCCATGGTGGCATGCTCCTGATCGGTACCGATGCATCTTTACCTGACGCTTACCTTGGTCTTCCCTTCTGCTCACCCGGTCTTCGATACGGTTCTTGCAGGTAGGAAACAACCCCCAGGAGGGAAACATGAAACATCGCACCGCAATCGTCACGGCAGCTTCCGTGGCAGTCGTGATCCTCGCTGCAACGGCGGCGATCGCGACGAACCTCGGGATCCTCAACAGCGGGACCGACACAGGCCAGGTCGGTGCACTCACCGTCGCCACCACCGAGCAGGTCGAGGTTCCACCTGCTCCGGTCGTCAAGGTCACCGATGATGCCACTTCGACGTCCACGACCGTGGCACCACAGGAAACGACGGACTCCGCAGCGTCCGGTGAGATCACCGCCTACGCAGTTGCAGACGCCGGCATCGTGACACTCGAGAACGACGGCTCGATGCTGACGATCGTCGACGTCGAGACCAACACCGGCTGGCAGACGGCGCAGGTCCTCGACGGGACCGCCGTCGACATCGGCTTCGTCAACGGTGACGGCACCGTCCTGCGGTTCATCGCTGTGATCAACCCGGATGGCACGGTCCAGACGCTCGTCGATGACCTCACACCGGTGTTGTCCAGCAATGACGACGACCGCTACGAGAACGACGATGACCGCTACGAGAAGGGTGACGATGACCGCTACGAGGCGGACGATGACGACTGAAACGAAACCGAGGGTCGCAACGATGTCGACTGACAACCCGGCGGTGGCCCGGGCCGGAGCACGGCGCACAGCCGCTCCGGCCCGTCGAGCACACCCTGCAGCCGGATCACGGGCCGTCACCGTGGCCGTCAGTGCTGCGGCAGCCGCCAGCCTGATCTTCGCCATGGCATCTGCCGATGCGAAGATCATCGCAGCGGAGGCGGCCAGCGCGATCCCACCGGTTCCGACACCCGAGGTAGCAGCGGCGACGGTCACACGACCGAGTCTCCTTCTGCCGGTTCCTTCGTCAGGCACCGGCACGGTGGCCCCATCGAGCGCTTCGACAGCACCCACGACAACGATTGCAACGGCGAAGCCTCAACTGGTGGTGGTGAAGGCGCAGAAGCGAACTGTGGTGGTGAAGAGCAATGGCAGCCGTTGACACCGAGGTGGTGTCGGCCACCTTTCGGGCGATGGGCAGCGACACCGTCGTCGTGATCGATGGTCCCGGCCACCTTCTCGACGAGGCAAGGCAGCGGATCGTCGAACTGGAGAACCTCTGGAGTCGCTTTCTTCCCGACAGCGAGATCTCGACGATGAACGCTTCGACGGACTGGGTGCAGATCTCCCCCGACACGCTCACACTCCTCGACCACTCTCTCACCGCATGGAAGATGACGAGAGGAGCGTTCGATCCGACGATCCTCTCCTCTCTCGTCTCTCACGGGTACGCGGAGAGCAAGACGGGAGCCCCCGGGCGAACGGTGCTCTCTCAGGCCCCTCAGCGGGGCCCGGCACCCGGCCCAACAGGTATCGAGGTCGACCGTGAGACGCTCCGTGTACGCCTCCACGATGGTACGGGTTTCGATCCCGGTGGTATCGGGAAGGGACTCGCCGCGGACCTGGTAGCAAGCGAGGCTGTCGCGGTCGGTGCTACGGCCGCCATCGTCGCTATCGGCGGCGATGTGCGGATCGCAGGCTCGGCGCCACCAGACTGGGTGGTATCCGTGGAGGACCCCAAGGTCAGAGACATGGTCATCACCGAGCTTCGCCTCGAGTCCGGTGCCGTGTGCACATCTTCAGTTCGTTCCAGGACCTGGATCGACGACGGCGAGCATGTCCATCACCTCATCGACCCGAGCACCGGGGACCCCATCGTGTCCAAGATCGTCTCAGCGACGGTCGTTGCCAGCGAGGCATGGATGGCAGAGGTCCTCTGCAAGGCAGCGATACGTAGCGACCCCATATCGGCGCTGTCGTTCCTCGACTCCGCAGGAGTCGACGGCTTGCTGGTCGACGTCGACGACCTCGTATGGCGTACACCCGGTATCGAGAGGTTCGCGGCATGATCTTTGCAGCAAGCGTCTGGTGGTACCTCGCTCGCTCGACGGGACTCATCGCAGGTGTGCTCCTCGTCGCCGCGTTCATCTGGGGGGTCCTCTTGTCGACCCAACTCGTCAAACCGGTCAAGCGCGCCGCGTGGCTGCTCGACCTCCACCGATGGCTCGGCGGTCTCACCGTGGTCTTCGTCGTTCTCCACCTGGTCGGCCTGCTCGCCGACTCGTACACGGAGTTCGATCTGACAAGCATCTTCGTTCCGTTCGCATCGCAGTGGCGGCCTGCCGCCGTTGCATGGGGTGTGGTGGGTCTCTATCTCCTCGCCGCCGTTCAGCTGACATCGTGGCAGCCCGTGCGGTCACGCCTGCCTCGACGAGCATGGAGGGCAGTCCACCTCCTCAGCTTTCCGCTGCTGTGGGTGGTCGCCATGCACTCCGGTGCCGCGGGTACCGACGTCGGTAACCGGCTGTACGTCGTGTCGTTGATCGTCCTGGTCGGTCTATCTGTGTTCATCGTGTTGTACCGCTTGCTCGCAGGTACCGGTCGGAAACGTCGCGACACGCGGAAGCCGGCTGCTGTGGACGACCGGCCGACAGAACGATCGGGTGTCGGCAGCTGACAGGACGGCTTCGAAACCAGGGGACGGTAGCGTTGCACTATGCAGGTCGTTGCCGTCCCCTACTTCGTCGGTCGATACATGGATGGCTTCGCCGTCCCCGAGCCTGCCATCACCCTGACACCAGACCTTCTGGTCGACTCCATCGAGTACGACACGTCACACGCATCGGGACCGAACGGAGTCGGCCAGCGACGAATGGCGGTTCTCTACGACGAGCTCGCCGGCGTCGTCGCAGACAACGACCCGGTACTCATCTACGCGGGTGACTGTCTCTCGGTCATCGGAGTTCTCGCTGGGCTACAGCGCAAGGGCATCGATCCGACCTTGTACTGGTTCGACGCCCACGGGGACTTCCACACGTGGGAGTCCACTGGATCGGACTTCCTCGGTGGGATGCCGCTCGCGATGCTGAGTGGGCGGGGTGAGCAGAGTATCGTCGAGGCGACGGGCCTGCGGCCGCTCGCCGACGACCACATCGTCCTGGTCGATGCCCGCGACCTGGACCGCGGTGAGGAAGAAGCCGTCGCAGCGTCGGGTATGACCATCAAGTCGGTTGACGAGGTCGTATCGAGCCCTCCCTCGCCGGGACCGATCTATGTGCACGTCGACGTCGACGTGGTCGATCCGTCTGACCTCCCCGCGATCAACTACCCGGCTCCCGGTGGACCGTCCGCGGACACTGTTCGGCGTGCCGTTGCGAACCTGGAAGCAACCGGACGTGTCGTTGCGGCATCCGTCTCGTCGTGGAACCCCGCCCTCCCTGGAGCCGACCGCGCAGCGGCAGTGACACGCTCGATCATGGGTGTGTTCGAGGAGTAGTCAACCACCCGCGCCAGCAGCGCGAATTGCAGGTGGTGCCGCGTATCGGCGAGACTGTCGCCATGAAGATCGACACCATCATGTTCAGCCCGGACCTTTCGACGGTTCCGGGGCAGGTCACCGACGCCGAGACGTTCGGCTACGACGGGTTCTGGTCCGCCGAAACCAGCCACGATCCGTTCCTCCCGCTCACCCTCGCAGCCGAGCACTCCACCGACATCGAACTCGGCACAGCGATCGCCGTCGCCTTCGCCCGAAACCCGATGTCGATGGCGTACCTTGCCCACGACCTGCAGTCCTACTCGGGCCGGTTCATCCTCGGGTTGGGATCCCAGATCAAACCCCACATCGAGAAACGGTTCTCAATGGAGTGGTCACATCCCGCACGACGCATGCGAGAGTACATCGAGGCCATGCACGCCATCTGGGACGCGTGGTCGGACGGGACGCCGCTGCGATTCAAGGGAGAGTTCTACACGCATCTGCTCATGACCCCGTTCTTCGCTCCGCCCCCAAGTCCGCACGGGAAACCCCGGGTATTCGTTGCAGCGGTGGGGCCGATGATGACGAGAGTCGCAGGTGAGGTTGCCGATGGCTTGATGGCCCACGGGTTCACGACCGAGTCGTACATGCGCGATGTCACCGTTCCCACGCTGCGTGAGGGTGCCCTTGCTGCGGGCCGGGATCCTGGTGATGTCAAGATCGCCCTGCCGGTGTTCGTGGTCACCGGCCGCGACGACGAAGACATGGCTGCATCACGTCATGCGGTGAAGCTCCAGATCGCCTTCTACGGTTCTACACCTGCATACCGCGGGGTGCTCGATCACCACGGATGGGGCGATGTCCAGGACTCGCTCAACGCCATGTCCAAGCGAGGCGAGTGGGACCAGATGGCCGGCGTGATCACCGATGAGATGCTCGATGCGTTCGCCGTTTCGGGTACGCCCGACGCAGTCGGACGCCAGATCGCCGAGCGCTACGGGGACATCGCCGACCGCATCAGCTTCTACACCCGCCCCGACGGCCACGAACCTGAGGTCCTCACCCCCATCGTCTCCTCCCTCCGCGACA
>CAYLVM010000129.1:0-6529 GCA_964387145.1 uncultured Acidimicrobiaceae bacterium
GTTGGTGCAGGCCGCGTCACGAAGATCATCAAGTAGATAAGAAGTACCTCGTACTTAGTACTTAGTACTCGGACAAAGACAAGAGAATCCAGGTACCAGGTACCAGATACCAAGTACCCGAACGAACGAAGTGAGTGAGACACAATGGCAAGTGACAAGCGACCGCCGATCACCCTTGCATGCGGGTCATGCAAGAGGCGGAACTACGTCACCACGAAGAACAAGACGAACACGAGGGAACGCCTCGAGCTTCGTAAGTTCTGCAAGTGGTGTCGTGAGACCACACCGCACAAAGAGACGCGGTAGTCACCTGCCGCTCAGCGATGACGTGAGAGCCGGCCTTAGGGGTCGGCTTTTCGTCGTCGAGTGAGATTGCGGGTGACGGGGCTGCGGCTCCAGAGATCATGGAACATCTCTGGCCCGTACGCGATGTGTCTCGGTTGCACGCCTTCGGGTCCGTCTGGCACTAGCCCCTCAACGATGTCACCCTTGTGACATGACACTTTCACTCACCACCACCGTGACCCTTCACGACGCCGTCGAGATGCCACAGTTGGGCCTCGGTGTCTTCAAGTCCGAGCCCGGCCCCGAGGTCGAGAGTGCCGTTACTGAGGCACTCGAACTCGGCTATCGGCACATCGACACTGCTGAGATCTATAAGAACGAGGAGGGTGTCGGCAGGGCTGTTGCTGCGTCCGGGATCGACCGTGGCGAGATCTTCATCACGACCAAGGTGTGGAACTCCGACCAGGGGTATGACTCGACCCTTGCAGCCGTGGACGCAAGCCTCGGACGGCTCGGGATGGAGTACGTGGACCTGTACCTCGTGCACTGGCCAAAGCCGGAGCACACGCACGACACATGGAGGGCGATGGAGCAGCTCCAGATGGATGGCAAGGCCCGGGCAATCGGTGTGTCGAACTTCCTCGTACACCACCTCGACCAGCTCGCGGAACGCGCTTCCGTGATGCCGTCGATCAACCAGATCGAGTTCCATCCGCATCTCCAGAGCCCGGAGCTCGTCGCGTACTGTGATGCACGTGGCATCGTCGTCGAGGCATGGAGCCCGCTCAAACACGGCCAGATCATCGATGATCTCGAGCTGAAGACGATCGCCGATGCACACGGTGTCTCGGTTGCTCAGGTCGCGCTTCGCTGGATGCTGCAACGTGGCATCGTCACGATCCCCAAGAGCGTCACACCGGCCCGGATCGCGCAGAACGCCGACCTGTACGGTTTCGTACTGTCGGACGGAGAGGTCGCTGCGATCGATGCGATGGACCGGAACGAACGTGTCGGGCCGAACCCTGACGAGATCGATTTCTGAGCAGCACACAGGTCGGATGCCATATGTGGTGATCAACGCAGCCGGCTGATGAACTCCTCGTCGGTGTCGAACGCCAGAGGAGGAAGGTCGTCGAGATTGAACCACCCGACGTCATCGGCGTCGTCTCCGGCCCTCAGAGTGCCTCCCGTGACGGTGCCTGCGAACCAGATGCCGACGGTGAGCTTGGCAGGATCGTGGAAGTTGGACGCCACGAACACCACATCGCCGACCTCTGCGATAAGGCCCGTCTCCTCCTCGAGTTCCCTGCCAGCAGCGGAGCGGATCTCCTCCCCGTAGTCGACGAAGCCTGCGGGGATCGACCAGTAGCCGGCCCGTGTCGCCCTTGGGCCCCGTCGCACCATCAAGAGACGGTCCTCGTCGTCGAAGAGGACGACCGCGGCGCCCACGCCGGGGTTGCGCCAGTGGATGAACCGGCACGCCGGGCATCGGGGTCGTTCCGTGCCCTGGATCACCGTCGGTTCGAGCTTGGCGGCGCAGTGCGGGCAGTACGTGTACTCGCCGGGCCAGGCGTGGATGTGGTGTGTGTCGGTCACCTGGGCAGCCTACCGGTCGAGTTCGGACCGCAACGACCGGGCCATCATCGACTCGTAGACGCCGGGAACGATCGCGGTCATGACCCTCGCCAGGTGGCCGACTCTGCCGATCACCACCATGCGCCTTCGCCGTTCGATGCCCCGATAGGCCTTGTCTGCGACGGTTATGGGATCCACCTGTCTCCCCACTCGGGATTGTGGGTGATCGGTGACACTGCCATCTCCGCCGAGCGCCCGCTCCTGCATGCCTGTCGAGATGAACGTGGGAGCGACGATCGTGACGTCGACTCCCAGCGGTGCGATCTCTGCTCGCAACGTGTTGAAGAGGCCGTGGAGGGCGTGCTTGGAACCGACGTACCCGGTGCGTCCAAGGACCGGAGCGAATCCGGCAACCGACGAGATGACGCCGATCGCACCGGACCGCTCGACGAGAGAGGGGAGCGCCGCACTCGTGATGTTGACCGACCCGAGATAGTTGACCTCCATCACCTTGCGGATGACTGCGGGGTCGGTGTCGATGAAAGCGGAGCGGTGGGTCATCCCGGCGTTGTTGATGAGAACGTCGATGCCACCATGGGTGTCGAGCACCCTCGAGACAGCCTCGCCGCATGCGGCAGGGTCGGTGAGGTCACAGACGATGGCTGTCGTGTCGGGGCACACCCCGGCTGCCGTCTCCAGACGCTGGCCGTCGATGTCGAGGAGCGAAAGGCGCGCACCGGTCATGGCGAACCGTTCGGCGAGCGCCCGACCGAGCCCACCGGCGGCTCCGGTGATCACCACCGATGATCCGGTGAGATCACGACGTGCCACGGCGCGCCTCGATGAAGTACCGGAACACTTCCTCGCTCGTCTTGGAAGGGGTGTACCCGAACTCGTTCTTGAGCCTCATGTTCGACAGCACAGGCCGGTAACGAAGGAAGTCGATCTGCTCGGGTCCGTACTGGGTGATGCCGAGGCGCTGCATCACGCCGAGCACACCCGCGAGCACGGACGGGTGGACAGGGATGTAGGGCTTCCCCATGAGCCCGGCGATTTGTCGCAGCGTCACGGTGCCATCTCCTGCCAGGTTGTAGGCACCCGAGGCATCCGTCTCGATCCCTCGGCGAAGGCACGCAACGACGTCGGCATCCCAGACGAAGACGAACGGGCTGTCCGACCCGGAGATGCCAAGGACGAATCTTCGGTCGAACAAGTCGGTGATCTGATTGCGAGTGCTTGTTCCGAGGATCGTTCCCGGTCGAAAGATCAACTGGCGAAGGCCCGGATGCTCACTGCCCCAGCGTCCGAGCATCTCTTCGACGAGACGCTTGTGATCGGCGTACGCGAATGTCGGGTTTCCGCGCAGCGGGTCGTCCTCGTCTATCCACTCCGGGTTGTCCGCGTGGTAGCCGTATGCAGCACCCGAGGAGGACACAATCACCTTCTCCACACCTGCGGCGATGCAGGCTTCGAGGACGTTCTTCGTGCCACCGACATCGACCGAGTACTCGAGTTCGCGGTCGGGCGTCCTCCCCGGCGAAACGATCGCGGCGAGATGAACGACCACGTCGACATCGTGGCTCCTCAGCACGTCGGCGAGACTCGGGTCGCGCACGTCGGCTTCGATGAATGTGGCTCCATCGGTGGGTCTGTCGGGGGTACGGACGTCGGTAGCGACCAGTCTCGAGATGCTTTGGGGGTCGGCGACGATGTCGGCGATCAGCAGGCTGCCGAGGTAGCCGGAGGCGCCGGTCACGAGGACCGAACGTGTCATGCGGCTGCCGGATCGGATACAGCGATGGGCCTCCGCGACCAGAAGCCGGCCAAGGTGAGACCCGAGATGATGTGCCAGACGCCCCACCAGGCAGCGATCAACGCCATGCCGCCGAGACCGTCGAAGAACGTGAATACGAGAACGAGAGCGAGCGCCGAGTTCTGGAGGCCGACCTCGAACGTCACGGCACGCCGGTCGGCGACCGAGAGTTTCGAGACGTACGCGGCACCGTAACCGAGGCCAAGGGCAAGGCCGTTCTGGAGTGCAACGATCCCGATGAGGAACCCGATGTAGCTGATGAAGTTACTCCAGTTCGCACCGAGGGCTCCCGCTACGAATGCGACGAAGACAACGACGGAGAAGATCTTGAACGGCTTCTCGAGCCGGGCTGCGATCTGGGGCCTCCACCTTGCGAGGAGGATCCCTAGCGACAGGGGGACGCCGAGGATCATGACGATGGTCACGAACATCGTCATGGGATTGACCGACACGGTCTCGAGGATCGGCTTCGTGGCAGGGTTCAGACCTGCCCAGAGTGAGAAGTTCAGGGGTGTCATCACGACGGCGACCGCCGTCGACACCGCGGTCATACCCACCGAGAGCGGCGCGTTGCCACGCCCGAGGTACGTCATGATGTTCGACAGGTTCCCGCCCGGGCAGGACGCGACGAGGATCATCCCGAGTTCCACCGACGGCGACAGGTCGAGAACGAGTGTGAGTAGGAACGTTGCGACGGGAAGAAGGATGAACTGGGAACCGAGACCGATGGCTGCAGGCTTCGGCGTAGCGACAAGTGCCTTGAAGTCGGAGATGTCGATACCGAGCGCCACTCCGAACATCATGAGACCGATGAGGACGTTGAGCGCGAGTAGCGAACCTGAGTTGAAGTTGAGTACAGCGCTGTCGATGTTTCCGACGGCGAGTAGAGCCACTGGTGCGACCATCGCTTACTTCCCTCCCGGTTCCTCGTGCATCTTCTTGAAGTGGAGCAACCCCGGTGCCCACAGGTTCTTCACGGGATCCACGTCGATGTGGATCACCGCGCACTTCCCCGACCCGACGGCTCGTTCGATGGCTGCAGGCAGCTTCGAAGCATCGTTCACCCGTTCACCGTGGGCGCCCATCGAGCGGGCGAGCTCGTCGTAGGCGATCTCTCCGAGGTCGGTTCCCGTTGTCTCGCCGGGGTCGAGTTGCTTCTTGAGCATCATCTTGACCGGTCGGCGAGCGACGGACTGAGAGAGCTTGACCATGCCCCACTGCCGATCAGAGACGACGAGGAACACGATCTTGAAGTCGTTGCGCACCGCAGTCTCGATCTCCTGGGGATGCATGCCGAAGGCGCCGTCACCGATGATGCAGCACACCGACCGATCGGGAAACGCTGCGGCCGCACCGAGGGCCTGGCCGACGCCTGCGCCAAGATGGCCGAAGTGAGGCGTTCCCAGAGTCACGCCGGGCTCACGAATCTGCCAGAAGAACGCACACCACACAGCAGTGTTGCCACCGTCTGCGATGAAGATCGTGTCGTCGGGGAAGGCTCGTCTGGCGATCGATGGAACGTGTGCGGTGGTCATGGGGATACTCGTATCGGTGAGATGCTTGTCCGAGAGTTTGCGTGCCTTGCCGTCGCGGCTCGTCTGGAGCTCACGAACGAGCGTCTTCCTTTCGGCGGTCGGATCGGCGAATCGGTCGAGTGTCACCGCAAGCTCATCGAGGAACACCGCGGCATCCGCATGGATCGGGAGCGTGACCGCCTTGTTCATGCCGATCGCTGCTTCGTCGATGTCGACCTGAATGACTTGCTGATCAGAACCCCAGTTCGGGGGTCTTCCCCACCAGTCTGTCTCACCGAGGCGGGAACCTACGATGAGCACGGTGTCTGCTTTCACCCGCAGTTCGTTGCACGCATCGATGGCCGAGATCGGCCAGACGAGCGGGTGGGTATGGGGCGCCGAACCCGAGCCACTCCACGACGTCGTGATCGGGGCGCCAAGACGTTCGGCGACGGTGATCAGCTGATCGAAGGCCTGGGCGTGCACGACGCCACCACCCGCGTGGATGATCGGCAGTGTTGCTTCGGTCAGCATCGTTGCTGCTCTCTCGACGTCTACAGTCCTCGGGCCGAGCGGATCGATGATGCGGTACGACGCTGGCGACTGGATCGACGGTGATGACGTTTTCCCGTTCATGACGGACTCCGGGACGTCGAGATGGACGACACCGGGACGGCCGGCAAAGGATCGGCGCAACGCTGTACGGAGCAGCTCGGGGATCCGGTCGGCTGTTGCTGCCGACGCCGACCACTTCGCCATGGGGCTGATGACGGCGACCTGCTCGAAGTACTGGTAGGTTCCGCCGCGGTCCGGGTAGGTGATGCCGGAGCGCCGAGAAGACGTGATCAGGAGAACTCGATTGCCTTCCGCGTTTTCCACGGCGACACCCGGGAGAGCGTTGGCAACGCCGGGTCCGTTGGAGGCGATCGCGACACCGAGGCGCCCCGTGAGGCGGGCGTAGGCGGCGGCCATGTGGAGCGCCGAGGACTCGTGGCGGGGCGTGATCAGCCGGATGTTGTTCGCATCGAGTCCACCGATCAGGCCCTGATAAGTCCCGTCGGGGAGACCGAATACCGTGTCGACCCCTTCGACCGCAAGCATCGAAGCGACCAAACCCCCACCCGTCGTCTTGGCCATACTTACCTCCGTGACACACGTTAGTCAACGTGCCCGGAGGGGGCACGCTGACTCGCTGCGCTCGGCGTGGGTTCGCTTCGCTCACCGCTTTCGGCCGTCGGTGCGCTTGGCCCAGGGGCCTCGCTGTCGGGCGCTCACTGCGCTCACTTTCGGTATGCGACATACGCGATGCTTCGCCGATGGCCGATGGCCGATGGCCGATGGC
>CAYLVM010000130.1:0-1484 GCA_964387145.1 uncultured Acidimicrobiaceae bacterium
CCCCTGAAGGGGGGACGGGAGAACCGGGAGACGGGTACGACCTCGTGGATCGAGGGTGAACGGAGAAGAGCCGCTTCCTACCTCGTGTCTGCCTCGTACCTATCGGTTGTCGGCGGTCATCTGCCGACGGAGGTTGGCGATAGTGTCCGAACTCGATCCCGGCTCGATACCGATACGAGGCAGCTTCGCTGAGTGGCGAGAGTACCTGCTCTCAACCGGGTCGTCGGTCGGCTCGTCATCGTCCTTCTCTTGGTCCGTCGATGCCGGTGCGGGCACGGCGGGCGAGTAGTCGAGTATCGGTTTGCGATCAACTCCGACCTGATCGGCATCGGATGAGGGAGAACTTCCGGTGGCGCCAAACCCGTCACCGGTGACCGAGTCGCGGACTGCCCGCGCTTCCTCGAGAGCACGCATGGCATCGAGGCGAATAGCGTCGAGTGAATCGGGTTCGTCGTCGTCCCCGGAACCTGCCGCCGCAACGAGGCGGTCACTCAAGGACATGCCACCGAAGTCTGTGGGAACGTACTCTGGCTCGGATGGTGTCGGGGCGACCCCGTTGTCGGGGGCCAGAGGCTGTTGGTTGGCCCCAGCCTCTGTGACCAGCCGGTCGGCCTCTGCCGTGGCTTCGGCGAGGGCAACCTCCGCCTTGAGATTCATCTCATCAATGACCGCTTCACGCTCGGCGAGGTTCCGACTTCGCTGTTCGAGTTCCTGCTCACGATCGTCGAGTTCTGCCCTCAATCGGTCGATCTCGTCCTGCAGAACACTCTCTTGTGCGATCTCTGCTTGGGACTTCGACTCCTGGACTTCTTCCATCTCTTCAACAACTGCCTCGCGGTGCTCGATCTCAGCGAGCTTCTCGGCGATCTCCTGCTCGCGACGCTCCAGGTCGGAGACCTGTTCGGCGTCCGCATCCACCTGGTGACCGTGCGCCGATTCGAGTTCCCGCTTCTGTTCGGCGAGGAGCTCCTCTGCAAGAACGAGTTGCCTGCGGTCTTCGTCGATCTTCCTCCGACCGTCCTGCCACTCTGCTTCGGCCTCCTCCTTGGCTTCAGCGTGGCGTGCCGTCATGTCGTCGAGTTCACTCTGAGCATCCTCCAAGCGCTCAACAGCATCGGAGTGCTCGGAGGCCATGGCCTCGAGTGCTGCGATCTCTTCGAGAACGTTCGCCTCGCGGCCCTCGATCTCTTGGAGACGTTGGGTGACGAGGTGCTCGCGCTCGATGATCTCTTCACGCTCCTGGTCGACTTCCGCGACACGGCGCTCGAGCTCTCCGCTCGTCGCCCCCATGGACTCGAGTTCGGTGAAGCGGGTATCGAGCTCGGCTTCCCTTGCCGCGTGTTGCGCGGCGAGCATGGATGTTTCCTCGGCCCTCGCGGCGGCCTCGGCAGCGAGCCCTTCTCTCTCAGCTTCGAGTGCATCTCGTTCGTTCTCGATAGCCTGCTGCTTGGACACGATCTCCTCGACCTGCTGGTCGAGCGCTG
>CAYLVM010000130.1:1584-6457 GCA_964387145.1 uncultured Acidimicrobiaceae bacterium
CCTCAGCCTCACCGGACAACCGCTCACGCTCCACAAGCAACGCCTCACGCTCGGGACCCAGATCGCCGCGCTCCTCATCGAGCGCCGCCCTGGCCTCCACAAGTTCGGCCTCTCTCTCAGCAACCTCTCTCTCAGCAACCTCGATCTCGCCACGTGCCACCTCGATCGCCTCGAGCTCAGTAGCGAACTGCCCACGCAGCTCGTCGAACGTCGAACGCTCTTCCTCGAGATCCGCTCTGGCCTTCTCCGTAGCCTCAGCCTCGCCCGCAAGCCTCTCCTCGAGCTCACCAACCTCGACACGACGCTCCTCGAGCTCCAACCGAGCGAACTCCACAGCCTCAGCCTCACCGGACAACCGCTCACGCTCCACAAGCAACGCCTCACGCTGCTCCGTCAGGCTCTGACGTTCCGGTTCGAGCTGTGCACGCTGCTCGTCGAGGGTCGCCTCCATCTCTGCGAGTTCCGCGGCACTCTCTTCGATCTCGCGTCTCGACACATCGAGTCGCTCCTGGTCTTGATCGATGTCCTCCTGGCAGCTCTGCACCTCAGCCATCGCTGCTTGGACTGCTGCGGCCTCTGCAGCGATCTGCTCACGATCCTCAGCGAGCTTCTGGCGCTCCACCGTGGCTGCAGCAGCCTCTCCCTCGGCTTTGGCTCGGATTCCCACTGCCTCCTGCTGGGCTTGCTCAACGAGTACGAACGCTTTCTGCTCCGCATCGCTCAGCTCCTCTGCCTTCTCCTTGGCAGCGTCGAGGATCTCTCTTGCTTGATCCTGGATCGCCAATGACTCCATGCGGATCAGCTCCGCCTCATCTCTCGCCGATTGGAGGACGAGGTTTGCTTGGTCCTCGGTCGCCCGCGCTGCGGCAGATCGAAGTTCGGCTTCCTCAGTCTCGGCGGCGATGATGTCGCGCAGCTCGGCTGCCTCTCGCTCGGCGACCTCGAGGATCTCGTTGGCCCTCGATTCGGTCGCCTCTGCTGCCTCAATCTGTTCACGGGCGGCAACCGTCTGTTCACGCATGCGAGCCACGTCGGCTTGAGCCGCGGCACGGATCTCTGCGGTCTCGGACCGTATGGCGTCGAGCTCGGCTCTGGCTTCTTCCTTGTTCTCTTCAAGCTCAACCTTGAGAGATGCTCGCCGTTGCACGGCTTCTGCCTCGAGATCCGTCAGAGCCTGAGCGATCTCGGCATCGGCCCGTGCCTGTGCCGTCCTTGCCGTCTCGAGTTGCTCCGCCGCTTCGTCGTGCATGGAGACGGCCGCGTTGGTGAGTTCTTCGGCCGACAGTGTCGCATCGCGAAGCTTCTGCTCGGCCTCTGCCATCTTGGAGGCAGCGTCCTCCCGCTCTCCGTCGGCCTCGGCGATCGCCAGTTCAGCAACCCGCAGCCGTTCCTCAGAGAGTTCGAGGGCCTCGACGGCATCAAGATGGATCTGCTGGACGACTTCTGTGGCCTCGGCGATCGCAGCCTTCTTGTCTGCCTTTGCACGTGCGATCGCCTTCTTGGCTGCAATGACCTTGAGTTGCAGCTCGGCCATTGCTCGATCGGACTGCTCCCGTGCATCTTCGAGGATCCGCTCTGCTGCGTCGGTGAGGTCCCTGGCCGTCTCGCTTGCGCCCGTCACCATCTCTCGTGCAGCGGTCTCAGCCTCACTACGAACACGCTGTGCCTCGGCCAGAAGGATCTCGGAGGCATGCTCCGACTCCCGCTTCATCACTGCGACCATCTCATGCGCTTCGACGAGTGCCCGATCTGCGTCGTCCCTCTTGCCCTGCGCCTCGTCCCGGAACTCCTGGGCCTCTTCACGCAGTGCGTTGGCACCATCCTGAGCGGTCTTGAGTTTCTCGGAAGCCTGCTGCTCTGTCGCTACGGCCATCGCCTTGAGGTTCTCGATCTCTGCTTCCTTGAGCATGATCTCGGCGGTGCGAGCCTGGGCAGCCGTCTCTGCTTCGTCGAGTAACTGCAGGGCTTCAGACTTGATCTTGGCGGCTTCGTCTCTGGCTGCTGCACGTACCGTCTCTGCCTCGTTGAGCAGGCGGTCGACTTCCGCTTGAGCTTCGGAGCGGATCCCGTCCATCTGCGATTGTGCTTCCGATACGATTCCGGCGACGCGCTTCTCTGCACGCGTATCTGCGTCTGTGAGAGATCTGTCGGCTGCCTCCTCCGCCATGATCAGCATCTCTTGCACGCGTTCCTCGGCCTCTGCAATGACCTCAGCGGCCTTGACATGGGCCTCTTCGATCTCTAGCTTCGCCGCCGCGATGTCAGATTCTGCCCTTTCCCTGATGGCGTCTGCAGCAGCTTCCGCGTCACTGATGATCTCCATCGAGCGCTCTTCGACCTGGCGCATCGTTCCGATGGGGTCGATCTCCACACCGGCGTCTCCGTCGACGATCTGTGTCTCTGCGATCAACGCCTCGATCTCATCTCTGACCCTGTCCCGCTCGAGTGACAGCTCCTTGACCCGATGCTCGGCCTGGGCGACCGTCTCGCGCATCGCTGCTGCCTCGCGCTGTGCCTGTTCGAGGATCTCTGCAGCCTGGCGCTTGGCCTCCTCGATGTCTTCGGGTAGGTCCTCGACCGATACTCCGACACCGGCGAGCACCTCATCAGCTCGCCGTTGAGCATCCGACTCGATCTCACGTGCCTGCTTGCGGGCTCGATCGAGAATGCGATCCTTCGCATCGAGGACCGCTGCGATGGCACCGTCGACCGACTGTCCCTGCTCGTCCTTGATCTTCTGCGACTCGTACTCGGCTTGCTGGAGCCGAAGTTTCGCATCGGAGGCCCACTCCTCGAGCTCACGGAAGTTGTTCTCGAGCTCAACGAGGAAGGCACGAACTTCTCGCTTGTCGTAACCCTTGAGCGACGTGGAGAACTTGTGTTCTTCGATCGTGCTCGAGGGGTCGGGGTTCTTCGTCGTCACAGGCCGTCCGTTTCTGTTCTCAGATAGGTTTCGGTCTGTGGTGTCGCTGGCTTAACGGTTTGTGTCTAGTCAGCAAAGAAATGGCGCGCTCGACCCATGCAGAGCCGCTGGAGCGCAGTTATGAGGCAGCTACGACGATCGTGAGCTACCCCATGGACGCGACGAGTAACGCTTCGAGGGCATGTCCGACATCGGCAGCTCGGCGGTTGAGCACCTGCTCGGCGCCAATCCAATCTCCGGACTCCGGGAACGGGCCCGACAGATCGACGTAGATCTTGAGTTTCGGCTCCGTTCCCGACGGTCTGGCCAGGACCCGCCCTTCCTCACCGAGATCGAACTCGATCAGGTTGGTGGCACCGAGGTAACGCGGCCGGCTTTCGGCTCCGACGGAGAAGTCGGTGGTCGCCACGATCGATGCACCGGCGAGAGACGTCGGCGGTGAGGACCGGAGGGCATCCATGGCGGTGGAGATCTCGATACTTCCCTGCGAGCCTTCCCTGCGGATGCTTACCTGGGTCGATGTCCAGATGCCGTAGACGCGGTAGAGATCAGCGAGCCTGTCGAGGACCGTGGCTTGGTCGGCGGCGGCCGAAGCGGCGAGCACAGCGAAGGCTGCAGCGCCCGAGATGCCATCCTTGTCGCGGACAGTCGTCCCAACCGAGTATCCGAGAGCTTCCTCGAAGCCAAGGATCATATCCCCACTGCCCGCATCGGCGAGATCGAGCGCAGCGGTACACACCCACTTGAACCCGGTGAGAGTCTGGGCCCATGTAGCTCCGTGGCGTCGGGCGATGTGTCCAAGGAGCGGGGACGACACGATCGAGTTGATCACGGTCCCGTCGGAGGTGTACTCGAGTAGGAACTCGGCAAGGAGCACTCCTATCTGATTCCCCGTCAGCGGATGCCATACGCCGCCGGGGGTGGGAACAGACACCGCGAGCCTGTCGGTGTCCGGGTCGTTGGCGAAGACGATGTCGGCGTCGATCGCCTCCGCGAGCTCGTGGGCGAGATCGAGAGCGCCCGGCTCCTCCGGGTTCGGGAAGGCAACCGTTGGGAACGTACCGTCCGGCTCGAACTGCCTCGCGACGGGATGGACATTCGAGAACCCGAACCGTGCCAGGGTCTCGGTCACGAACCGGCCACCGACGCCATGCATGGCTGTGTAGACGATCCGGATACTGCGATCTCCCGTCACCGGTGGAAGCGACGCCGCTACCTCGCGTAGATAATCCTCGAACATGTCTGGGCCGATGGGTTTCGCTGCGGGGTGGCGGAGAGGATCGGCTGCTCGAGGCACGGCGTTTGCCGGGCCGACGGATCCGATGGCTGCCGCGATCTCGATATCTGCCGGCGAGATGATCTGAGCACCGTTCGACGCGTAGACCTTGTAGCCGTTGTCTTTCGGCGGGTTGTGCGACGCGGTGATCACGATCGAGGCACACGCCCCCAAGGTCAGTCCCGAGTACGCGACCAGGGGAGTCGGTGTGGGCTCCTCGAAGTACCGAACGTCGAACCCTGCGGCCGTCAGGACACCGATGGTGTCTTCCATGAAGGATTGCGACGAAAGCCTGGCGTCCCTGCCGATGGCGATGAGGCGTTGGCCGGGGGAGGTCCGTTTGAGGAGATATGCTGCGAGTCCTGCCGTCGTACGGATCACCGTCGCCCGGTTCATCCGGTTGGACCCACCTTCGACGACTCCCCGGATCCCGGCTGTTCCGAAGGTGAGCGTGCCCGCCATCCGTTCCGAGACCGCATCGAGATCCCCGGACTCGAGAAGGCTGGCGAGTTCCGCTCTGGTCGTCGGATCGGGGTCGCCTTCGATCCATTCCCTGGTGCGTATGGTGAGATCGGTCATGAGAGGGAGGGTAGACGGGAGAACGGTGACAGCTACCGGTGATCGGCCATCGGCCATCGGCCATCGGCCATCGGCCATCGGCCATCGGCCATCGG
>CAYLVM010000131.1:0-6187 GCA_964387145.1 uncultured Acidimicrobiaceae bacterium
GCTCGCACTCCCCCCTCGCTCGAGGACTCGCTTGTCCCCCCTGAAGGGGGGACGGAAGAGGGGCAGGCTCGCGGTCCCTCCTCGCTCGAGGACTCGCTTGTCCCCCCTGAAGGGGGGACGGTGGCGGGATCTGGCGCGAACGGGCCTCTGGACATTCGTGACGGCGCGTCGTACATCTGAGAGATGAAACGAGACGGCGTCGGGAACGAGAGGTCGGGTCAGCCGCGGCCCGCGTTGGGCTTGCGGCCGTGGTTCGCCTTCGAGCGGCGAGCGCGGAGTTTACGTCGTTTTGCCTTAGCCATAGTGGGGGAAGCGTACCAGTGAGGGGTGCGTACCGTCGAATAGACCTTCGCCATCCGTCCTGGCAACTCGATGGCGTGATCCTTGCGGCATCGCACAGGGATCGCAGGCTCGGACTGGCTCTCCCCGATTGTCGAGCCGTGCTGATCAGGACGGCGTCGATTCAAACGATCACGATGCGTCGCCCCATCAGGGTCTGTGAGATCGATGACGACGGGCGGGTCGCTGCGGTACGGCTCGTCCCTCCCGCCAGGGTGATTCGTTTCACGTCGCGTCGCTGGATCCTCGAGATCCTGTCGGGTGTGCGGGCGCCTTCGGTCGGGATGGCGCTGTGTGCTCTACCATCATCGATCGATGCCGGGAACACTGACACTGTTGGGAACGCCGATCGGGAACCTCGCCGATCTCTCCGAACGCGCCGCTGAGACACTGCGGTCCGCCGACCTGATCTTCGCCGAAGACACGCGGCGAACGGGCCGGCTTCTTCAACACCTCGGTGTGTCTATCCCGATGAAGAGCTTCTTTGCAGGAAACGAGAAGGCCCGACTCGGCCTACTCCGTCGGGAGCTCGAAGATGGATCGTCGGTTGTCCTCGTGTCGGATGCAGGGATGCCCGTCGTGTCGGACCCCGGTGCATCGGCCGTCGAGGTCGCCGTCGAAATCGACGCAGCAGTCCATGTCGTCCCCGGCCCGAGCGCGGTCGTCACGGCTCTGGCAGTATCGGGGTTCGACGGCGATCGTTTCGTATTCGACGGCTTCCTTCCGAGGAAGGGAGGGACTCGCACCCGGGCGATCGAGCGGGCTGCAACCGAACAGCGCACACTCGTTCTGTTCGCTGCACCGTCACGGGTGGCTGCGGACCTCGGTGACCTTGCGGCAGTCGATCCGGACCGTCGCGTCGTCGTCACACGTGAGCTCACGAAGATGTACGAAGAGATCTGGCGCGGATCGCTGAGCGAAGCGGCAGATCACTGGTCGACACACGGCACGCTGAAGGGCGAGTTCACACTCGTGATCGAAGGCGCTGAGGAGCGAGCCGTGTCGATCGATGACGCACTCGCCGCCGTGTCGCTCCTCATTGCAGGCGGCTCGACAACATCTGACGCGGTGCGTAGCGTTGCCGCCGACCTCGGTGTGAGCCGCAGGGCGCTCTACGAACGTGTCCTGAACGAGGGCACCGAGAAGATCAGCGAATAGGGAGCAGTCGTTGTCCGTTTGCCGTCTACCGACGAGCTTCTAGCATCGAGAAACGGCCCAGGTTTCCGACTGTGAGCTGTGAACTGTGAGCTGTAAACCCAACGACCAACTCGACCCATGTGCTGATCTTCCTAGAGCGCTGCGAGCTTGTCCCTGCATTCGACGCACACGCCGCGTCCCTTGAAATTCTCGAGTCCTTCCGAGCTGTTGCAGAACGTACATGTGGCTTCCAACTTGCGAAGAACAATCCCACCATTCTCCACGGTTATCGCCAAAGCATCCCCCTCATGGATATTGAACAGGCGGCGGGTCTCCGCCGGAACGACGACCCTCCCGAGGTCGTCGATCTTCCTGACCATGAGTGTGTCCACTGGGAACCTCCGTTTGTTTCCGCCGGTGTGCTCACCGGCGCCGGAATAGTACAGCGAGGCATCTCCAACAGGTTCCAGCATCCGGCGACTTCCTCCTTGCCTGTACCATCGGTTCTATGACTGAACATGAACCCACCAAGGTCCTTGTCGCCGTTGCCTGGCCATACGCCCAGGGCCCGCTTCACCTCGGCCACCTCGCCGGCGCATACCTTCCGGCAGACATCTACGCGAGATACCGCAGGTCGCTCGGCGATGATGTCCTGATGGTTTCAGGTTCCGACGTTCACGGAACACCGATCACCGTCAAGGCGGATGAGATGGGTGTGACCCCTGAAGAGATCGTCAACAAGTACCACCCCGAGTTCCTCACCTACTGGGATGACCTCGACTTCTCCTGGGACCTGTTCACGACGACCGGCACGGACACGCACAAGCGCGTCGTACAGGACTTCTTCATGCGTCTCCTCGAGAACGGGTACCTCTACCCGCACACGACCGAGCAGTTCTACGACGAGCAGGAACGCCGGTTCCTCCCCGACCGCTACGTTGAAGGGACGTGCCCGCACTGTGGCTACAGCGATGCACGAGGCGACCAGTGCGACAACTGTGGCAAGACACTCGACCCGATCGACCTGATCGACCCCCGCTCGAAGTTCTCAGGGACGACGCCGGTACTTAGAGAGACGGAGCATTACTACTGGCGTCTCAGCGCGCTGAATGATGAGCTCCTCGCGTGGCTCGAGACGCGTGAAGGGTGGCGACCTCACGTCATCAACTTCGCCAAGGGGATGGTCACAGAAGGCCTCCACGACCGTGCCTTCACCCGTGACCTCGAGTGGGGCATTCCGCTCCCCGTCGACGACATCGGCCCCGGCAAGTCGATCTACGTGTGGTGGGAGGCGGTGATGGGGTATCTGTCGGCTCCTCAGGAGTGGGCAGAGATCCAGGGAACACCCGATGCGTGGAAGGCATGGTGGGAAGATCCGGCCGCAGAGTCGTACTACTTCGTCGGGAAGGACAACATCCCGTTCCACGCCATCTACTGGCCTGCATTGATCCTCGGCCATGGTGGGCTCAACATGCCGACGAACGTACCCGCGAACCAGTACGTCACTTTCGGCGGCGACAAGGTGTCCAAGTCGCGTGGCATCGGCCGGACGCTCGGCTGGTACCTCGATCGCTTCGAATCCGATGCGCTGCGGTACGCGGTTGCTCGTTCACTTCCCGAATCGAATGACACCGATCTCTCGGACGACCAGATCGTGCGGTCCATCAACGATGAACTCGTTGCAACCT
Organism: uncultured Acidimicrobiaceae bacterium; assembly: GCA_964387145.1. Classification (GTDB taxonomy): domain Bacteria; phylum Actinomycetota; class Acidimicrobiia; order Spongiisociales; family UBA5794; genus JAMBLL01. The sequence continues at coordinate 3,165 of CAYLVM010000131.1, forward strand.
GGGGCAACCTCGTGAACAGGGTCATCTCGATGACCGGCCGCTACTTCGACGGCGTCGTCCCCGAACCGGGAACCCTCGGCGACACCGATACCAGGCTGCTCGAATCCCGTGGATCCGCCCTCGCTGAGGTCGCCGAGCAACTCGACGGGGTCCGCCTGCGCGGCGGCCTGGCACGTGCGATGCAGATCGCCGGTGATACGAACGCCTACCTGAACGACCTTGCACCGTGGTCCACAGCAAAGACCGACATGGAGCGGACCGGGACGACGCTGTGGGTCGCCCACCAGCTCATCGCAACAGCCGCGGTTGCGTTCGCACCGTACCTGCCTGCAACGTCGATCGAGGTACTCGATGCACAAGGAGTCGCCTCACCCGATGCCGGACCCGTATGGGAGGTACCGAACGTGTCGGGTGGAACGGTGCTTGGGGAACTCGGACCCTTGTTCGCAAAGGTCGAACTGGATACAGGGGAGTAGGCGATGGCAGATGCTCCGTGGGTGGATACGCACGGGCACCTGTTCCTCGTCGACGACGATGCCGCAGCGGTACTCGATCGCGCTGAGGCGGCGGGGGTTGCCTGGGTGATGTGCCCCGGCGTCGATGTTTCCTCCAGCGAGGCGTCTCGGGCCCTCGCCCAGCGCTTCCCAACGTCGGTGAAGTGGTCTTGCGGATTGCATCCACATGATGCAGCGTCGTGGCCCGATGTGGCAGAGCGGATCGCTGAACTCGCGGCAGAGGCAGACGCCGTTGGTGAGTGTGGCCTCGATTGGTACCGCAACCTTGCACCGCGCGACGCTCAGATCACCGCGTTCACCGAGCAGGTCGCCCTTGCAAAGGATCTCGACAAGCCGGTCATCGTCCACTGTCGTGACGCGTTCGCCGACGTGTATGAGATCCTGGCGGATGCCGCTCTCGGCGAGCGTGCCGTGCTGCACTGCTGGACGGGGGGAACGAAGTGGACCAAACGGTTCGCCGAGATCGGTGTCACGTTCTCCTACGCCGGACCCCTCACCTACCTGGCAGACGAAACGCTGCGTCTCGGTGCTCGCTTCGCTCCGCCGCAGCGCACGATGGTCGAGACGGACAGCCCCTATCTCACACCCGAACCGCTCCGGGGAGCATCGAACGAGCCTGCCAACGTCGTACACACCGGGGCCGTGCTGGCCGACGTCTGGGGAGTCGACGTCGCTGAGGCAGCAAGACTCACGACGGCGACTGCGGTTCGCCTGTTCGGAGACCCTCGTGGGTGAGGGCCCGGCACAGGCACGGAACGAGATCCGCAGCATGCTTGCCGAGGCCGGACATCGACCGAATCAACGGTTCGGCCAGAACTTCCTCGTCGATCCCAACATCGTGCGCAAGATCGTGGCGACTGCACAGCTCGATGCCGATGCCCAGGTCGTCGAGATCGGGGCGGGGACCGGGACGCTCACCGGTGCACTCGCCGAGGTCTCGCGCCGGGTCGTCGCCTACGAGATCGACAACGCTCTCGAACCGATCCTCTCGTCGGTGCTTACCGATTGGGACAACGTCGAGATCCGCATCGAGGATGCTGGTCGAATCGACCTCGACGTGGAACTCCCGGAGGGGTCATGGACGATGGTGTCGAACCTTCCCTACAACGTGGGTACCGGCATCGTCCTCGACGCGCTTCGTGGCGCACCGAGGATCGATAGGTTCGTCGTGATGGTCCAAAGAGAGGTCGCGGATCGGATGCTCGCGTCACCGGGGGGCAAGGTGTACGGGCTACCTTCGGTGATCGTCGGTCTCCACGCACGGGGTGCACGGGCTTTCACCGTCTCGCCTCACGTGTTCGAGCCTCAGCCCGGGGTGGCGTCGGCCGTGATCGTGCTCGACCGCATCGATGCACCACCGGAAGCGCCGAGAGCCATCGAGTTGGCATCGCAAGCCTTCGGCCAGCGTCGCAAGATGCTCCGCCGGTCGTTGTCCTCGGTTCTCGAGCGAACCGAGGAGACATTGCTGGCAGCGTCGGTCGACCCGACGGCCCGTGCCGAGGATCTCCTCCCCGGGGACTTCGTTGCGATCGCACGAATGGAGGATGTTCGATGATGCGCGCACTGGCCTACGCCAAGGTCAACCTTGCCCTTGCCGTCTACCCACCATCTGTAGACGGGTACCACCCACTGTCGGGGATCTTCCAGTCCGTGTCGCTTCACGACGTCGTGACGATACGTGGTGCTACACAGGACACCGTGACGGTCTCCAACGACGAGGGACCCGCCGACACGTCGAACCTCGCGTTCGTGGCGATGGACGCTGCACGGCGGGCGGCACGCATCACTGCACCGGTTTCGGTCGACGTTGTCAAGCACATCCCGTCGGGCGCGGGTCTCGGCGGCGGTAGTGCGGACGCTGCAGCGGCACTGGGGCTGATGGTGCGCCGTTACGGCATCGATCCCGACACAGCGGTCGAGATCGCGGCGTCGATCGGCTCCGATGTGCCCTTCTCCTCCACGGGCGGGTCGTGCCTCGTCGAGGGCCGCGGTGAGCGCCTGACACCGATCGAACCGCTCGAGGGATTCGCCCTGGTCATCGTCGTGCCGCCGTTCTCTCTCTCGACACCCGACGTCTTCCGTCGCTGGGACGAGATGGGCGGTCCGAGCGGCACGCCCTTGTCCGACGGGGTGTTGCCTCCGGTGTTGCGAGGAGGGCTCCCGATGCGCAACGACCTGTACCCGGCCGCCGCCTCGCTCGACCCGCGAATCGATGACTGGAGAGCAGAACTCGCTGTGTTGTGGGGCACCGAGGTCGCCATGACAGGATCAGGGTCTGCCCTGTTCGCCTTCTTCGTCGGTCTCGATGAGGCACTCGATGCGGCCGATGTCGTCGACACACCGACACGAGCCGTCGAGGCCGTGACCCCGGTTCGACACGGTTGGGAACCATTGGATGAGTGATCCGACTGCCGCACACGCCGTGCCACGTTCTACACTTTCGACGCGCATCGCCGCGATGGGGGGTGGTGTAACTGGCAGCACAGGTGGTTTTGGTCCATCTAGTAC
>CAYLVM010000132.1:0-6162 GCA_964387145.1 uncultured Acidimicrobiaceae bacterium
TCAGAAGTCCGAAGACGGTTTCGACCTCGTGGATCGAGGCTGAAGGGGGGACGGGAGAAAGAGCCTGGTGTCACGGTGCCAAACAGCGGATTGAGGCTGAAGGGGGGACGGGAGAATCGGAAGCCTGGAGATGCGTACGACCTCGTGGATTGAGGTTCAAGGGGGACGGCAGAGCGACGCAGGAGCGATGCAGGGGGATGGGTCTCGGGAGACGAAGTTGCTTCTCGTCGGTCAATACCATCGGGTGTACCGCACGATCTGAAGGAGCCCCATGGCCAGCGAAGCCGACTACCGCCTGCCCCGAACCGTGATCCCGTCCCACTACGAGATCACCCTCGAACCCGACCTCGATGCAGCCACCTTCTCCGGGTCGGTCGTCATCGACGTCGACGTCACCGAACCTGTCACCGAGATCGTGCTCAACGCGATCGAGCTCGACATCCTCTCAGCCAAGGTCGTGTCCGGTGACTCCACGTTCACTCCCCAGGTGAGCCTCGACGGGGACGCCCAGCGCCTCACACTCACCGTGGGCGACACCGTCGCACCGGGTCCGGCGAAGCTGTCGATCGCCTTCACCGGCATCCTCAACGACAAGCTCCACGGCTTCTACCGTTCCACCTACACGACACCCGACGGTGAGTCCAAGACCATCGCCACGACCCAGTTCGAAGCGACCGATGCCAGGCGGGCGTTCCCGTGCTGGGACGAGCCGGACCTCAAAGCCACCTACACGATCCATCTCATCGTCGACCCGGATCTGATGGCGGTGTCGAACGCAGCAGAGGTCGCACGCACCGAAACGGCATCGGGCAAGGTCGAGGTGTCGTTCGCAAAGACCATGAAGATGTCGACGTACCTCGTTGCGTTCATCGTCGGCGACCTCGAGGCGACCGACCCTGTCGACGTCGACGGCACGCCGTTGCGCATCATCGTGGCACCCGACAGCATGCATCTGACGTCATTTGCGCTCGAGATGGGTGCCCACGCCCTTGGCTACTTCTCGAGCTACTACGGCATTCCGTACCCCGGCGACAAGCTCGACATGATCGCCATCCCCGACTTCGCCTGGGGAGCGATGGAGAACCTCGGGTGCATCACGTACCGTGAGACGGCGCTCCTCCTCGATGAGTCGACGGCGACGAACGATGAGAAGATCCGTGTCGCCGATGTCATTGCACACGAGATCGCCCACATGTGGTTCGGGGATCTCGTCACGATGAAGTGGTGGAACGGCATCTGGCTCAACGAGGCGTTCGCAACCTTCGCCGAGGTCAAGTGTGTCGATGCCTTCGACCCGGCTTGGGACCGGTGGCTCTCGTTCTCAGCGTCGCGGTCGGCGAGCCAGCAGACGGACGCGCTCGCCTCGACCCGCTCGATCGAGGTCGAGGTCGCCTCTCCCGAAGAGGCCAACGCGATGTTCGACGTGCTCACCTATCAGAAGGGCTCGTCCGTGCTGAGGATGCTCGAGCAGTACCTCGGGGAAGAGGTGTTCCGTGCAGGTGTCACCCGCTACCTCGAGGCGCATGCGTACGCGAACACGGAGACTGCGGACCTTTGGGACGCCCTCGAGGCCGAGTCGGGTGAGCCCGTTGGCGAGATCATGGACACGTGGATCTTCCAGGGCGGATACCCCCGGATCTCGGTGACACGGTCCGGTGACGACATCGTCCTGTCCCAGGAACAGTTCCGTCTCCTCGAGCCTGGGGACGGATCGTGGAAGGTGCCTGTGCTGTACCGCACCCCGAGCGGGGACGGCAGGGTGCTCGTCGAGGAGGAGTCCGCCGTCATCGAGGGTGCAGAGTCGATCATCGTCAACGCCGGCGGCGAGGGCTTCTACCGGGTCGCGTACGGTGACGAGTTGCGATCTGTGGTCCTCGATGGGCTCGCCGAGCTTCCCGCTATCGAACGTTTCGCCGTCGTCTCGGATGCAGTCGCCAACATGCTCAAGGGTGACCTGTCCGGCGCCGAGTACCTCTCGCTCGCAGCGATGTTGAGCGATGAGAACGACAAGGACGTCTGGTCGGCGGCCCTGTCGGGGATCTCGGAACTCGACAGGGTGATCTCCGACGACGGCAGGCCGGCCCTCCAGGACTACGTGACTGGCCTCGTCTCTGGCAAGGCAGGGGAGCTCGGGTGGCGTCCCGTCGACGGTGAGTCGGATCGGACCCGCTCGATGCGCAACCTCCTTCTCAAGGCGCTCGGCAACCTCGGTGAGGATGCCGAGACGATCGACACGGCCCGTTCGATCTACACCGCGGACGATGCACCCGACGCCGAGATCGCCGATGCCGCTCTGGGCATCGTCGCTGCCCACGGTGACGCTGGAACGTTCGCCGAGCTCATCGCAAAGTCAGACGACGCCCCAACGCCCCAGTTGAAGGTGAAGTATCTCCGGGCAGCGACCCAGGTCGCCGACCCCGATTCGGCACGGAAGCTCTTTGCCATGGTGCTCGACGGCGACGTTCGTTCACAGGACTCGTACTGGGTGCTTGCACTCCTTGTGGGTCACCGCCACAACGGCCCGCTCATCTGGAATCTCATCACAGAGAACTGGGACGCAACGCTCGCCTCGATGCCGCCCCAGAACGGTCGCAGGCTGCTCGACCTCATCCACTTCCGTTCCGAGCCCGACGTTGCGGCATCGATCCGGGAGTGGTTCGTCGACCACACGATCACGGGTGGCGAGACGTACACGAGGCAGCAACTCGAGCTCCTCGAGGTACGCGTCGGTCTGCGAAGCCGCGAATCGCACGCACTTGCACAGGCTCTTAGGGACGTGTGATCGCCGGCGGCTGCCGCTGCAGTGGCCGCGCATCTAGCCTCAGGCGCACAATGGTTTTCCAGCAGCGGCGGTGACGCCGGTCGAACGTGAGGAGCACGCATGAGAGTTGTGATCGACGGGTCGGCGCTCACTGTCGACGAGGTGATCGCGGTCGCTCTCGGCAAGGCGAAAGTCGCGCTCGGCGACGGTCTCGACGCACGGATGGAACCGGCGAGGGCCCTCGTCCAGCGTGTCCTTGACAACGACGAGACGGTGTACGGGATCACGACCGGGTTCGGTGCCCTTGCCAACACCCGGGTGAGTGTCGACCAGGCATCAGACCTCCAGTACGACCTGTTGCGTTCCCACGCTTCGGGAGTGGGGGATCTCCTCGAGCCCGAGACGGTTCGGGCCATGCTGTTGTGCAGAGCCCGCACCCTTTCCCAGGGGTACTCGGGTGTGCGGCCCGACGTCGTTCGGTACCTCGTTGCAATGCTCGACAACGACATCCTCCCCGCGGTCCCGTGTCAGGGATCCGTCGGGGCATCCGGTGACCTTGCACCGTTCGCTCACCTCGCCCTGCCGGTGATCGGTGAAGGGTTCGTCCTGTCCGACGACGGTCCGGTCCCGTCGCTGCCCGTGCTCGAGGCACACGGCATCGTCCCGCTCGAGCTCCAACCGAAGGAGGGCCTGAGCCTTCTCAACGGCACCGAAGGCATGCTCGCCCACGGATGCCTCGCGGTCCACGCTGCACGGCTCCTCGTCGATGCAGACGACGCTGCGTGCGCTCTATCTGTCGAGGCGCTCATGGGGTCGGAACGTCCCTTCGAGAAACGCATCCACGACCTTCGCCCCCACCCCGGCCAGGCCCGTTCGGCGGAGCGGATCCGCAACCTGCTGGCAGGTTCGGAGATCTCAGCGTCGCACCGTGACGACTTCACCCACAAGGTCCAGGACGCCTACAGCCTGCGCTGTGCCCCTCAGGTCCACGGCGCAGTACGCGACACGATCACGTACGCCACCGACGTGTTCAACCGTGAGCTCGGCGCCGTCGTCGACAACCCGATCGTCTTTGCAGAAGACGGTGATGTCGTCTCTGGTGGCAACTTCCACGGACAACCCCTCGCCTTTGCCATGGACTTTCTTGCTATCGCCGTCACCGAGCTCGGCTCGATCTCGGAGCGCCGCACCGATCGTCTCCTCGATCCGGACCGTTCCTCGGGCCTCACCCCGTTTCTTGCAACGACACCGGGCGTCTCGAGTGGCTACATGATCACGCAGTACACAGCGGCGGCCATCGTTGCAGAGAACAAGGTGCTTGCCCATCCGGCATCTGTCGAGTCGATTCCAACGTCTGGCCTCCAGGAGGACCACGTCTCGATGGGGTGGGGTGCAGCGCGTAAGCTTGGCGTCGTCCTCACGAACACGGCCAGGGTCGTTGCCGTCGAGCTGATGTGTGCATCCCAGGGTGTCGAACAGCGGGACCTCGACCCTGCGCCGGGCACCGGACGGGTCAAGGACGTGGTGCGTTCCGTGTGCAGGCCGCTCGTCGAGGACCGCCCGCCGGGCGTCGACATCGAGAGCATCGCAGCGTTGATCACTGTTGGAGCATTCAGCGACATCGAGGAGACAGATCATGAGTGACGACAAAGGTTGGCAAGAATCGGTTTCTGAGGCTGTAGACAAGGCAACGACCGCGGCTTCCGAGGCGTGGAAGGCGACCGAGGCGGCGCGCAAGGCCGCGGCCCGCAAGGCCAAGGAGGCGCTGGACGCGACCTCGTCGGCATTCGATGAGGGTGTCGAGACGGCCAAACGCACCTACAAGGGTGACACGGTCCCCGATGAGCCAGACTGGGACGCCCCTGCGTTCGCGTACGGGACCGGGCCCCGCACCGTGACCGCCCCCCACGGCACGGCGCTCTATACCAAGGGCTGGTTGCAGGAGGCCGTGCTGCGGTGCCTGCTCAACAACCTCGACCCTGAGGTCGCTGAGAACCCTCTCGACCTCGTCGTCTACGGTGGCAAGGGCAAGGCTGCACGCAACTGGGAGGCATTCGACGCCATCGTCAAGTCCCTCACCGAACTCGAGTCGGATGAGACGCTTCTCGTCCAGTCCGGCAAGCCGGTCGGGCGATTCAAGACCCATGAGATGGCGCCGAGGGTGCTCATCGCGAACTCGAACCTCGTCCCCGACTGGGCGACGTGGCAGCACTTCTGGGACCTCGAGGACGCCGGGCTCATGATGTACGGCCAGATGACGGCAGGGTCCTGGATCTACATCGGAACCCAGGGGATCCTCCAGGGCACCTATCAGACGTTCGTGTCGATCGCAGACAAGAAGTTCGGTGGCACCCTCAAGGGAACGCTCACCCTCACCGCAGGTCTCGGAGGCATGGGCGGCGCCCAGCCCCTTGCCGTCACGATGAACGACGGCGTCTGTCTCGCCGTCGACGTCGACCCGGAACGCATCGAGAAGCGGATCGAGACGAGGTACCTCGATGAGTTCGCCCCCGACCTCGACTCCGCCGTCGAGCGGGCGCTCGAGGCCAAAGCGAACGGCGAGGCCGTATCCATCGGCGTCGTCGGCAACGCTGCGGAGGTGTTCGCCGAGCTGCTAGCTCGTGGTGTCGACATCGACATCGTCACCGACCAGACCTCAGCACACGACCCGCTCAACGGGTACGTCCCTGCCGGCTACACGCTCGATGAGGCAACGGCGCTGCGGGTCGAGGAACCCAAGGAGTACATCGAGCACGCCCGTGAGTCCATGGCCAGGCACTGCGAGGCGATGGTCGGCTGGCAGGATGCTGGTGCCGAGGTGTTCGACTACGGCAACAACCTGCGTGGTGAGGCCATCGAGGGTGGCTACGAGAACGCCTTTGCGTACCCGGGGTTCGTGCCCGCCTACATCCGGGAGCTGTTCTGTGAGGGCCTCGGCCCGTTCCGCTGGGTGGCGCTCTCTGGTGACCCTGCCGACATCCAGGTGACCGACGATGCCCTGCGTGAACTGTTCCCCGACAACGAGCCGCTGATGAAGTGGCTTGACATGGCCGAGGAGCGCGTGGCGTTCCAGGGCCTCCCTTCGAGGATCTGCTGGCTCGGCTACGGCGAGCGTCACAAGGCGGGCCTCGCCTTCAACGAACTCGTGCGCACGGGGAAGGTCAAGGCACCGATCGTCATCGGGCGGGACCATCTCGACTCGGGTTCCGTCGCCTCTCCGTACCGCGAGACCGAAGACATGAAGGACGGCTCAGACGCCGTTGCCGACTGGCCGATCCTCAACGCCCTCCTCAACACGGCGTCGGGCGCAGCCTGGGTTGCGGTGCATCAGGGCGGTGGCGTTGGCATGGGCAAGTCCATCCACGCCGGTGCCCAGGTCGTTGCAGACGGCACCCCTGAGG
>CAYLVM010000133.1:0-1522 GCA_964387145.1 uncultured Acidimicrobiaceae bacterium
GCATCGCTCGTACCTCGCTCTGCCGTCCCCCCTGAAAGGGAGGACCGAAGAACGCGCTCTGCCCTCCACGCTGAAGGGAGGACCTCGCAGAGGGGTGGCGAGACGAGGTACGCTGGCGGCGTGACATCACGGGAACAGAACATCAGGAACGCCTTCACAAGTGACCCGTACGCGGCCTCCCAGGGGTTCCGCCTCACCGAAGTCACCGAGACAGAGATCACCGTGTCCCTCATCGTGCGCGACGACCAGATCAACTTCCACGGTGGGACCCACGGCGGGGTGCTGTTCTCGCTCGCAGACTGTGCGTTCTCCCTCGCCTCGAACGCTCACGGCGACCCCGCCGTTGCGATCGACACACACCTCGCGATCACGTCGCCATCGGGGGCAGGGGACGAGTTGACCGCAACGGCACGCGAGATGACCCGGGGTCGCTCGCTCGCCACCTACCGCGTCGACGTCACCCGGGGCGACGGACGCATCGTCGGGCTCTTCACCGGAACGGTGTTTGTGAAGTCAGCCGGAGGCTGACCGTTGTCGGGCAGGGGCAAAGGCGTTCACCGTTCACCGTTCACCGGAAGCGCCTCGGTCGGGCCGACCTTCTGGGCCACGGCGATGAAGAAGGCGGCGACCAGGGCGGCCCACACGATGCCAGCGACCCCGATGTGGGCGGCAACCACGAAGCTCGACTGGACCTCGGTCAGGACGTGAACCAAACCGAGAAACGCGTTCACGAGGAACCCGGCGAGCGCGACATCGACGAGGCTCTTCTCGATCTGGGGTCTCTCGATACGCCGCACGAACCACACGAGAAACGCGATCAGCAACAACGTCCATCCGCTGAAGGCGCGATGGAAGTAGTGGATCAAAGCATCGCTGCTCGACGTGTCGGGGACGAACGACCCGTCGGGTAGCGGCCACCCGGGGAAGTAGAGGTTGTGGACGACCGAGCCGAGCACCATCACGATGAACACCGCTATCGCGCTCACACCCAGCAGCACCCTCCAGTCCCGCGGCGCCTTCGATCTTGCTCTCTGTGTACGTGTCGCTACTGCGATGACGACGAAGTGTGCAACGACGAGCATCGATACGGCAAGATGCACCGTGACCAGATCCCGGTCGAGGTCGCCCTTGACCACCATCCTGCCCAGCCAGGCCTGGAAACCGATCACCACGATGGCAGAGATCGCAGGGGCGATGATCCACTTCTTGTCGTGCTTTCCCCGGATCGCCCCGACGACGAGGGCGATCGCAACGATGCCGACGAGGAGCGCTATCCACCGGTGAGTCCACTCGACGATCATCTCCGGCTCGAGTCGAGGCAGGTAGCCGCCCAACGCCCCGTTCTCACAGAGGGGCCATCGATCCTTGCACCCGTATCCGCTGCCACTCCCCCGCGTGTACCCGCCGAAGGCGATCAGTGCGAGCGTCGACCACGTCGCGATCAACGCAGTGCGATGAAGAGATCGGAGTGTCACGTCGCCAGCATAGATGGCGAGGCACGGAGGAAGAGGTACGGGAACAG
>CAYLVM010000133.1:1622-6130 GCA_964387145.1 uncultured Acidimicrobiaceae bacterium
ACAGATCACAGATCACAGATCACAGATCAAGAATGAAGGCCTGAGGGGATCTCCGCCGTCAAGAAACCACCCTCGCTCGCGAACGGCCCAACCCATTCCGACTGTGAGCTGTGAACTGTCATCTGTGAACTTCTACCAATTGTCAGCTGTGAGCTCCGCTCACACGCCCATCTCTTCGCCGAGGTACGCCTTGATGACGTTGGGGTCGGTCTGGACCACGTCGGGTGTGCCGATCGAGATGACCTCTCCGAAGTCGAGCACCAGAACACGGTCGGCGATGTCCATGACAAGCGCCATATCGTGTTCAACGAGGATCATTGCAATGCCGAGTTCCTCGCGAATATCGAGGATGAAGCGGGCCATGTCCTCGGTCTCTTCGAGGTTCATCCCTGCCACCGGCTCATCGAGGAGCAACAACTCAGGCTCCATTGCAAGCGCTCGACCAAGCTCGACACGCTTCTGGATGCCGTACGGCAACATGCCGACCGGGTAGTAGCGCCACGCCTCGATCTCGAGGAGGTCGATGATGTCCTCGACCATCGCTCGGTTCGCGATCTCCTCCTGCTTCGCCTTGCCCCACCACAGAGCGCCGGCGAGCCAACCGACGTTGGTACGGATGTGACGTCCAAGGGCGATGTTCTCGATGACGGTCATATGGGCGAACAGCTCGATGTTCTGGAAGGTTCTCGCAACACCGAGCTCGGCGACCATGTCGGGACGCATCCCCATGATCGACTTGCCCTTCCAACGGATGTCACCCACCTGGGGCTTGTAGACACCGTTGAGACAGTTGAAGGTCGAGGTCTTGCCTGCACCGTTGGGGCCGATGACGGCGAACAGCTCACCTTCGTCGACCGTGAACGTCATGTCTCTGAGCGCCTTGACACCCTTGAACGAAAGGCTGACGTGCTCGAACTCGAGAAGGTGCTCGCTCATGACAACCACCGCTTCCGACGCTTGTCGGACTCAACGCCGTTGTGGACGACTTCCTGGTTCGCAGTTTCAAGCATCGTAGATGTGATCCCTCAATGTGTCGGGTGGGGATGCGACAACCGCACCCCCACATAGTTCTCTCTATCAGCCGGCCGTCCAGCAAGGCTCCGTAAAGTCGAAGGCTGCTGCTGCTGCACCGACGAAGAAGTCCTTCTCGAGCAACGAACCGGTCGTCGCACCGTCCTGTGACATCGTCTGGTTTGCACCGCCGGCTGCGGTATACGTCGCGAGATCCGGGTTCCAGATCGCGGTCTTCCTCTGAACATACTCGTTCGGTGTGCCCGCATAGCTCTGGTTCGGAGCCGTACCGCCGAAGTCGACGGTCTCGATCGAGTTCCCTGCAGCAACAACGCCGGCCCTCGTCAGGTCACCGTTGGCAAGAGCCGTCTCGAGCACCTTGCGCATCGTGATGGCCTCGTTCCAACCGATGATGAAGCCATCGCTCGGGCGACGGTCCGGGTAGGCCGCTGCAAGCGCTGTCATCATTTCGTCGTTGCCGGGCGTATCGACACCCCAACCGACGCTATAGGAGGACTGGTAGAACACCTTGTCGTACACCGGACCGGCCGGTGAATCGAGCAGGCGGAAGTCGTATGTGGGGACGGATCCCGTGAACATCCCTGTGTACCCTGCCTGGACCGCTCCAACGAGGATCTCGGCACCGATCGACGGGTTCGTCGTCAGGAACGTCCAGTCTGCACCGGAACCAACGATCCCCTGGATGACCGCTGTCTGGTCCTGACCGGGAATGACATTGCCCGTTCCGTCATAGACCACCTCCATGCCATAGAACTCGGCCGCTTTGAGCACACCTGCCGAAGCGTCGCCACCGTAGTCACCGGGGAACGTAGCTATAGCGATCGTCTTGCCACCCATCTCGTTGATGAAGTCGAGAATGTTCATTGCCTCGATGCAGTAGTTCGAGTTCTGCTCGAGTGTGACACCACCGTCGAAGCTGGGGATGGCCCATCCCGAATACCAGCTCAACGGGATCGTCAGCATGTTGTCTGCCTGCATCTCGGGCAGCGCCGCAACGGTGGTCGGTGAACCCAGAGACAGGCTGAGCGCCACGACCTCACTACGGATCTTCTCGTACTTCTGCAAGTACTGCTCGACGTTGTAGTTGGTGTCCTCGATGAGGTATTTCACGGTCCAGCCGTCAATGCCGCCATCGGCATTGAGGGTGTCCCAGTACACGATCTGCCCGTCGACCATGTCCGTTGCCAACGTAGCGAACACACCGGTCAGATCGGGAAGGAGGCCGATCGTGATCACCTTGTTCTCAACATCGACGCCAAAATCAGCCTTGATCTCAGGGGCCATGTCACTGGCCATCGTCGTCGTTGCCGTATCACCGACCATCGTCGTCGTTGCCGTATCACCGGCCGTCGTCGTCGTTGCGGCTGCAGTTGTGGTCGTGGTCGTATCACCACCACTGCTGCTGCAAGCTGCAGCGACGAGCGCTACCACAACAACAAGGACGAATAGGCTCAGTCGCATCTCCACATGTGTCCGCTTCTTCACCTGTGTCCTCCTTGTCGATTTCTTCCTAGCGTTCCCTCAACACCCTCAGGTCGTCGATCAACGACGTCGAGAAGGCGCTCGCTCATGACAGCCATCGCTTCCGACGCTTGTAGTGCTTGACGTCCCTGAAGGACTTCCGCTCACCTTCACTGTGAAGGCCGAGGTAGAACTCCTGGACATCCTCATCACCGAGGAGCTTCTTCGGATCGCCGTCCATGACGACCTTGCCCGTCTCCATGATGTAGCCGTAGTTCGAGATCGACAGCGCCATGTTGGCGTTCTGTTCGATCAGGAGCACACTCGTGCCTTCCTTGTTGATCTGGACGATGATGTCCCTGATCTGAGCCACGAGCATCGGTGCAAGACCGAGAGACGGCTCATCGAGGATCAGGAGCGAAGGGTTCGCCATCAGCGCCCTTCCGATCGCGAGCATCTGCTGCTCACCACCCGAGAGGTACCCGGCCGTGTCCTTGTGACGTGTAGCGAGCACAGGGAACATCTCCATGACCTTGTCGTAGTTCTCCTTGACGCTGGTGGAACTCTTGTTCGTCGTCGCCCCGGTGCGCAGGTTCTCATCGACGGTCATCTCGGCGAAGACGCGACGGCCTTCCATGACCTGCGCGATTCCCGAACGCACGATCTCGGACGCGTCCTTGGACTCGATCTCCTCACCGTTGTAAGTGATCGTGCCCTTCGTGACGTCCCCTTCATGCACATCGAGCAGTCCGGTGATCGCTCGCAGTGTCGTCGTCTTGCCGGCACCGTTGGCACCGAGCAACGCCACGATCTGGCCTTCCCTCACCTCGAGAGAGAGACCTCGAAGAACGAGGACGACATCGTTGTACACGACTTCCAGGTTGGCAATCTCAAGCATCGCTCATGTGCTCTTTCACAGGGTTGGGTGGGGGTGCGGCGAACCGCACCCCCACAGTCGTTTCCTTACAGTTCGTAGCAGGGTGCCGTGAAGTCGTACGCAGCGGCGGCATCGCCGATGAAGAAGTCCTTCAACATCACCGAACCGGTCGTTGCACCATCCTGGGACACGGTCTGCTCTGCGCCACCGGCTGCGGTGTACAGGGCGAGGTCCGGATCCATGATGGCGAGCGAACGCTGCACGTAGTCGTTCGGGGTACCTGCGTAGCTCTGGTTCGGAGCTGCGCCGCCGAAGTCGACATCCTCGATCGTGTTGGCTGCTGCAACAACGCCAGCCTTCGTCAGGTCGCCGTTTGCAATGGCCGTCTCGAGGACCTTGCGCATCGTGATCGCCTGGTCCCAACCGATGATGAACGCATCGCTTGCACGACGGTCCGGGTAGGCGGCCGCGAGGGCTGCCATCATCTCGTTGTTACCTGGAGTGTCCGCACCCCAGCCAACGTTGTACGCGGACTGGAAGAACACCTTGTCGTACAGCGGAGCTGCCGGGCTGTCGAGCAACCGGAAGTCGTACGTCGGGACGGATCCCGTGAACATTCCGGTGTACCCACTCTGGACCGCACCACCGAGGATCTCGGCGCCGATCGACGGGTTCGTCGTCAGGAACGTCCAGTCAGCGCCGGAACCGACGATGCCCTGGATGACCGCAGTCTGGTCCTGGCCCGGGATGACGGCTGCTTCGCCGTCGTACACGAGTTCCATGCCGTAGTAGTCGATGGCACTCTTGACGCCTGCTGCAGCGTCCTGGCCGTAGTCACCAGGGAACGTTGCAAGAGCGATCGTCTTGCCACCCATCTCGTTGACGAAGTCGAGGATGTTCATCGCCTCGATGCAGTAGTTCGTTGCCTGCTCGAGCATGACGCCACCGTCGAACTCGGGGATCGCCCAGCCGGAGAACCAGCTCAGGGGGATGACGAGCGTGTTGTCTTCCTTGTACTTGTCGAGGGTCGCAACGTTCGTCGGCGAACCGGTCGAGTGGCTGATCGCCACGACCTCGTTGCGGATCTTCTCGTACTTCTCCTGATGCTGCTCGACGTTGTAGTTGGTGTCCTCGATAA
>CAYLVM010000134.1:0-6061 GCA_964387145.1 uncultured Acidimicrobiaceae bacterium
TACCCTGGCCCTCTCAGGAGGTGCGATGACGGTCGAACAACGAGCGGTGGACACGATCCGTGTCCTGTCCATGGATGCGATTCAAAAAGCGAACTCAGGACATCCCGGGATGCCGATGGGGATGGCGGACATCGGGTTCGTGATCTGGTCGAAGTTCCTCAATGTCGATCCGGCGGCACCCACGTGGAGAGACAGGGACCGCTTCATCGTGTCCAACGGGCACGGGTCGATGCTGCTCTACAGTCTCCTGCATCTCTCGGGGTTCCCGATCTCGATGGACGAGATCGAACACTTTCGTCAGTGGGGGAGCGAGACCGCAGGGCACCCCGAGTACGCCCCACAGCTTGGCATCGAGACCACGACGGGTCCTCTGGGCCAGGGGTTCAGCACCGCCGTTGGCATGGCGATCGCCGAGGAACATCTGCGTGCCGTGCACGGCCCGGACCTCACCGACCACCACACCTACGTTCTGTGCGGCGACGGCGATCTGATGGAGGGGATCACGTCCGAAGCTGCCTCTCTTGCCGGGCATCTCGGATTGGGTCGCATCGTCGTGTACTACGACGACAACTCCATCACCATCGACGGCTCGACCGATCTCGCTTTCACCGAGGACGTGCCAGCCCGTTTCGATGCTTACGGGTGGCAGACGATCACGGTCGACGGCCACGACAGGGAGGCGATCGAGGCGGCAACGCGCGAGGCGATGGCCGACGAGCACAGGCCGACGTTGATCTCGTGTAAGACACACATCGGCTTCGGTGCTCCCACGAAGGTCGACACCGCGGCCGCGCACGGTTCCCCACTCGGCGACGGTGAGATCGCTGCAGCGAAGGCGACCATGGGGTGGGACCTTCCTCCCTTCACGGTCCCCGACGAGGTCTACGAAGTGTTCGCCCGATCCATGGAACGAGGCACCCAGGCACACGCCCGATGGCGTGAGCGTATCGAGACGGTCCGTGCGGATGATCCACGACGATTCGATGCCTGGACCGGTGTGTGGGAGCCCGACCTTGCAAGTCTTCAGGCACCGGACGTCGAGCCGGGCTCGAAGATAGCGACCAGGAAGCTGTCCGAAGCCGTCATCCAGCAACTCGCAGCTGAGCGGCCGGACGTCATTGGTGGGTCTGCCGACCTTGCCCCCTCGAACAACACGGTGATCGCAGCTTCGACGAACTTCTCGAAGGATGATCGGCGCGGACGCAACATGCGGTACGGCATCCGTGAGCACGCGATGGGTGCAGCCGTCAACGGGATGACCCAGCATGGCGGTGTCCGCGGCTTCGGGGCGACGTTCCTGATGTTCTCCGATTACATGCGTCCATCCGTCAGGCTCGCCGCCCTCATGGGGGCACCGTCGATCTTCGTCTGGACCCATGACTCCATCTTCCTCGGAGAGGACGGGCCGACCCATCAGCCGATCGAGCACATCGCGTCCCTACGGTTGATCCCTGGTCTTTACGTCCATCGGCCTGCCGACCCCACCGAGACGGCCGTTGCATGGCAGACATCGATCAACCGCACCGACGGCCCCTCGGCGATCATCCTCACCCGTCAGGGACTGCCGGTCCCCCAGGACGCACCGGAGATGTCCACCGTCGAACGGGGCGGGTACGTTCGTGTCGATGGCTCCGATTGCGTTGTCGTCGCTACCGGCTCCGAGGTTCCTCTTGCTGAAGGTGCCGCATCGCTTCTCGGGGAGAGAGGTATCTCGGCGAGGGTCGTTTCGATGCCGTGTGTCGAGATCTTCAACGATCAGGATGAGGCCTATCGCTACGAAGTGCTCGGCACTGCTCTGCCGGTGTTCACACTCGAGGCGGGAACGACACAGACGTGGGAATCGATCGCTGTGCGCGGTGGCATCGCGATCGGCATCGATCACTTCGGCGCATCCGCACCCGCAAGCGTTCTCGCCGAGCAGTACGGCTTCACGGCGGAGGCTGTTGCCCGGAAGATCGCAACGCAACTCGAAGGACAAGCCACCTGAGGAGAACCCCAGTGATCACGATCAAAAGCGGATCTGTCGACGGTGCGGACGTTCTCGTCATCCCCGTCCTTTCGAATCGCGTCCCGGCGTGGGACAACGGACCTGCCATCGACCTCGATGACCATGAGGTCTTGCTCGATGTAAAGGATTTCTCGGGGAAGGCGAACCAAACCACCTTCATCCAGACACCGGGCGGTCCGACACCCGAAGTGCTGCTCGTCGGCCTCGGTGACGACGTCGATCTCGAGGTTGTACGACGAGCAGCGGGGACGGTGGCAAGGGCGTGTTCGCGGTACGAGACCGTCGCCACGACACTCCACCTCGTTGACCTCGACGACGCTGCAGGTGCCGTGGCACTCGGCACCTGGCTCGGTGCGTACTCCTACGACGAGTACAAGTCCGAGTCGAAGCCGAAGGTGTTCACATCGTTGGTACTCGTCGGAGACGACGACCTCTCCGATGAAGTCGATGCGGCACGGGCCATGGCTGAAGGCGTCGTTCTTGCCAGAGATCTCGTCAATCGACCCGCAAGAGACAAATCGCCGGTCGTCCTTGCAGGCATCGCCAAGGAGTTGCACGAGTCCCTCGAGGTGACCGTCTACGACGAGGAGCAGATCGCAGCGGCAGGGTTCGGCGGTCTCGAGGCAGTCAACCTCGGTGCGGACAACCCGGCCCGCATGGTCGTGATGCGTTACTTGCCCGAAGGTGCAACCAAGACGGTGGCGTTCGTCGGCAAGGGGATCGTGTTCGACTCTGGTGGTCTGTCGATCAAGCCGGCCGCAGGCATGGAGACGATGAAGACCGACATGGCGGGTGCCGCCGCGGTCATGGGTGCGATGCAGGCGATCGCTGCGCTCGGGCTCACGGTGAACGTCATCGGGATCACCCCGTTCACCGAGAACCTGACCGGTGGCTCGGCTCAGCGGCCCGGTGACGTGATGCGGGCCTACAACGGCAAGACGATCGAGGTCCTCAACACCGATGCTGAAGGGCGCCTTGTCCTCGCCGACGGTTTGGCGCTGGCCGTCGAGCAGGATCCGGACCTCGTCGTGGATATCGCCACACTTACGGGTGCGTGCAAGGTTGCACTCGGCCCGCTCATCGGGGGGCTCATGGCGATCGACGACGACGCCGCCCACATCGTTGAAACCGCGGCGGAGGCCGCCGGAGAGAAGATGTGGCGTCTCCCGCTCGAAGAGGAGTACCGCTCGTTCATGGAGTCTGACATCGCCGACATGAAGAACACCACCGGCCGATGGGGGGGTGCGATCACGGCAGGGCTGATCCTGTCCGAGTTCGTTGCAGATACCCCATGGGTGCACCTCGACGTTGCGGGTCCTGCACGTGCAGACACCACCGAGCACTACGTCAGCAAGGGCGGCTCCGGGTTCGGTGTTCGAACCCTCGTATCGATTGCCAGGTCCCTCGCCTCCTGAGGTAACGGAGACAGAGACGGCCGGCTCGAGGTTCTCCTCGCCGAGATTCCCGTTCGAATCCCTCAACTGTGTGCGCCGTGATTCCGATACGGAGAGAAGTGATACAACTGCTCTCTGTGTAGGGAAGATCAACGATGTACAGCCTCCGGCGATACCTCCTCCTCGCTCTCACCGCGACCGTCATGGTCGCAGCGTTCGCTACGCCGGCACTTGCCGGCGCCGAGAGCCAGTTCGTCTCCAAGATCAACGCATCACGAGCCGCCGCAGGAAAGGCGCCGCTCGAGGTGTACTGGGATCTCACCGACGACGCAAGGGCACAGTCCCAGCGTATGGCAGCACAGGGCGAGATCTTCCACAACGCTTCGCTCTCCTCGGTCACCGGCGTATGGATGGCGCTCGGTGAGAACGTGGGTGTGGGAGCCGATCCCTCGAGCCTGCACTCGGCGTTCATGAACTCGGCGGCCCACCGCAAGAACATCCTGGGTGACTACAACTACATCGGCGTCGGTGTCACGACGGATGGCAGCGGGTTGATGTGGGTGACGATGGTCTTCATGCGCGCAGCGCCTGGTCTCAACGGTGGTGGGACGACAACGACGACCACGCCGCCGCCACCACCGACCACTATGACGCCTGTGCCACCCACTACCACCACCACGACTGCGCCGCCGCCAGCGACGGAGTCAACGCCGACCACCACCCAGCCTCCTGCAGTGCCCGCCGCAACGGTGTCGGGCGGAAGCGGTGCTGTGAAGGCGTCGAGTCCGGCACCGAAAGCGGCTCCGGTGGGGCATGATCTCGTCGATGCCTTTGGCCGACCGGGCGGGTTGTCCCCAATCGTCGACTAACGACGGCAAACAGAACAGTCCGGATCCCTGGCAACGGGCAGCGTGGTGAACGTCTGGCTCGTCCCGTCGTACAGCATGAGCTTTCCGGTCAACGTCTCACCCGAGCCGACGATGAGCTTGATCGTCTCCATCGCCTGGAGCGAGCCAAGGATCCCGGTGACCGCCCCGAGAACTCCGATCGTGAGGCAGTCGAGCGGAACGTCGTCGCCTGGCGGATTCGGGAACACACAGCAATAGCAGGGCCCCGTCGTTGCGTCGAACACCGACACCTGGCCCTCCATCCGGTACACAGAGGCGAACACGACGGGAACACCGAGACCGACTGCCGCATCGTTTATCGCGTAGCGAGCATCGAAGTTGTCGGTGGCGTCGACGACCACGGATGCCCCTGTCAGGAGCTCAGCTGCATTGGTGGCGTCGATCCTCCGGCGATGCGACACGACGGTGACGTCGGGGTTCAGTGACTCGATGAACGCCCGAGCCGAATCGACTTTCGCCATCCCGATACCGTCGATGGTGTGAATCGGCTGGCGCTGGAGGTTGGAGCCATCCACGACGTCGTCGTCGATGATCGTGATCGTGCCGACCCCCGCGCCTGCAAGATATGCGAGCACGGGTGACCCGAGACCGCCGGCGCCCACGACGGCCACCGTTGCCTCGAGGAGCGATCGCTGCCCTGACGTGCCGATGGAGGCAAGCTTCAGGTGCCGGTCGTAGCGGTCGAGTTGATCATTGCTCAACCCGCCTGCGCCGACCACAGGCAGACCCCGTCGCCTCCACGCATCGATACCTCCCGAGAGGGACGAGACGGCGGCATAGCCAGTAGCGCGGAGCTGGAGCATCACGACATCGGACCGCATCCCGACGTCACAGACCACGAGGATCGCACTCGTCGTCGTCGGGATCGTGTCGGTCGGAGATGACAGGATCTCCTCGAAGCGCACAGCGATCGAACCGGGGATTCCGGCAGCAGTCTCCGCATGGGGGCGCACGTCGACGACGACGTCGTACACGTCGAGATCCACGTCGTCAGGGTCGATGCGCATCGGGGAGTCCGTCACGAGTGCAAGGGTAGATGACCTGGTGTGATCCGACTCCGCCGTTCGCGCGATGCTCGATCAGGCGTGGGAGTAGTTGTTTCGTGCCACGGCACCTGCATGGGCCCGTCGTAGGGCAGGGGGAAACCTGGCCACGATGTGCTGGGGTACGGGCGGAACCGTGTCGGGCACCGTCAGCGTCTCGTTGTGCCACAGCACCAGGCCGGCGGTAAGCAGAGTCGAGAGGTGTACCGGTTCCTTGAGGGAGCGGCCGCTGTGTGCAGCGGCGGTGATTCGGAGCAGGTCGGCGACCGCTCCCGGTCCAAGGACTGCGATCCAGAATCTGCGGACGTAGTCGTGTGTCGGCGCGTAGCCTGCCCGGTTCGTCGGCGTGAGGGTCGGGGCAAGTTCGTTCCGTGCGATCGCTGTGCGGCGGATGGATGAATCCGCGACGCCCGGGATCGGCACACGGACCCCGTGTGTGGGAGGACGGACCCGACCGGGATCTGTCCCGGACGCCTGCGGAAGAGTGGTAGTCATGACCTACTGATATCAGATAAGCACAAGTAGAAGCAAGTACCATGAAATGGAGCGCGAAAAGATCTTGGGAGCGTTCGCGTACCGGGCTCTCACCCTCCTCGCTCGAGGACTCGCTTGTCCCCCCTGAACCTCAATCCGCGATCTGGGTGTCGGCGATTGTCCGTATCGCCTGTCACGGTACGGGTTTCGCTGTGTCGCTTGCTGCACGTTTTC
>CAYLVM010000135.1:0-3339 GCA_964387145.1 uncultured Acidimicrobiaceae bacterium
CGGAGACCGACTGCTCTCTACCCGATGATCCTCCAAGTACCAAGTACCAAGTACCTCCGCCCCCTTCTCACACCCCGAAGATCAACTCTCGCAGGCGGACACCCGTCGTTGCAAAGGTCTCGAGATCGACGCGGATCGACCCGAGCCGCAGTCCACGCATCTCCTCGCCGTGGCGGGTCGCTACCCGGACGGCACCATCGTCGTGTTCGAGAACGCCGAGGCCGAGACACCGCCCCTGCTCGTCCTGGACACCGACAAGCATCCCATCGAGACGCGAGACATCGAAGCCGACCGGGAGCGTGGGAGCAAAGACCGTCGTCTGGACACGCCACCGAGCCGGATCGTCGCCGAGGTACCTGTGGAAGGCAGCGGCCCTTTCCATCTGTCGCTCGACGGGGGACGAAGGGAACAGGTCGTCGGGCGGTCCTGCTTCAGCCACGGGAGTAGACAGGAAACGACGAAGCATGCCGACAACCGGGTCGAGTTCGTTGCCCCGGCTCAGCGCGACGACGACCGCGGGTTTCGTCAACTCGGCGATGTGATACTTCAGCGTCTGGCCGACGACGCCCGAGACGACACCGGTCGTGTCGACAACGACGAGGTCCGCTCGACTGCGTGCAACATCGACGAGCGCCGCCACTGCCACAACGTGGGGCAACACGACACCGTGCGGCTCGACGGATCCGACAAAACGAAGTTCGTCCGGCTGCGAAAGGGTCTCGACGTCGGGGATCGAGGCCACGAACCTCAGTCCGACGCACGCCGGTGGACCTACCGTCGACGCAGCAATGTCGGCATCGACGTACGCGACCGTTCGGCCTGCGGCGACAGCATCGTCCATCAGCATCCTGGCCATCGTGGTCTTGCCTGTGTCGGCACTGCCGATGACCATCACAACGCCGCTGAGACCGGATATCCGTTCTCGCAGTCGGTTGTATGGCATGTCACCGGCCATCTGCACCCCTCGTTGCGTGAGCGAAGTCTACGGCGCTGTCGGACGACGGCTCGAGCCGTGACGTAGCGGGGCAGAACGGTCCGACGTCCATGGGGCGTAGGGAACACGAAGCATCTCTGCGAGACCGAGGAGAGGAGCCTCGTAGTTCACACGCCAGCCGGAGAAGTCCTCCCACGCCTGATCCTTGTCGACATGCAATCTGATCCCAGCCTCCTCGAGGGCGCTGTAGGCGGTATCGAACTCCGTCCGCTGGACGGCAATCGGGTTCCCGGGAGCGGGAGCCGGGTCGAACGCTATGCCGAACGTCCCGGCGATCTGTCGCAAGGACGTGTACCCGGCGCGGATCATCAACCCGGCAGCGGCACGATCCGCTCCATGTTGGCCGTCACACGTCGATAGCCACAGCGCCGCTGCGTCGAGAATCGTACCCGAGGCCGTCACCCACGACCGGTGCGGATCCGTAGAACGAAACCACGCGAGAGCAGCATGGTTGGTATGGGTCTCTTCGAGTTCCATGAACCATGGTTCCCAGTCCAGCCACTCAGCTGTCAGTTCGCCGAGCCAGCCGATGTCGTGAAACCGGATCAGCATCTCCTGTGCGCTCGGCGGTGTCCCGGCCCTGACCTCGAGGAGCGCCACCCTCTGCTCGCGTCGCTGAAACGCCGAGTAGACCGTAGGCAGATAGGTGATGAACAGTGTCAAGAGGAGCAGGCCGAGGAGCGCCTCGGTGAACGCCAACACCTCCTGACCCACGCCTGTGGGCGAAGCGAACCCGAGTGTTGTGATGGAGGACCCCGACAGCTGGAATGCACCGGCAGCCCCGAGTCGTTGATCGGTCGCCCAGAACATCGAGGCGAACCCGGCCATCACGAGCACCAACCATACGAGGGGGATCATGAGCATGCCGATCGGGGCGATGAGTGCCAGGACCCTGTCCTGACGCTCATACGTCTTGCGGTGGCTCGCCAACCATCGAAACGTCACCACAACGAATCCGAAAGCCGCGGCGGAGAGCGAGACCCGTGCAGCCCGTGCGAGGATCACCGTACGAACCGCAGCCTGCACGACGTACACGACGACGGCGAACCCTGCCAGGAACACGACGATCCCCACCGTCACGCTCATGCGTGGCCGCTGAGGAGGCTCGCTCGCAGCGTGCGCCGCATCACCTTGTGCGATGCCGTCCTTGGGAGCTCGGGGATGGAAACGACATCGTGTACCTTGAACAGTGGGTTCAGCGTGGATCGGATCTTCCCTTGCATCTGTGCCAGGACATCATCGAGGTCGAGTACGACCCCCGGCTCTGAGACAACGAAGATGACGAGTCTGTCCGGTCCACCGTCGGGGGGCGGTACGGCCACAGCAGCCACCTCTGAAACACCTTCGACACCGGATGCAGCGTTTTCGAGATCCGCCGATGACACCTTGATGCCTCCCAGGTTCATCGTGTCATCGACCCTGCCCAGCGCCCGCAGGTAGCCGTCGGGTCCTCGTTGCATCTGGTCACCGTGCCGGCGCAACGGACGCCCGATGTCGGGAACCCCTGCGAAGTACACGTCGTGATGATCCCGGTTGAGTAACTCGCTCGAGAACCCGATCGATGGTGGAACGAGGAACACCTCACCGATGTCTCCGGGGTGCCCCATCTCATCGATCAGAACGAAGTCGAGGCCAAGTGTCGGTGTAGTGAACCTCGACGGAACACACGGGTGCAGCACGCTCGATGTCACATAACCGCCGCCGATCTCGGTGCCACCGCAGTACTCGATCACCGGCACACCCCCCGCCGTCTCGATCAGCCACCGGTAGTCATCGGGGTTCGATGCCTCTCCCGTCGACGACAGGACCCGCACACTCGACCAGTCTCCAGGGCGGAGCGTGCCAGATGCTCTCCACGCCGCCACGATGGATGGAACGAGACCGAGCATCGTGACCCGCGCTTCCTCGATGAACTCGACAAAACCACGCGTCGTCGGCGCGTCGTCGTAGAGCGCCAGTGCCGCGCCGTTCAAGAGCGCGCCGTAGATGAGCCACGGACCCATCATCCACCCGAGGTTGGTCGGCCATGCAACGACGTCTCCAGCGTGCACGTCCTGGTGGTAGCGGGCATCCATGGCGGCCTTGATCGGCGTCGTCTGTGTCCAGGGGATCGCCTTTGGATCTCCGGTCGTGCCTGACGAGAACAGGATGTTCGTGTGCGTTGCTGCTTCCCCCGGAAGCGGGCTGAACGGCGCTCCATCTACGAGGAAGTCGTCCCACCACACGTCGCTGTCACGAAGACCCTCGAATCCACCCGCATCGACCACGATGCAGCGCTCTGCCCCTGCGTCCACGCACTTGGAGTACATGGGCAGCGTCTTTCCCGCTCGGGACGCCTGGGTCTG
>CAYLVM010000135.1:3439-5849 GCA_964387145.1 uncultured Acidimicrobiaceae bacterium
CACATTGACGGCACAGCGAGCCGATCATCACGTAGGGTCATACCGGAGGAGGCGATACAGATGGTACGAAAGCGAAGACTTGGAGCCATGCTCGTCCTCGGGACGATCACGATCCTCATGATGAGCACCCTTGCGTCCCCCGCAACCGCCAAGGTGATCGAAGGGCCGTGCACCGGAAGCGCAGCCTTCTCCAACGGCGTCGTCGTCACCGAGAGCCAGCCCATCGACCAGACCGTCGAGGTACCAGACGGCGATACCGTGCAGTACACGGGGAGCGTCAACATCCCCGCACCCCCAGATCCGATACCGTTCGAAGGTGGGATCGACGTCAGGCTCCCGATCGGGGGTGCCACGATCGTGACCTGGGCCGGCAATACGGTGGAGGTCTCAGACGCTGGTGAGTACACCTACACACTTCCGTCGTACATCCCTCGCGGCACCGGAGGCCTCGAGGTGACGGCGCGTCACAGCCAGGGCGGTGTGACGTGCGTTGTCGTCGTGACGATGGCGGTCGAAGGATCACCGGGAACGCCGGCCCTCATCGGTGCCATCGGGACACTGGTCTTTGGCGCCGGAGTCATCGGAGCGGGGTTCAAGAAGGGAGGGCTGGCGTGAAGGGCCGACTGATTCTCGGGATCATCAGTGGGTTCCTCTTCGGCTTGTTCGGCGGGATCACCCTCTTCCTCTACGGTTCGATTCCACTCGCATCTCCGATGCTGTGGATCCTCCCACTCGTCGGCATCGTGCTCGGCATGTTCATGGCGGCGTGGGCACCGTTCGGTGGCGGTGGCGCCAAGACAGGCACCACGACGACGGAGACCGTCTCGTACGCAGGCGCAGGAGACGCAGATCGTTCAGAGACGATCGGGTCCACCCTCGAGGGGGAGACGATCGAGATCGAGTTGAAACCTGCCGATGATGAAACGGATGGCTCGGAGAGCTAGACGCCGGCTGTCGAACCGTCCACAATGCACACGTGAGACAGACACGCACCGCGTGGTGGGGTTGTCGCACCCACGTGGTGTACACCATCGTGGTGTTCGTCGTCCTCGCCTCGCTCGACAACGCAGCGATTGCACTGATCCCGTCCATGATCCCGCAACTGCGCGGCTCGTTCGGTGTCGGAACCGCCGCCCTCGGCATCCTGACGGGAGCACAGGTGCTCGTGACGGCGGTCACAGCCGTTGGATGGGGCTACCTCGCCGATCAGCGCGCTCGCAAGCAGTTACTGCTGTGGGGGACGCTCATCTGGTCGGCAGCGATGGGAGCGAGCGCCTTCACGGACTCCTTCGTCGTGTTGTTCGCGCTCCAGATCGTTGCAGGCATCGGTCTCGGTTCGATCGCATCGGTCGGATTCTCGGTGATCTCGGACTTCGTTGCGCCCGCCAGGCGCGGTCTGGCAATGTCATTTTGGGGGTTGTCACAGGGCATCGGAACGCTCATCGGGAGCCTGCTTGCATCCCAGGCTGGAGCGATCAGCTCTCGGGCACCCTTCCTGATCCTCGCTGGAGCCGGTCTTGTGTTCTCCTTGCTGTTCCTCGTCGCCTTCGAGCCTCCTCGCGGATTCAAGGAACCCGAACTCGCCGGCCTCTTCGACGAGGGCGAGACCTACGACTACGACATCGATCCCTCCCAACTCGGCGAGATGGTCGCGGTACGGACCAACCGTTGGCTGGTCCTTCAGGGTCTCACGGCGCAGATCGCGTACGGGTCGCTCATCTGGGTCCCCCTGCTGTACCAGGAGAAGGTGATCGCCGAGGGGTACTCCCAGGCGACAGGCCAACAGGTCGGAGGGCTGTTCGCAGCCATGTTCTCGATCGGTGCGCTGTTCTCGATCCTCGCAGGCCACATCGGGGACCGATGGCAACACAAGAACCTCTCCGGGCGCGCCTACGTGTCTGCGATCGGCATCCTCGGGGCGGTGCCGTTCTTCCTCGTGTTCTTCTGGGTACCGCTGAGGGGACTCGAGGTGACCGAAGGAGCAAGCACACTCATACTGCTCGGTGAAGTGCTCACTGCAATCGTGACGAACCCGTGGGTCGCCCTGGCGTTCGGTTCTGCCGTCATCGCACTTGCGTTGACCTCGGCGGACTCTCCCAACTGGTTCGCGCTGATCGCCGACGTCAACGTGCCAGAGCATCGCGGAACGGTCTTCGGTGTTGGCAACCTCGTCAACGGTGTCGGTCGCGCCGCGGGCGCAGGGCTCACGACGGTCGCCGCCCAGGTCCTCAACCGTTCCATCCCCGCCCCCTACAACCTGGTGCTTGGCCTGTCCTTCTTCCAGATCTTCTTCATCCCGACCGGCTGGTGCTACTGGAAAGCCTCCCAGTCATGTCCCGCCGACATCGAGACGGTCCGCGCCACCCTCCGAGAACGAGCGGCACCGGCTGCCCGTCCCCCCTTCAGGGGG
>CAYLVM010000136.1:0-5813 GCA_964387145.1 uncultured Acidimicrobiaceae bacterium
GCTCGCGGTCCCCCCTTGCTCGAGGACTCGCGTGTCCCCCCTGAAGGGGGGACGGCAGGAATTGGTGTCGGGTTCTTCTGTCTCCCTTTGAAGGGGGACGGCAGAGCGACGCAGGAGCGATGCAGGGGGATGGGGGCTCGAGGAGCGCTGCCCGGGTCAAGTCCCTCGTGTCGGGGCGGAAGACCGATACACTCGACGTCCATGGAGGACAACGACCTATCTTCAGTCTTCCGTCGAGTC
Organism: uncultured Acidimicrobiaceae bacterium; assembly: GCA_964387145.1. GTDB lineage: Bacteria > Actinomycetota > Acidimicrobiia > Spongiisociales > UBA5794 > JAMBLL01. Next base: position 241 of record CAYLVM010000136.1, read on the forward strand.
GGGATTTTCTCATGGTCCGTCATCGGCGTGTTGATACTCGTTGCCGGTGCGTTCTTCGCTCTCGTCGAAGCCAGAGTGATCCTCGCCCCGCTCCTGCTCGGCGTCGTGATCATCTACATGCTGAACCCGCTCGTGTCGTGGCTGCACCGGCGAGGTACCCCCCGGATCATCGGCACCTTCCTCGGATTCCTCGTGTTCTTCTCTGCGCTTGCACTTCTTGCTGTGATCGTCATCCCTGACGTCGTTCGACAGGCGCAGAGCTTCGTCGAGACCTTCCCGCAGCTCTACGACAACTCGGTTGTTCAGATCCACGACTTCTTCGACTCGGTCGGTTTCAAGAACGTGACCGTCTGGAACTACGACGAAATCGTTACCTACGTCAACGACCCTCAGAACCGCAACGCGCTGATCTCGTTCGCCCTCGATCAGCTCGGTTCGGTCACCGCAGGGATATTCGAGTTCATCCTCGTCTTCCTCCTCGGCCCCGTGCTCGCTTTCTACCTCCTCATCGATCTTCCATCGGTACAGAAGCGAATGGTTTCGATCTTCCCGGATCGCCGCAGAGCCGAGGCTGCCCATGTCGGGCGCCAGCTCAACACAGCACTCGGTGGGTTCCTCAGAGGCCAACTGGTCGTGGCACTCATCGTTGGCCTGATGCTCTCACTCGGATACCGCGTCATCGGCCTCGAGTTCTGGCTTCTGATCGGGCTGATCGGTGGCCTGCTCAACATCGTTCCCTTCCTCGGCCCGTGGATCGGTGGCATACTCGGCGTCCTCGTCGCCATCTCCACCGGAGATGTCCCGACAGCCGTCTGGGCGGTGGTCGTTGCAGTCGCCGTCCAGCAGATCGACAACAACTTCGTATCACCGACCGTGTTGCGAGCCACCGTCCGCCTCCATCCGGCAGTCACGCTCGGAGCGCTCGTCCTCGGGGGTGCCTTCGCCGGGATATGGGGCGTCATCATCGCGGTACCGCTCACAGCGACCGTCAAGATCCTCATGGGCCATTGGTGGCGAACACGGATCCTGGATCAGACATGGGAGGAAGCCTCCGAGGCGATGTTCGAGGAGGCCGAACCCTCGCGACTGCTTCGCACGGGCGAGGTCCCCGTTGTCGAACCGCCTCACGACGAGGCGGACCACGACGGACCAAGCACGATCTGACCATGCAGGTCTACGACTGGGTCGTTCTCGTGCTTGCCGCTGTGCTCATCGTGCGCGGCTGGCGTCGCGGCCTCGTGCGTGAGGTCGTCGAATTGGGTGTCCTGGTCGTGGGGACCCTTCTCGTGTTCCGCTTCTCCCCGGTATTGGGGGGCATCGTCACGGGGATGGCGAACGTGTCGTACGAGGTGGGACGCATCATCGGCGGCGTCGTGATGTTCCTCGCCCTCGTCGTGGGCGGAGCACTCATCGCACGGGTCGTCGCAACGGCGCTCAAGGTGGTGCCCGGAGCGACGACGCTGAACCGCATGGGCGGTGCAGTCGTCGGCGCTGCGTACGCGTTGGTGATCGTCGTTCTCGCAACGACACTGGTCTCGGCGGTGCCTCTGTCGGACAACGCACGGGAATCGGTCGATTCATCGATCGAATCATCGGCTGTTGGCGCCTGGATCGTGTCACCGGGAGGGATCGTTCAAGGGTCGGTGGCGTCGATCAGCGGTGAAAGGATCTTCAGTTCGGTGATCGCCGTTCGCAACGCGGTCGGAGATCGACTCGCTGCCGGAACCCTTCCGATCCCGTTCCCTGGGGTCACCGACGACCCCCTCATGCCGTCCCAGGTCGCCGCCCAGGCAGTCTTCGATGACATCAACCGTCACCGGATCACTGCGGGGGTCGACCCACTCGCATGGTCGCCCGACCTTGCCATCGTTGCCGTTGCACGAGCCAACCAGGTGTACCGGTCCGGCCTCTTGAGCCTCGACGGTGGACTGCCTGAGGCGCTCGCAGCCCAAGGCATACCCGGCACGATCCATGGGGAGATGGTTGCGATGGCGGCGACACCTCAAGGCATCACAGAGGCCCTGTCCTCTGCGGCTGCCTATAAGGTACTGATCACCGATCCTGCGTTCCGGTTGTCCGGCGTCGGGGTCGTCGAGGGTCCCTACGGCCTCATCGCCGTTCAGGTGGTCTCGGGCTGATCGTCGTCCTCGCTGGACGCGTCGTCTGGCTCCGTGTCGGTGTCCGAAGACGGGTTCTCCTCTTCGAGCTCATGGATGGGCACGGTGAGTTCCTCTGCCTCGGCGACCGGCGGGGGAGGCGTGGAGTCAACTGCGGTACTCGCTGCCGCGGCGGCGGCGACGGCCTTCTTGGATTCTTTACGAGAGACGATCGTGGCGGTGACGGCTGCGATGATGCCAATGAGGAGGACACCGATAAGCACCCAGATGATCCAACTGTTCGAGCTTCCACCGAACGTCGACTTGGCGAAGATGTCGACGGAACCCGACAGGGGGAGTTCCCAGACGAGCGTCCCATCGCCGAGAACCTTGTCAGCGTTGTGCTCGATGACCGTGCCGGGCATCGATACAACGACGTTCGCCGAGAACAGGTCATCGGTGAGTGATGACACGTCGAAGGGCAGGTCCCCGGTGTCGCCTGCGGCGTCGCCGGCGCTCAGCGTTGCCGTGAGGGAAGCCGACTTGTTGTCGTACTCGTAGGAGAAGGCAGAGAAGAACTCGCCACCGCTACCGGAGAAGTCGAATGCGGAGATGTCGTCGATCGTCGTCTGGGCACCGACGTACTCCATGTCCCCATCGGTACGGGTGATCGGCGTGACGTCGTCCCCTCCGAAGTCCGGCAGCTCGGTGAGAAGGTCGTCGAGGGACCCGCCCGACTGCTCCATGAGATCGCGGAACTCCTTGTCCATCCCGATCTCGAAGCCCACGGCACCCGACCCGTCCTCGTCGATAGACAGCAGGACGTTCGTCTCCACACGACACGCTGAAAGCGCGAGCGCAAGTAGAACAGTCAGGAAAAGGTACTTGCGCATTGGGTCCTCCGGCGTGGTGTGTGTGCGTGCGATGGTAGGCGGTATCGTTCCAATGTCGGAACATGGAGGACGTCTCTGAAGGACGAATCGAAAGATCTGAGGGAGGCCTTCGTCGAGGCGTACCCGCCGTACGTGGCAGCGGTGCTCGCAGAGCGCGGCATCGCCGTGGACGAGATCCTCGCCGACGCTGTCGTTGAGGGCGCGAATGTCCTCGACGGGCTGCTTCGCAACCTCGAGGACACCGCGGTTCCAGAGCAGCACTCGACGCCGCTCGAGCTGTTCCGTGAGGCGCTGCGGCCTATCGACCGTGCGCTTGGTCTGATCGGTGCACCGGAGCCGCCGGCGGGCTCGGGAGCCCGCCGACTTGCGCCGTGGGACCACTACGGCTTGTCACCGGGATCGTCTCAGGTACTGAGCCCGTCGGCCCATGAGGCGCACTTGCGATGGGGAGTGGCGAAGGCCGCGGCCATGGCACGACTGGTGGACAGCACCACAGGGCCCCTTCTCGGACTGTTCTGCCCAGCGCAGGACAGGCAGCTCCTCGTCACTCACGCCGAGACATCCGGGTACCGGACCGTCGTCATGCCAACGGCGACGCCGGTCGCGGTTGCAGTCGTATCTGCAGAGGAACGAGGCGCCGATGCGATCGTGAGGGAGGCCGCCACGGAGTCCCGTGTCGTCGTCTACGGTCGATCCATCGATGACATCGACGAGATACGGTTCAAGACCCTCGGGGCGAGCCTCGTCGTGCACGCCGACCGGTTCCTGGAGCAGCCCGGGGAGTACCTGCCCTTCCTCGCCTGACCGTCACCGCGACGTGCTGCCGGATCGATGATGCTCTGTGGATTCCACACGGGCACCGTCCAACCGCGATACTGCTTCTGTGACGATCCGAGATCCCAGACAGCGTGCCGTGTTCACAGGACTCCTGTTCTCTGCAATGGGTGTCGGAACATTCGCTTCCTTGTCACTTGGGATCATCGCCGTCATCTTCATCGAGGACCTCGGGATCTCGCGGGCGCAGCTCGGTCTGGCCTTCGCTGTCAACACGGTCGGGGCTGCAGTCCTGTCGCCGTTCGTCGGGAGGTTGACCGATCGAATCGGTGGAAGAAGCTCCCTGATCGTCGTTGCACTTGCATCTGCGACCTCGTTCGCCCTGCTCGGCGTTGCCTCGTCGCTTCTCGTTCTCCTGGTGGCGTCGACGATCGGTGCCGTTGCGCAATCGAACGCGAATCCGGCCACGAACAAGCTGATCGCTGAAGATCTCCCTGCGGGTTCCCAAGGGATCGTCACGGGTATCAAGCAGTCCGGTGTCCAGGCCTTCGTGTTCGTCGGCGGAGCGATCGTTCCTGCGATGGCTCTCACGTGGGGCCGCTGGAGTGCGTACATGCTGTTCGCTGTCTTCGCCGTCGGGTTGGCGGCGGTGGCGTGGATCTTTCTCCCGCGCGCGACGGCTGACGACGGTGTTGTGTGGGTTCGCGACTCCAGTCGTCTTCCCTCCGACATCTGGTGGATAACCGCGTACGGCTTCCTGCTCGGTTTCGGCGGCTCGGTGACGGTGCTCTACGCGTTGTTCACGACGGAGAGGCTCGGGCAGTCTGTCGTGGTCGGGGGAGCGGTGGTCGCCGTCGTCGGCGTTACTGCGATGCCTGCACGGATCGCGTGGGCGCACTACGCCGAACGACGTCACGCCTACCGGCTGTCGCTGATCGTCATAGCGCTTCTCGCCATCGCCGGGTCGGCTGCACTCATCATGTCGTCATCATCGGAATGGTGGTGGCTCGTCTGGGTCGCCGCGGTGCTCACAGGGATCGGTCCATCGTCGTGGAACTCCGTCGGGATGCTCGGTCTGATCGTGTTCGCCGGTCCGTCGGCTGCCGGGCGTGCGTCCGGGGTCGTTCTCTTCGGGTTCCTCATCGGACTCGGAGCGGGGCCACCGTTGTTCGGATGGATGGTGGACGTGACCGGTGACTACACCGGTGTGTGGATCATGTCGCTGGTGGCGTTCGTGGCAGGACTCGTGACCGTGCTGCTGTGGTCGCCTCAGGAGCAGTCGTCCGAAGCGGTGCCTTAGATGTGGTGGCCGCGCGGCTCCTCACCGGCCTCGCGTCCTGCATCCAGTGTCAGGACCGCGAGAAGAGTCGCTTCAAGATGACGTAGGTGATCGCTGCGGCCGCCCCCATCGCGGCAGCTGTACGGGCATCGACCTTGACGTTCGGCTCACCTTCGATTGTCCCTGCAAAGAGAACACCGATCGTGCTGCCCTTCGCCTTGACGACGTCCGAGACGACGAAACCAGCGATGGACGCGTTGACGTCTGCCGTGTCTGCGTTGACGACGAACGCTGCGCTGCCCTCGAGAACAGCGTGGTCGCTGTCGATGCCGAGGGCTCCGCTCTGAGAGATCGATACCTCGCGGGCTTCGATCATCTGCGCTCCGCCCTGGGTGATGGTGACCGTCTCGGCCTGGACGAGTGCCGCACCGCCCTGGGTGATCTCGACGTGCTCTGCCCGCACCTCATCGAGGACCTCGTAGTCACCGGACCCGTTGGTCTGCGTGGTGGTGTCGTCCATCAGTGATGTGG
>CAYLVM010000137.1:0-5406 GCA_964387145.1 uncultured Acidimicrobiaceae bacterium
GGCCACGAAGGCGATCGACAGCCACGCCATGAGCCAGCCCTTGAACGGCGATCTCTTGCCGAAGAGCACGATGAGGAACGCCATGACGAGCGGGACGACGACGATCAACCATGCGTACTCGACGAGCGGGCCGCTCGTGATCCCGGGCACAAGCACTTCTGCCTCTTTGACGCCTTCTACGCCCTCCTCTGTTGCGAGGATGATCTGAGGGAGGATGGTTGCAAGAAAGCTCATCGCATCAACCCTTCATCTCGCTGAGTTCATCGATATCCGCAGACTGGCGGTTGCGGTAGATCATCAGCACGATCGCGATACCGATCGCGACCTCGGCAGCAGCAAGGGCTATGACGAACAGAGAGAGCATCTGGCCGGACTTCAACTGATCCTGAAGGTACGTGTCGAACGCGACGAGGTTGATGTTGACGGCGGCGAGCATGAGCTCCACAGATGCGAGCACGAGCACGGCGTTCCTACGGGTGATCACGCCGTAGAGGCCCATCGAGAAGAGTGCAGAGCCGAGAAGGAGGAACTGGACGATCGTCACGATCCGCCCTCCTCGTCGTCGCGCCTTGCCAGGGCGATGCCACCGATCATCGCTGTCAGGAGCACGAACGACACAACCTCGAACGGAATGACCCACCGTGTGAACATGATGTTCGCGATCTCGGCAGTGCTAGACGGCTCGAACGGAGCGATCATGGCGTTTCCGAACGCTTCGAGAACTGCGTAGGCGATCACAGCGAACAGGACGATGCTGAGGAGGCCCGCCGGAACGCGAACGCTGCGGGGGTGGCTCAGGTCTCCTTCCTCTGTCAGGGGTGCACGCGTGATCATGATGCCGATGAGGAAGAGGATGACGACCGCACCGATGTAGACCAGCACGACGGTCCAACCGACGAACTCGGCACCGAGCATGATGAAGAGGGCGGCGGTACCGGCGAGTGCGACCACGAGATACAGGATCGCCCGAACGATGTTGTTGCTCGTCACGGTCCGCCACCCCGCGAACAGCGTCGGGAGAGCGATGGCGAGGAACGCCCAGTTGGCCGCCTCCCTGAACCAGTCCGCTACCGAGACGGTCATCGTGACTCCAGTGCAGGTGGTTCGGGGACGGTTGCAAGCCACTCGGTCAGCTTCTCCTTGTCGTGGAGAAGATCGGCGATCCTCGGCTCGCTGTACTCGTACTCGGGACTCCAGAACAGTGCGTTGAACGGGCACACCTCGACACAGATACCGCAGTACATACAGAGGCTGTAGTCGATATCGAACCGGTCGAGGGTCGCTCGCGTCTTGACACGGCCGCCGGGTTTTGCGGGTGGCTGCTCCTCTTTGTGACCCTCGATGTAGATGCACCAGTCCGGGCACTCGCGTGCACACAGCATGCAAACCGTGCAGTTGTCGACATCGAGTGAGATCACTCCACGAGCGCGCGGCACCGGGATCTCCTTGACGTCGGGGTACATCGTCACCGGTGCCGGTCTGACCATGGCCTTGAACGTGACCCCCATGCCTTTGAAGAGGCCGGGGAACGGGAAGCTGATCGACTTCGACATCACAGCACCACCTTGAAGATGGACACGATGGCGATGTTGACGAGGGCCAGAGGGATCAACCAGGTCCATGCAAGCGTCTGGAGCTGGTCCTCACGGAGCCTCGGCCAGGTGAAGCGGATCCAGATGATGATGAACACGAGGATCGCGATCTTCCCGATCAGGATTCCGGGTCCGAGTACGTTCGCCATCACTCCCGTGACACCGGGGAGGCCGTAGCCACCGAGGTACAGCGTTGCTGCGATCGCCGACAGACCGATCATCGACGCGTACTCACCGAGAAAGAACATCGTGAACCGGATACCGGAGTACTCGGTGAGGTACCCCATCGTGAGCTCCGACTCTGCGATCGGCATGTCGAAGGGGATGCGGGACAACTCGGCGACAGCGGCGATCATGAAGATGGCGAAGCCGACGATCTGGCCACGCAGGATGAACGGTAGAGCAACGTCGAACGATCCGATCGAGAACCAGACCTCGTTCTGCACCTCGACGATCCCGTTAAGGGACAGTGTGCCTGCCTGAACGACCACAGCAACCACAGCGAGGACGAGAGGCATCTCATACGCGATGAGCTGGGCTGCCGCCCGGATGCCACCGATGAGGGAGTACTTGTTCGCCGAAGACCAACCTGCCATGAGAATGCCGAGCACGGACAGCGAAGAGATCGCAAGCACGTAGTAGATGCCAACATCGAGATCGACCGCCACGAGGTCGGGCCCGAACGGGATCACGACGAACACCGCAAGCGTCGACATCATCACGACGTACGGTGCAAGTCCGTACACGGTTCGATCGGCTCCGGTCGGTGCGAGGTCCTCCTTCTGGAGGAACTTGAGACCGTCGGCGAGCGGCTGGGCCCAGCCCCACCGGCCACCGGCGTAGTACGGGCCGATGCGGCTCTGCATGTGTGAGCCGGCCTTGAGCTCCACATAGATGACCACGAGGGCACCGATGATCACGAAGAGCAGCACGGCGACGACCTTGATGAGGATCTCGATTCCCAGGATCATCGGTCCACATCCCCGAGGACGAAGTCGAGAGAACCGAGGATGGCAACAAGGTCGGGGACGAGCTGATCCTGGAGGATCCACGGAAGGATCGTCAGGTTCGAGAACGAGGTCGAACGGATCTTCAAGCGGTAGGGCATCTTGCCGCCTTCGGACACGATGTAGTAACCGAACTCACCCTTCGGGTTCTCGGCCCTCGAGTAGACCTGACCCTTCGGAGCCTTGAGGATGCGCGGGACCTTCGCCTGGAGCGGGCCTGGTTGGATCTTTTCGATCGCCTGTCTGATGATCTTGACGGACTCACGGATCTCATCCTGGCGAACGACGTACCTGTCGTAGCAGTCGCCGTCGGTCCTGGTCACGACGTCGAAGTCGACCTGGTCGTAGGTGAGGTAGCTGTCGGCTTTGCGCAGGTCGTAGGCGACCCCCGATGCCCGCAGGTTGGGTCCCGACAGGCCGTACTCGATCGCCTTGTCCGGCGGGATGACACCGATACCGACCGTTCGCATCTTGACGAACTCGTTGCCTGTGACGAGGAGGTCGATGTCGTCGCAGATCGATTCCATACGATCCATGGCTGCTGCCGTGCGGTCGAAGAAGCCTGCAGGGAGGTCCATCGACTGCTTCTTGGTCGTCGATCCTCCGCCGTAGTTCGGTTTGACGCCACCGACACGGTTGAAGTTGGGGTGGAACCGTCCTCCGGTGACATCCTCGATGAGTTCGAGGATGTGCTCACGTTCTCGCAGTGTGTGCATCAGGGGAGTCGTCGCTCCGAGTTCGAGGGGGTACGATGACATGAAGACGAGGTGCGAGGAGATCCGTGCGAGTTCCGAGAGAATGAGGCGGATCCATTGTGCTCGCTCGGGCGCCTCGACGCCCATGAGCTTCTCTACGCCGAGAATGAACGGAACCTCGTTCGCAAAGCCCGAGACCCAGTCGATCCTGTTCACGAGCGCGGTGATCTGAGCGTAGGTACGCACCTCGGAGATTTTCTCGTACCCACGGTGCATGTACCCGATGACGGGTTCGACCTCCCGGACACGCTCACCGTCGACCTTTGCAATCAGTCGCAAGACGCCGTGTGTCGAAGGGTGCTGTGGACCGATGTTGAGGGTCATGTCCGGGGTCTGGAGCTCGACGGAGACCGCGACCTCCGAGCGGTGCATCATCTCTCGAGACGTCACGCGTCACCTCCGTCGTCGGCCTTTTCCTTGGCCGGCATGGCCTCGACGTCGACGTCACCCGGCCACGGTTTGACCTCACGGGCGATCAGGGGGTACGACTTGAGGAGAGGGTTCCCGATGAAGTCGTCCGGGAGATAGAGCGGTATGAGATTGTCGTTGCCTGCGAAGTCGATTCCGAACATCTCATGTGCTTCGCGCTCGTGCCACGCTGCACCCCCGATGTGTGGAGCGAGAGAGTCGATCACTGCATCGTCCTTCGGGACGGTTGCGATGAAGTTCACGGCGTCCGCGTTCTCGACGGATGAGAGACGGCAGATGACCTCGAAACGCTCCTCGAGGGTTTCCGGGTCGTCGACCCCCTCACCGACCTCCGTCGTTGCGGACCAGTCGATGGCGGAGAGCCAGGAGAAGAACGGCAGCTCGTCTCGAGCGGCCACGATGGTCTCGACCCACTTCGTACGGTCGACGAACACGCGGATCGTGTCGAACTCGACGGTGAAGCCGTCGGCGTCGTAGCGCTCGGCGATCCCGGCGGCATATGTGGTGAGCGCATCGGGCGCTTGATCAACATTGTCGGCATCGGTGGTGGCGGGAGAGTCGGTCATCGATCGCCCCTCCACTTGTCCCTGACGTTCTCGTTCGTGATCTTGTCCTGGAGCAGGATGATCCCCTCGAGCAACGCCTCGGGGCGAGGTGGGCAGCCAGGGACGTAGATGTCGACCGGCATGATCTGATCGACACCCTTCGTCACCGAGTACGAATCCCAGTACGGCCCACCGGTGTTCGAGCACGACCCCATCGAGATGACGTACTTCGGCTCAGGCATCTGATCGTAGAGGCGCTTGACCGCTGGGGCCATCTTGTCAGTAACGGTGCCTGCAACCACCATGAGGTCGGACTGGCGCGGAGATGCAGGGAGCGGCACGATGCCGAAACGCATGAAGTCATAGCGGGGACCGGCGACCGCCATCACTTCGATGGCACAGCACGCGAGGCCGAACTGGAAGTACCACAACGAGTACTTGCGGGACCAGTTCAACAGCCATGACAGGGGCTTGGGTGCCCCGAACTTCTCGATCACTCCCACTGTAGGACGCCCTTCCGGATGGCGTAGACCAGGCCGACGAGCAACATCCCGATGAAGACGAACATCTCGACCAGAGCGAACCCGCCGATCCCGATCGAGTCGAAGTGCTCGAGCTGCATCGCCCACGGAAAGATGAACACAGCCTCGACGTCGAAGATGAGGAAGAGAAGCGCAAAGACGTAGTAGCGGATGTGGCTCTGGCTCCATCCCCCACCGACCGGCTCGATACCGGATTCGTAGGGAACGTCCTTCAAACCGCCGGGCGCCTTGGGCGCGAGCAGCTTCGATGTGCCGACGGCGGCACCGACCAGCAGCGCGCCTACTGCGATGAAGACTGCAACGGTGACGTAGTCGCCGTAGTACTGATTGAGCACCCCGAAACCCTTCGAGCCTCTCCCGGCTGCAAGAGCCGCCAACGGGAGGCGATTGTAGGACTGCCACGGTGCCAGAACCAACTCTTTGCTGTCGACAAGACGATCCGAGCCTCCCTGTATCCGGTAGCGTCTTGTCATGGCATCGATCATCGCACCGAGCTACGACGGGAAGGGTCTCGTCAACCTCATCGCTCACATCGA
>CAYLVM010000138.1:0-5252 GCA_964387145.1 uncultured Acidimicrobiaceae bacterium
ACCGGGTCACGATTGAGGAAACGTGGAGCTGGCGATGGGACTCGAACCCATGACCTGCCGCTTACAAGGCGGCTGCTCTGGCCAACTGAGCTACGCCAGCAGAGCGGTCAGGATACCCAACCGCGGACCCGAGCGACCTCGAACGACGCGAGAGCACCAGCGACCGATGCGTTGAGGCTCTCCGTTGCACCGACCATCGGGATCGATACGAGGACGTCGCACCGGTCCGCCACGAGTTGGGACAGCCCGGACCCCTCGGCTCCGATACACACCGCCACGGGCTGTGCAAGGAGGTCGAGGCCGAGCAGCGATCGGTCGGCTGTGCCGTCGAGCCCGACCCTCCACAGGCCTAGCTGATCGAGTCGCTTGAGCACATCGGCGATCGACGACGCCATGACGATCGGGATACGCTCGAGCGCACCGACCGCGGCCTTGAACGCGGTTGCACCGAGCGGTGCACTGCGTCGGCTCGACATCACCAGCGCAGTCATTCCGCTGGCGACCGCCGAACGGGCGATGGCTCCGACGTTCCTCGGGTCCTCGAAGTGGTCCAGTACGAGAAGCGCAGGAATCTCTGCCAATCCGACTGCCGCCTTCAGGGAGATCGGCTCGATCGGCCTGGCTCTTGCGACCACGCCCTGCGGGGCCCCCGTCACGGCGAGAGGTCGAACATCATCGACGTACTCGATCCGTATCGACCGCTGCTCGGCCAACTCGATGAGGTGCCGTACCTCGGTGTTCTTCGCCCGGCCGCGCTCGACGGTCAGCTGCGTCACACGGCCCATATCCAGGGCCGCTGCAACAGCGTGCGTGCCTTCGAGGTCAGCTCCGATGCCAGCGTGTGCCATCAGCTGTGTCCTCAATGATGATGCCGAGTTCGGCGAGGCCGTCACGAATCGCGTCGGACATCGCCCAGTCCTTCACCGCTCTAGCTTCGGCACGTCGGGCGAGAACGTCGTCTACCGTGCCGTTCTCGATCCCGAACTCGGCTGCGAACGTGACGATCCTGCCGTCATCGTGTGCCGCTTCGACCGGTGCCAGGCCCAGAACTCCGACGATCTCGTCGAAGGCCGCGACCAGGCCTCCCGGGTCGTCTCCGGCGTCACGTTGCGCGTTGCCCTCCCGCACGACGTCGAAGAGCACGCCAAGTGCCCCGGCAACGTCGAGGTCGTTGTCCATCGCCGCCATGAACCCGTTGAGCGCTTCCCGGTCCGGCTCGTCCTCGATGTGATCTGGGAATCTGCGACGAAAGGCACGCAGCCTCGCAAGGCTCGACTCAGCATCCGAGAGGGCTTCCTCAGAGAACTCGAGCGGCTTGCGGTAGTGCGTCCGTAGATAGAACAACCTCACGGCAACGGGGTTCCATCGTTCCAGCGAGTCGAGCAGCGTGATGACGTGGCCCGTCGACTTCGCCATCTTCTCACCCGACAGGTTCAGCATCCCGTTGTGCATCCAGTAGCGGGCGAAGGGCTTCCCCGATGCCGCCTCCGACTGGGCGATCTCATTCTCGTGATGGGGGAAGATCAGGTCGGAACCGCCGGCGTGGATATCGAATCCGTCACCGAGGTACTTGGTGGCCATCGCTGAACACTCGATGTGCCACCCCGGCCTTCCGGGTCCCCACGGCGACTCCCACTCGGGTTCCCCGGGCTTGGCCGCCTTCCACAGTGTGAAGTCGAGTGGGTCGCGTTTGCGGTCGTCGACCTCGACACGATCCCCCGCCCTGAGGTCGTCGAGATCGTGTCGGGACAGCTTGCCGTACTCGGGGAACGACCTGACGGAGAAGTACACATCCCCATCGCTCGCATACGCATGCCCGGTTTCGATGAGACGCTCGATGAGGTCGATCATCTCGGGTATGTGGTCCGTTGCTCGCGGTTCGACGGTCGGGGCAAGGTTGCCGAGCAGGTTCGAAGCCGTGGTGAAGGCCGCGAACGCTTCCTGTGCAATAACGTCGGTCGCTACGCCGCGTTCGGCAGCCCTCTGGATGATCTTGTCGTCGATGTCGGTGACGTTGCGGACGAACACGACGTCGTTGCCGAGCCATTCGAGGTAGCGACGAAGCACGTCGAAGGACACGGCGGACCGCCCGTGACCCAGATGAGGCTCTGACTGGACCGTCGGGCCGCACACGTACATCGTGACGCGACCCGCAACGGCGGGCACGAACGGGACGGATGCACGTTCCAGCGTGTTGTGTACCTGCATGTGGGCCATGGTACCGCTCGGCTCAACCGTGAACCCTCTCCAGGTGCACGCCACTGCTGCATTCCTGCTGCCGGGTTGCAATCTGTCTCTCCCGCGCGAGTTCTGCGTGCCTACGCTGTGGCACGCGAATCGAGGCCAGTGTGAGGACCAGGGTGACAAGAGGTGAGGGTGTGACACAGGGAACATCCCATCTCACTTTCTTCGAGGGCATCGTGCCGATCGATCGACGCACCGTGCCGCTCGACATCCTTGCAGGGGTCACTCTTGCGGCACTCGCGATACCGGAGGTCATGGGGTACACGTCTATCGCCCGTATGCCCGTCGTGACAGGTCTCTATACGATCCTGATCCCTCTCGTCATCTTCGCGATCCTCGGCTCGTCACGCCATCTGGTCATCGGTGCCGACTCCGCCACGGCAGCCATCCTCGCCGCCGGACTCGTCGGTACCACTGCCGTCGCAGGATCTGATGAGTGGGTAGCAATGGGTGCGATCGTCGCCATCATGGCCGGCATCTGGCTCATCGTTGCACGATTCGCTCGTCTGGGTTTCATCGCCGACTTCCTTTCGAGCACGGTGCTCATCGGGTTCCTCACCGGTGTCGGCATCCAGGTCTCCATCGGTCAACTGTCGGCGATGCTTGGAATCGACGGCTCGGGGGTCGGGCCGATCCAGGACGTCATCGCAGACCTCCGGGCGATCTCGTCTGCAAACGTGGCCACACTGTTCATCAGTGCTGGTGTACTCGCTGTGGTCATCGGGGGGAAGTCGATCTCCAAGAGGATCCCCGGGGCACTCATCGCCGTCCTCGGATCCATCGCTGCGGGCTACTACCTCGACCTCGAGTCTCGCGGTGTCGCTCTCCTGGGGGAGGTACATGGTGGCCTCCCTCCCCTGGGCATACCGAACCTAGCCCTCGGCGACATCCCGCCGCTCATCCCCATCTCGCTGTCGGTCTTCGTCGTGATCCTCGCCCAGAGTGCAGCAACCTCACGCGCCTATGCCAAGAAGCACGGCGAGACCTTCAGCATGAACTCCGACCTCGTCGGGCTCGGCGTCGCGAACCTCGGTGCAGGGTTCTCAGGCACGTTCATGGTGGCCGGCAGCCCCACGAAGACCCAGATGGTGGACGATGCTGGCGGCAAGACACAACTCGCGATGGTGACGACGAGCCTCATCGTCCTCATCGTTCTCCTCTTCCTCACGGGCCCGCTCCAGTACATGCCGGTTGCGGCACTTGCATCGGTTGTGTTCGTGATCGGGGTCGAGCTCATCGATGTACCCGCTATGCGAGAGATCTACGTTGAACGTCCGGTCGAGTTCTGGGTCGCTCTGGCAACAGCTCTCACCGTGATCATCGTCGGCGTCGAACAGGGGATCATCCTTGCAATCATCCTGTCCATCCTCGCTCATACCCGTCACAGCTACCGGCCGAGGAACAACCTGGTCGCCAAGAACGAGAGTGGATCTGGATCGACTGAGGCGTTTCCGCTCGCCACGGGCAAGCAGGCTGTGCCCGGACTCGAGATCTATCGATTCACACACGACATGTACTACGCCAATGCAGAGACACTCTCGAGGGAGGTTCTCGAGCTCATAGAGCGAAGTGACCCGCCGCTCGAGTGGTTCTGCATCGACCTGACATCCGTGACCGATGTCGACTACACGGCGGCCGCCACGCTCACCCAACTCCACGAGGAGCTCGAGAGTCGGGGGATCAGGTTGGTGTTCACGCACGCCGACGATCATGTGCACCACGGGCTCGACGTGTCGCACGTCACCGACCGAACCGGTCAGGATGCCTACTTCACATCGACCGAGGCCCTACTCAGTGCGTATCGGCGGGAGCATGGGGGTGGACGTTCCCCCGCTCCGGGTACCACGGATTGACCGACTCATCGGTCTCAACACCAACCGATGAGCGGTACAGTTGCCCGGTGAATCGCACACCTTTGACCCCAACTCCGCTCGTCTATGGCCATCGCGGTGACCGGTCGAGAGCACCGGACAACACCCTCGAGGCGTACCGGCTCGCGGTCGAAGCCGGGGCCGACGGCATCGAGCTCGACGTCAGGCGAACAGCCGATGGTGTGCTGATCATGAGCCACGACGCCCAGCATGGCGATATGGCACCGTTCATCGAGATGACCATGGCCGAGATCCGCGATCAGATCCCGGACGTCCCGACACTGATCGAGATGCTCGCGTTCGTGCCCCCACACATCTGGCTCAACGTGGAGATCAAGAACGACCCACAGGACTCCTACCACGATCCAACGCGACGTATCGTGGACCAGACGATCGCCACGATCGAGGAACACGATTCACTCGACAGGATCCTCCTGTCGTCGTTCGACGTCGAGGCGATGAAGCGGGCGGCCGATCTTCACCCGGACCTCCTTCGTGGCCAGTTGATCAGAGAGCCGGTGTCGCTCGCAGACGGGATCGCCGCCGCCACAGCACAGCATGCCAACGCCGTCCACCCGAACGTGTTGTACTTCTCAGACGACCCTGCCGCATCGATGGAAGCGATCCATTCAGCGGGACTTGCTGCAGTCGTGTGGTGGGTCAACACACCCGATCAGGTCCGATCGATGATCGATATCGGTGTCGATGTCATCATCACCGATGACCCTGGAATGGCTCGCCGGATCGTCGATCAGGAGTAGATCATCGCCACAGCGTGTGCCGCGATGCCCTCGTCCGCACCGAGGTACCCGAGACCGTCGGTTGTCGTTGCTTTCACAGACACGTTGAGAATCGGAATCTGCAGGACCACGGCGATATTGGATCGCATGGCATCACGGTGTGGGGCGATCCGCACACTTTGCGCAACGATGGTGACGTCGACGTTCCCCGGGTCGTAGCCACCTCCGCGGACGCGCTGTACGCAGGCAGCGAGGAGATCCATCGAGTTGGCATCTTGCCACTGCTCATCATCGCTGGGAAACAGCATGCCAAGGTCACCCAGGGCGGCAGCGCCGAGCAATGCGTCACAGAGTGCGTGCACAGCCACATCAGCGTCGGAGGTGCCGAGCAGACCGA
>CAYLVM010000139.1:0-5178 GCA_964387145.1 uncultured Acidimicrobiaceae bacterium
ACACCCCCTACTCGCTTAGCAGGCGAGCGCCTTCGGCCGCTCGGCCACCTCTCCAGGTTGACGGAAGGATATCAGGGCACGGCGTCCTCAGCCCCTCGATCACGAAACGGGGGCAAGCGGTACCCTCCGTCGACGTCATCGGGCCGGATTCCGATACGAACGAACACGAGGACCGAACATGGGAAACAGGACAACGTCATGGACACGTGCGAGCATGCTCGTAGCCGTGATGGCCCTCATCGCCGCCGCCTGCTCGAGCAGCACCGACACACCACCGGGTCCGCTCGATCCGAACATGGGGGAGATCCCACCGGTCCCGGAACTCGATGCAGTCAGCGTTGAGCAAGGTGGGGTTCTCTACCAGGCACAGTGTGCTGCCTGCCACGGTGCGGATCTCTCCGGAGCCGACGACTGGAAGACGCGCAACGAGGACGGCACCTTCAAGCCACCGCCGCATGACGCCTCGGGTCACACATGGCACCACCCCGACCAACTCCTCACCCAGCTCATCCAGGACGGCGGCTCGTCACCCGACTCGGTGATGCCGGCGTTCGGAGACAAGCTCACCGACGACGAGATCGCTTCCATCCTCGACTACTTCAAGTCCAACTGGGGACCTGAGGAACGCCAGTTCCAGTGGATGGTCACCTGGCAGGATCTCCAGCGCGGCTGACCGGCCTGACCCTCATTCTGTGGGCTCTCTGCGGCATATATCGGACGACCAACCCTGGGTACGCGCCTAGAGGGTGGACCAGGGGATGGGGTGGGTGTGGTCGAGGGACCGGTCGGCTGCGGGCATGGGGTACTTGAGGCCGTTGCCGCAGTTGAAGAGCACGACACGCTCGCTGCACGAGACGTCGCCCCGCTCGAGTGCGGTCTCGTACGCTGCGAACGTCGCGGCGCCCTCGGGGGACATCAGGAGGCCGTCGGCCTGAGGGACGTTCTGCTGGGCATTTTCGATCGCCTCGTCGGGGACCGCTATGGCGAAGCCACCGCTCTCACGGATCGCGTCGAGGATCATGAAGTCACCGATCGCAACGGGGACCCGGATGCCCGCGGCGATCGTCGCGGCGTTCTCCCAGAGCTCGGCATGGCGCTCACCTTGCTCGTACGCACGCACGATCGGGGCGCAACCTGTGGACTGGACGGCCACCATTCTTGGGAGATCCCCGGTGATCCACCCGATCTCACGTAGCTCCTTGAAGGCCTTCCACATCCCAATGAGGCCTGTACCGCCACCGGTCGGGTAGAAGATGACGTCGGGAAGCTGCCAGCCAAGCTGGTCTGCGAGTTCGAGGCCCATCGTCTTCTTCCCCTCGATGCGGTACGGCTCCTTGAGTGTGGAGACATCGAACCATCCCATCGGTTCCGTGCCTGCACCGACGATCTTGCCGCAGTCGTTGATGAGTCCGTTGACCCGCCACACCTTGCCACCCTGGAGGGCGATCTCACGCACGTTCACCTCGGGGGTGTCGTCGGGACAGAAGATGTAGGTTTCCATTCCGGCCCGTGTCCCATACGCCGCGAGTGCTGCACCGGCGTTGCCGTTGGTCGGCATCGCGAGGCGGGAGAGGCCGAGTTCCTTCGCCATCGACACAGCCATCGCAAGGCCTCTCGCCTTGAACGACCCCGTCGGGAGCCTGCCCTCGTCCTTGACGAGGAGCTCGTCAACTCCGAGACGCTGGGCTATCGCGGGAAGGCTCACCAGAGGGGTCGCCGTCTCACCGAGAGACACGACGTTCTCCAAGCGCCTGACCGGGAGGAACTCGCGATACCGCCACATACCTGTGGGTCGCCCGGCAAGATCGTTGCGGTCGACCGTCGCTGCGAGTCGTTCGAGGTCGTAGCGAACAACGAGCGGCTTCCCAGCTCGTGAGAGGCCGTGAACGACATCGGATTCGTATCGCTCGGAGGTGTAGGCGCACTCGAGGTGGGTGACGAACGTGGGGTACTCGTTGCCTGCCGTCATCGTACCCACGCACCTCTCGTCGACTTCTCGCCCACCGGCACGCCAGCGTAGCCCCACGATGCACCACCAGGATTCGGCGGATCCACACCATCGGTAGCCTCCTGACGATGGCGACCACAGGCGACCGACAATCCTCGCTCCCCTCAACGAGCGTCGGTACGCACCGTGACGCCTTCGGGACCTCAGAGTGGGGTCTCCTCACCGGGATCGCTCTCATCTGGGGATCGTCGTTCGTCTTCATCGCAATCGGACTCGATGCCTTCCGGCCGGGCGTCGTCACGCTGCTGCGTCTCTTGCTCGGTGCCGCAACACTCGCCCTCGTACCAAGGGCACGAACAGCGATCGACAAGCGGGACAGAGCGCGCGTGTTCATCCTTGGGATCGTTTGGATCGGGATTCCGCTCATCATCTTCCCCATCGCCCAGCAGTGGATCGACTCGTCGGTCGCCGGGATGCTGAACGGCGCCGTCCCTCTCACCTCGGCCCTGTGGGCGACGCTCCTCCTGCGCCGTATCCCCGGATGGCGCCAGCTCGTCGGGATCGGGATCGGCTTCCTCGGCATCCTCGCGATCACCGCTCCGGAAGTCGCGACCTCCTCGGCAACGGCGCTCGGGACGTTCCTCGTCCTCGTCGCGATCGTCCTGTACGGTCTGTCGACGAACATCGCCGTCCCCCTCCAGCAGAAGTACGGCGCCCTGCCCGTCCTGTTCAACGCCCAACTCGCCGCACTCGTACTCGTCGTTCCCTTCGGCCTCACTCAGATCCCCGGGTCGACGTGGGCGTGGCCGTCGGCCCTCGCCATGATCCCCCTCGGCGCTCTCGGCACAGGACTCGCCTTCGTGTTGATGACGACACTCGTCGGTCGTGTCGGTGGTCCCCGGGGATCCATCGCGATCTACTTCGTTCCGATCGTGGCAATCGTCCTCGGCGTCGTCGTGCGCGGAGACATGCTCGAACCGATCGCCATCGTCGGTGCGCTCCTGGTTCTCGTCGGTGCATGGATCACGTCACGCAAGGAGACGTGACGCGTCTGGGAAGCGTTCAGAATCACGTAGGATCGGCCCATGTACATCTCACCGACACCCGACTCGATCGCTGCGTTCACTGCACGGGATCTCAGCCAACCGGTGACCATGTTGAACCTGTTGCGCTTCCGCACGATCGCCGACTACTCCGAGTGCCCCGATCTCGCACCCGACGAACCCATCTCGGGCAAACAGGCCTACGACCTCTACTCGAGGAACACGATCCCTCTCCTGAACGCGGTGGGTGGCAAGGCAACGTACTTCGGGAGAGGGGGGCCACTTCTCATCGGCCCCCCAGATGTTCGATGGGATATCGTTCTTCTCGTCGAGTACCCCAGTGCCCAGGCATTCTTCGACCTGCTGGAGAACCCTGCATATCAATCTGACGCGGGACACCGCACGGCAGCACTCGAGGACTCTCGCCTCCTGCCGATGACGTGACGTCGTCGAGAATCAGCTCCGGTCGACCGCTTCGAGCACACCACCGAGCCACTCTATCGACCCGATAGTGATCGGATCGACCACGAGCTGAACGTGGTGCACCCCGACACCGGCGAACTCGGCGAGGCGTTGAGCGATGGCCTCCTGATCGCCTCCGATCGGGTGCGACGTCTCGCGGTTCGGGTTCCCCTCCGGTGCAGCGCTCCCGCCCGGTGCCTGGATGAACACCGTGACCGACCGCTCGACCTCACCTGGATCGCGGCCAACCTCGACGCAGGCAGCATCGACCTTGTCGAGAAGTTCACGGGCTCCCTCAGGCGTGTTGCCGTACCAGGCGTACCAGCCGTTCCAGCGCTCGACGTACGGCATGCTCGAACGCAACACTCTCGGTCCCTCAGATCCGATCATGATCGGGGGCCGACCCGGACGAGCCCGTGGGACCAGCTCGCACTCACGCAACGTGTAGTACTCACCTTCGAAATCGATAGAACCGTCCCGAAGGAGTGTGCGAATGATCGTGAACGCTTCCTCGAACCGACTTGCCCTGTGGTCGAATGGGAAACCGAATGCGTCGTACTCGGTCCGGTTCCAGCCTGCGCCGATACCGAGAACGAACCGACCGTCGGAGATCTCATCGATCGTTGCCGCCTTCTTGGCGAGCATCGCCGGGTTGTGGAACGAGGTTGCAGCCACGAGCGGCCCGATCTCGATCCGGTTCGTGACCGCACCGATGGCGGCAAGCGTCGACCACGCCTCCCACGGCCCGGTCACCTCGCCGTCACGGCGATAGAGGAGATGGTCCCCGAGCCAGAGTGAGTCGAATCCGACATCCTCGGCCGTGATCGCCATCTCCCTCAGTTCCGTCCAAGGGACGAACCTCTCCACCTCGGGAAGCTGCACACCAACACGAAGCTTGCGACCCACGATACGAACTCCTTTGCGAAGACTCGCCGTGGCTGGCGTGCCCCGGCAGACGGCTAGCGTCCAATCTAGACACTGCGTCCAGAGAGGGAGAATCCAGATGAACGAGCATCCGATCAGCAGGTTCCCAGTTCCGGACCTCGACGAGGTCCCCGACGACGTTCGCGAGTTGATGCTCTCCGTCCAGGAGAAGGCGGGGTTCATCCCGAACGTGTTTCTCGCCCTCGCACATCGTCCCGACGAGTTCCGTGCCTTCTTCGCCTACCACAATGCTCTGATGGAGCGCGAGGGAGGGCTGACGAAGGCCGATCGCGAGATGATCGTCGTTGCGACCTCCGGAGACAACGGGTGTCAGTACTGCGTCGTGGCCCACGGAGCGATCCTACGTATCCGCGCTAGGAACAAGCTCGTCTCCGACCAGGTCGCCATCAACCACCACAAAGCCGACATCACCGAACGGCAGAGGGCGATGCTCGACTTCGCACTCAAAGTGTCGAAGAACTCACGGGAGATCAACGATGCCGACTACGAGAAGCTCTACGCGTTCGGGTTCACCGACGACGACATCTGGGACATCGGGGCGATCACGGGCCTCTTCGGGTTCTCGAACCGCCTGGCGAACTTCGCCTCGATCCGGCCCAACGACGAGTTCTACACCATGGGCCGCTGATCCCCAGGCGTCTGGCGCTGATTCAGCTCGTATACGAGCTGAATCAGCGCCAGAGTCCTGGGTGTGGCGGAGGGAGTGGGATTCGAACCCACGGAAGCTTGCGCCTCGCTGGTTTTCAAGACCAGTACTTTCGTCCGCTCAGTCATCCCTCC
>CAYLVM010000140.1:0-5070 GCA_964387145.1 uncultured Acidimicrobiaceae bacterium
CGGATCGACGCCACGAACACCTCCCATCAACCGGATCGGGGATCGATCTCAACCATGACGATGCCGCATGACCCTCTCACGAAAGTCTCAGGAACCCTCCAACTCGACGGCTATCCACCAGAAACTCGACACCGGGAGATTCGTGATCGGACGGTCCGGAAACGCCGCCTGTGATTGGGTGTGGAGGGTTCGTGAGACTCTGGTGAGAGGGTTACGGAGACTCTGGTGAGAGGGCTGGCGTGTCTATTTCGTGGACATGGCGCATTCAACGCTCATTGGTCACGGTGGAGATCCGACCGTCGAAGGCGGCTCCGTTGATGCAGTCCGCCGTTTGTGGCCCAAGAACGGACTGCCGTGTCTCTTTGGATGGACCAGGACCCGAGATCAGGAGCATTCTTCGCAACCAACACACGCCAAGATGCAACGGCCATCCCACGAGCGAAGGGACCCAGAGCAGATCCGGAGCTCCACGATTGCCGCCCGCGACATCAACCATCCGAAGAACGACCGTGACACCGGCCTACGCGTAGCGATTGCGCACAGACACCCCCGAATCACACACGCACGTGCAACAAGTTGCCCTGTGTGCACATGTGCACATCACAGGTGGTGCTGATGGATACTGACAGGGGCATCTTGGCGAGGATTGACCGCAAAATCCTCGCCGGACTCTGGGACGATGAAGCCCTTCGAACGCTGCGTGTACCAGCTACCGCGGCGAAGTGGGCTACATGGAAACGGTACTGCGACTCTGTGGGGATCTCGATGGGGCGAGCAGTCACGATGCTCATCGACCGAGAGCTCATCAGCGTTCTTGGTGACACCACCGGCAACGAGTTGCCTGTCTTTGCTCAGCGGGCGTCAGAACAGCTCGCGGTCCGAGAGGCCAGGATCGTTGTCCGAGAACGCGAGGTCGACACGAGAGAAGTACGGATGCGCGTTTGGAGCGAGGGGGTGCGTCGTCGGGAGGATGAACTCAAGGTTCGAGAACTGCACGCTGAGACTGCGTCGACTCTTGAGTCACGTCGCACGACAGCTCGCACCAAGATCGGACGCAACGAATGCTGCCCCTGCGGGTCAGGACGCAAACACAAGCACTGCCACGGCTTACCCGGACGCCGAGCATGACGCGGGTGGTTCATCGTGTGTCAATGTAACGAATCGGGTTGAAGCGGCATAGAACTGGTGAGGATTCGAGTCGCGTGTATCGAAAGTATGGGACCGAGAAAAGGTGAGGGAATAGATCCGACCGTTCGAGCAGGGTTGAAGCTTGCACTCGAGCGTGCCGTGATCACTCGATGTAGTACGACAGGCGCGATTCGTCGGTGTGCGGCCGTCCTCGGCGATGAGTCATAGGAGGACACCCTACGGACGCGAGACACCGAGCTGAGGAACGACTTTCACGGGCCACCGTTGCTGGTCATCGGCTACTACGGCGACATACCGCACGTGGACCCCGACGGGGCCGACGCCCGCCACCGGGAACAGAAACAGCTGCTCACACGAATACATGAATGTGAGGAACCGACCGGGCAGTAAATCGCGCGACAAACATCGACATCGGGACACCGGTAGGGCAGAGACAGGTTCAATCGAACGTGTCATCGGCAACGAGACAGGACAGCCAAGATGCAAGTAACCGGAACCGTCGTTCCACGCCGACCATCGGGACTGTCTCGGCTGTTGCGGAACAGCGAGAGCAGCGTCCGTCCAGAGAACGTCGGCATCGAGACGTACGGCATACGCTCGGATCGAACGACATTCGGGAACCGGTTTGACGCTTCCGGCAAAGAAGGGGCAATGCACAAAACACAGCGAATGGAATGAGAGGGGATCAATGAGCTTCGTTGACCGGTCCGTCCACCCGCAAACCGCGGTGGACGCTGAGCACGATCGAAGGCGCTCGTCCATTGTGGCGCTGGCGCTTCTTGTGATGGTTGCTCTTGTGACTCAGCCTCAGCCAGCCGAGGCATACACGGCGAACCCGGAGTCTGCGCACTATCCGACTGTGCAATACAACCACCGCGGAAATGACGTGAAGGCACTTCAGTATCTCCTGAAGGGGTGGGGGGTACTCGCCCGGTTCAATTGATGGGGTCTTTGGAAGTGGGACACGTCTGAAGGTTGAGCAGTGGCAAGCCCCCAAGAGCCTCTCGACAGATGGGTATATGGTCGACGCCGATTGGGCGAAGATTCTCCCGTACCTGTCAAAGGGCCGGCCTGAGATGAGCCGCGATCACGTACGTGCCCTCCAGTTGCAGCTCAACGCAAAGAACGGAGCCGGTCTGGCTGTCGATGGGCTGTTCGGCTCCGGAACCAAGGCGGCCGTTCAAGCGTTTCAGGCACACAGGGGCCTGACGACAGACGGGATTGTCGGTCCAACGACGTGGAGGCATTTGCTCTGGCACTTCGAGTTGATGCCGGATAACTCTCACACGTGCGATACGGCCACCTCTGACGACGAGGAGTGGGGTCATAGCGCGACAATTGGAGCGCTGCTGAAGACGGCCGTCTATCAGGATGCGGGTGTCTATGGGGACTTACCGTATTGGGACATGTCTACCGAACATAGTGGGACGACCGAACACATATCGCATCAACGTGGCATGGACGTAGATATCGGGATAATCAAGACGAGCAATGCGCACTGTTCGAGCCGATCCGGTACATACAACTCGCCCAACTACTACTACTCAGGCACAACCTATCTAGTAACCAACTTGAAGCGGGGTGCTGACTTCGGGTGGAACGGGATGATGAATCTGATCTACTTCAACGACATCGAAGTGGAACTGGATCACCCCGGCCTGGTTACTCACTACAACGACAACGGGATTCACGACAACCATCTGCATGTGCGGTACTGCTCTCGGAGCCAGGGCAGCGGCGAACATGGGTCGTCTGAGGAAACAAAATGGACTGGGGGAAACTGTATATGACTGAGCGATTGAGACTGTTTGCCATTGCCGTCGGTCTCGCCGCAATGCTGGCAGCCTGCGCATCGCCACAGGGTGGCCCAGACGTGGGCACTGATGGCGATGAAGACGCAACGACAACGACGGCAATGGCGACGGC
Source organism: uncultured Acidimicrobiaceae bacterium (assembly GCA_964387145.1). Lineage (GTDB taxonomy): Bacteria > Actinomycetota > Acidimicrobiia > Spongiisociales > UBA5794 > JAMBLL01. Next base: position 3,076 of record CAYLVM010000140.1, read on the forward strand.
ATCCACCACAACGGTATCGATTGTGACTACTTCGACTACAGAGGCCGAACAGATTGACTCTCCCGCTGTTGATGTTCGTGTGAGTGAGGCGACGGCCGCCGTTCCTCGCTCACAGGGTCGGTCGGCGCTGCTGACGGTTGCCGACGGCGGATCGTTCCTGTTCACTGACGAAGCATCGGGTGATCTGATGGCGCGCTACGACATTGAAACGTTGACGCACATCTCGGTTCACGCTGATGGACGCGTCGTTGAGCGCGTAGGTGTTCTCATTGGGGGACCGGATTGGGCGGTACCGACGCTCAGTGATATCCGCGAATACCAGTCGATAGTGGTTCGAGCCTCCGACAGCAAGACGGCTGTGTCTATGGATGTGGATGGCACTGAGTCGGTTGAGTCTGTTATGACGAGAGCTCCGGACAATCCGGATTATCCGGAGTTGGTAGGCCGGACAGTCGCCGTCGGCACGGACACTGGCCTGCTGACGCGGCTCTTGCTTGTGTATTCGGATGGCGAGGCAGACTTCGCTTCTGAAGGTCCAGTTACCACGTCTGTGAGAAGCTGGGACAAGTTCGACGCTAGCCCCACTGTGGGAGATTCTCAGAGCGTTGGTTTTGTTCCTGTGTCCTCGATGGATGAGGCAGAGCGGCTAGCTGGGTACTCGTTACCAACAGTCGGCTTCGTGCCAGAAGGATTCGACTTGGTGTCGGTCGCACACGGCGAGGCTCCGGTGTCGCTGATCGGCGGGCGAAACGTCGTAGCGCTTACCTATCAGAAGGCTGCATGGTTCGTCACAATCACATTCCGCCCGGACAAGTTTTCGACCGATCCCTACGATCCGAATGGCGACTTCGGATTCACCGACTCCGCCATCGAGTACGCAGGATTCCGTATCGTTCCAGCAGGCGTAAACCATGCGTATGGACAGGTTGGCGATGTTGCTGTGACGATTGATGGTGCTCTCGGCGACTTGATGCTTAGACAGATGATTGATGGCATCGGCAGCTGAGAGGTCAGAGCTACGTCGATACGCGATCTGATCATGCGAGAGCGGCTGGCTGAGAACGTGAGTTGGTCCGCATTTTGGTCCGCGGGAGGATGAGAAACGACCACAAACGGTGCGAACCAGTGAGAGGCGAAACCCCAAGGGGCACAAGGGTGTCCGTCGAATCTCCAAGGTAGGCCGGCCCCCTGATTCTGACTGCGGATCAGCGGGTGACGAACGACCGGTCGGATCGGCCGCACCCGGGCGTCAGCTTCGATGCTCCGAAGGCATCGCGGCAGCGCTCGCGACCACAACGCGTCCACATGACACTGAAAACTGCAGAAAAGCAATGCGAAACGATGAGAGGTGGAAACCCGCAGTGCACAAGGCCTCTCGACGTATCAGCCCGATCCTGCAAGCGCGTGAAATAGCCTCCAGTGACCTTCACACGGCAGAGGTCACTGGTTCGATCCCAGTAGCGCCCACTCCTCGGACTCCGTCCTCGTCGTGGGCGCTGATGCGCTCGAAACCCCCGCTCCGCTTGGGCCGTTCAGGCGCCACGGAGGCTTCTCCGGTCCCTCGGACTCCGTCCTCGTCGTGGGCGCTGATGCGCTCGAAACCCCCGCTCCGCTTGGGCCGTTCAGGCGCCACGGAGGCTTCTCCGGTCCAGGTCTTCTACCCCAGCCCCCTTCCTTGATCGCGGTGTCGGTTGCGTCGCTCCCACATATCGTCGACACCAGAATGGTCCCAGACGGGGTGAGCATGTCGCGTGCACTGAGCCGGACCGGTTGGGTTGGGTCAGTGGCCCTCACGCGCGATGAGGTCCGGGAGTCCTTCGGGGTAGAGGGGACGGTCACCTCCGGGGTCGCGGGGATCGATCCAACGGGCAGTGAACTCGACGGCGCCTTCGACGCCACGGATCTGATCGGTCTCGTACCTGTGTGGATCGGTGAACTTCGCGTCGTAGACGAAGACGATCTCGTGGCCGGCCTCCCCGTCGAAGGTGTACAGGT
>CAYLVM010000141.1:0-4976 GCA_964387145.1 uncultured Acidimicrobiaceae bacterium
TCGACCGCCAGACCTCGACGTGGGCACCGGTACCGCACAAGTTCGAGGCAGGCACGCCCCCCATCGCTGAAGCCGTGGGCTTCGCCGCTGCGGTCGACTACCTCACCGCCGTCGGCATGGAGAACGTTGCCGCCCACGAGCAGGACCTCACTGCCTACGCGCTCGAGCGGCTCTCTGAGATCCCCGATCTGAAGGTGTACGGGCCCAAGGACGTCACGCATCGCGGCGGCACGGTCAGCTTCGAGCTCGCCGACATCCACCCTCACGACATCGCAACCATCCTCGACCAGGAGGGCATCGCGGTGCGTGCTGGCCACCACTGTGCACGCCCCCTGATGAAGTACCTCGATGTGCCCGCCACTGCGCGGGCGTCGTTCTATCTGTACAACGTTCCCGAGGAGGTCGACCTCCTCGTCGACGGCCTGATGAACGCACGCCGGATCTTCGGCCTGGCCTGATCTGAGCACCACGGGAGAGGTATCCTTTCCCACCTCCGACCACACGAATCGAACGAACATGTCCCAACTAGACGAGCTGTACAGAGAGGTAATCCTCGACCACTACCGCAACCCGCGCAAGCGGGGCTCCCTCAAGGGGCCCCATGTCCATGCCGAAGGCAACAACCCCTCATGTGGCGACGAGTTCGCGATCGACGTCGCCATCGAGGACGGGGTGATCCAAGACGCCGCGATGCAGGGCCAGGGGTGCTCGATCTCACAAGCGTCCGGCTCGATGATGATGGATGCCATCGTCGGCAAGTCGATCGACGAGGCACGCGATCTGACATACAAGTTCAAGGTGATGATGACGATCGTCGATGGGGACAGCCCCGTCGATCCCGACCAGCCCGGGGCTGTGCTCGGGGACCTCGAGGCGCTTCAGGGCGTGCGGAGATTCCCCGTCCGTATCAAGTGCGCCGATCTTGCATGGACGACGCTGACCGAAGCGCTGGATCGTGCGACCAACGGAGACCGGTGATGTTCACACCTACGACTGCACTCATTGTCGTCGACGTCCAGAACGACTTCGCAGACCCGAATGGCTCGCTGTTCGTCCAGGGCGCTCCACGGGTGCTCGAGTTCATCAACGACCAGATCCGACAGGCGGAGGCGGGCGGAGCGATGATCGTTCGCACCCAGGACTGGCACCCCGAGTCGACCCCCCACTTCGCCAAGGACGGAGGCATCTGGCCGGTGCACTGCGTCGCCGATACCTGGGGCGCCGAGTTCCATCCTGCCCTCATCGACACCGGCCTCATCATGCGCAAGGGTGTTGGCGGCGAGGACGGCTACTCGGGCTTCTCCCTGCGGGACCCGGTGAGCGGTAAAGAGAGTTCCACGGGCCTCGACCAGATCCTTACAGACGCCGGCGTCACTGACGTCTCCGTCCTCGGATTGGCCACCGACTACTGCGTCAAGGAGACGGCGATCGACGCCACCCGATTCGGCTTCACCACAACCCTGCTCGCAGACGGGGTCGCCGCAGTGGACCTGACGCCGGGCGATGGATCACGGGCGTGCCGTGACATGGTGGCCGCGGGCGTATCGATCGTCTGAGCCCTCAGCCGAGGAAGATCAGGATCGGGCCTCAGCGATGAGGCGCTGTTGCAACTCTTTGACGGTATCGGTTACCGACACGTGGTAACGGTGCGGGTTGATCAGCCTGCGCACACCGACGTCGAAACGCTCGAGATCTGCGGAACGTCGTTGCCGGAGCTCCTCGAGATCCGGGGAACCGTCGTGGCGCTTCCCTCCACTGTGCACCGTCACCAGCAGCTTCTCGACCTCTGCCGTGTCGGAGGACCTCACAACCCGCGTGACACCGGAGCGGTGTGGATGATGGACGTGGATCTCCTCACCGGCCCGCAGGGTCTCTGCCGCCCCCGACACGACGTCGGCGGTTGCCAGACCGCGGCGGTCATACACACGCCAGATCCGCTTGTCCCCCGGCAACGGCATCTTCTCCGGTGTCTCTGAGATCTTCATCGCCGGCTTCCACGATCCGTTGTCGTCGATCCCCACGAGCTTGTAGACGCCGCCGAGTGCCGGGTAGCCGTTCGATGAGATCAGCCGGGTGCCGACCCCGTACATGAGCCTTGCGGTGATGGCCTCTGGGTCCAGCCCGTAGGCGGGGGCTTCTTCGTTGATCTGTGCCCGGATCTGCCACATCGCTAGTTCGTCGAGGTCAGAGGACAACACGATGGATGCTTCGGAGAACCCCGCCTCGTCGAGCATCTGGGCGGTGCGTACCGCAAGGTGAGCGAGGTCGCCCGAGTCGAGTCTGACGCCGACCGGCTCGTGCCCGTCGCGTCGGAGTTCCTCGAACACGGTGATGGCATTCGGAATACCGCTGCCCAGCGTGTCGATCGTGTCGACGAGGAGTAGGCACTCGTCCGGGTAGATCTCGGCGTACGCTCTGAACGCCGCAAGCTCTCCCCCACCGAGTGCCATGAACAGCTGCACCATCGAGTGCCCGTGCGTGCCGCGAGGGTCGACTCCGAGTACGTGGGAGATGCCGACGTTCGAGCTCGCGTCGGCGCCACCGATGAGCGCCGCCCGCGTTCCGGCGTTCGTGCCGACGTCGGGGCCCCGACGCATCCCGAACTCGAGAACGGTGCCGCCGCGGGCCTGTTCTGCTATCCGGGAGGCCTTCGTAGCGATGAGTGTCTGGTAGTTGAGATGGTTGAGCAGTGACGTCTCGAGCAGCTGAGCGAGCGCAAGGGGACCTTCGACCACCGCGATGGGCTCATGCGCATGGACGACCCTTCCCTCCTCCACTGATCGGATCGTGAGCGCACCGAACCCCTCGGCGCTTGCGAGCCATGAAAGGAACCCCTCATCGAAACGGGGCTTTCCCGTGACGTCGCGCTGGGAGCGCAACACGTCGAGATCCTCCGCCACGATGCGGGTACGCTCGATCCAGTCGAGGAGCCACCCGAGTCCTGCGGTGATGGCGTACCCCGCCTGATGCTCGCCGTAGTCGGGGTACCTGCGGAAGAAGTAGTCGAACTGTGCCGTTCTCTCTGCAAGGCCGAACTTCCAGTACAGCTGTGCCATCGTCAACTGGTACTGGTCGGTGAACAGGAAGCCCTCGGTGAGGTCGCGACGATTCGATGTCATGCGTGCACGATACCCCTATAGCCAGAACACAGACACCAGACATCTGTCGTCTGGCATCTGTCGTCTGATATCCGGCTCAGCCTACGACGCCACCCTCGGTCATTGGGCGCAGATCCAGGGCCGCATCGAGTTCGTCCTCAGGGAGGACGCCCAACTCGAGCGCCACATCACGAACACCACGGCCCTCCTTGAACGCCTTTTTGGCAACCTCTGCGGACTTGTCATACCCGATGACCGGCACGAGTGCCGTGATGATGATGACGTTCTGTTCGAGCAGGTACCTCGCTCGTTCCTCGTTGGCCTCGATACCGTCGACCATCTTGTCGCCCACCACGTTGGCTGCAGCTCCGAGAAGATCGATCGACTCGAGGAGGTTGTGAGCGATCAGCGGCATCATCACGTTGAGCTCGAAGTTGCCGTTCGCTCCGCCCCACGTGATGGCTGCGTCGTTGCCGATGACCTGGCTGGCAACCTGCATCATCATCTCAGCTATGACCGGGTTGACCTTGCCCGGCATGATCGAACTGCCCGGCTGGAGCGATGGAAGCGTGATCTCTGCAATGGCTGTGCGGGGACCACTTGAGAGCCAGCGAAGGTCGTTCGCGATCTTGAACAGCGAGACGGCGACGGTCTTGAGCGCTCCCGAGGTGTTGACGGCTGCGTCTTTGGCCGCTTGGGCCTCGAAGTGGTTCGGCGCTTCGACGAACTCGTACCCGGAACGCCGAGCCATCTCGGAGATCGTGCCAGCCGGGAAACCTTCGGGTGCGTTGATGCCCGTACCGACCGCGGTGCCACCGAGAGCGAGTTCGAGCAGTTCCGGGAGCACCTTTCGAACCCGCTCGGCGCCGTTGGAAACCTGCTTTGCGTATCCGCCGAACTCCTGGCCGAGCCGAACCGGCGTGGCGTCCATCAGGTGAGTACGGCCGGACTTGAGGATGTCGTCGAACTCAACAGCCTTCGCTTCGAGCGCCGCGGCGAGTGAGTCGAGTGCAGGAAGCAGATTCTGCTCGATCCCTGCAACCGCAGCGACGTGGATCGCCGTCGGGATGACGTCGTTCGAGGACTGGCCGGCGTTGACGTGGTCGTTCGGGTGCACGAGCTTGGAGCCGAGTTCGGCGCCGAGGATCTCGGACGCCCTGTTGGCGATGACCTCGTTGGCGTTCATGTTCGTCGAGGTGCCAGAGCCTGTCTGGAAGATGTCGAGGACGAAGTGCTCGTCGAGATCACCCTCCATGACCTCCTGGGCAGCCTGGATGATGGCGTCGGCCTTGTCTGCGTCGAGCGATCCCATCTCCTTGTTGGTGACGGCGGCAGATGCCTTGAGCAAGCCGAGGGCCCAGATGAAGGTGCGGCCGAACCGCAGATTCGAGATCGGGAAGTTGTCGACCGCACGTTGGGTCGACGCGCCATAGTACGCGCCCTCCGGAACCGGTACCTCTCCCATGGAGTCACGTTCGATACGCATGGTGCAGTCTCCTCAGATCGATTCATGGCACACGCCAAGAATAGTGAGTCTGTGGCTCCGGGATTCCACTGACTCACTCTCCATTCTGTGGGCCCCCTGCGGCACATACCGGTTCCACAACCCAGGGTTAGCTGCGGCATATATCGGTTCCACAACCCTGGGTATGGGGATCGCTGGCTCACACGTCGTTCTGTGGGCTCCCTGCGGCATATACCGGTTCCACAACCCTGGGTTAGCTGCGGCATATACCGGTTCCACAACCCTGGGTATGGGGATCAGGGGGGGAGGGCTGTTGAGAAGGTGTCGCCGACGTCGGCGTCGATGCGGAGGGTGACGAGGGAGAGGCCGTCGTGGTCGGTGGCTCCCTGGTTGATGATCACGTACGGGACTCC
>CAYLVM010000142.1:0-4975 GCA_964387145.1 uncultured Acidimicrobiaceae bacterium
CCCTCCCCCCTGCATCGCTCGTACCTCGCTCTGCCGTCCCCCCTGAAGGGGGGACCGAAGCGCTGGAGAGCTACTCCCCTAGTTCACGCAGCAGGGTGAAGGGGTAGATGCCCGTGGAGTGGCCATCGGGGGCGAAGACAGCGTTGATGGCGTACGCACCGACGAGTCCCACGTTCTGGATACTCGTCACCTCAGGATCGGCGGCTGCACGCAGCGAAGACCCGCTTCCACAGCTCGCACAGGGGCATGCCTCGCGCAGTGCCACTGCCGACAGGCGATCGACGCGCCCATCGTGCCAGGTCACCACCAACGCGGTGCCGTCTTCGAGCTCGATCGAGCGGGGTTCCTCCATATACCGGGAGTGTAGGGAGCAGACGACGGACGATATCGCATCAGTCGTGGGAACCAATGCCTGTCTGGTAGCGTTGTATGGAGGAACGCAGCCACACAGAATCGGTGGGAACGCGCCATGGTCTCGACATACGAAACCAGCGATTCTCCTCGCTCCCCCGCGGACGAGGGCAGACACGAGCGTGTGGCGTGGACCAAGGGCGGATCCAACCTCGAGGTCGCCGAGATCCTCGGCACCGCCCCCCTCCGCATCACCGGTGACCTCGACACGGCGTGCGTCGACAACCGCATCGAACTCCTCGTCACCAAGCGGTTCCCACGATCCGAGATAGTGCCTGCTGTTGTGCCCGTCGGCTTCGATGCCGATGCGATCGTTTCGGTCGCCATCGCTGTTGGTGACGGGCCTCACTCTCCCATGGCCGTATCTATCGGAGAGGCCATCGCCCGCCGACTCGACGTTCCGGGAACCGTGATCACGGCATACGCAGCAGCCGACGACTACGAGGATGCCCGGTACCGGCTCCAACGCCTGACGGCGACTGCGACGACGCTCGACGCCACAGCCATCCAGACGCCCGATCCTCGCTCGATCACCGAGCACCTCTCGAAGGAGACGCTGCTGGTCCACGGGGCCGCCGGAGGCTCGTTCATCGATCGTCACTTCACCGGCACCGGGAACCGTCTCACATCTCGCGCTCGAGGGTGTGTGCTCGTCGTCAAGGACGCCCCCCGGCGCTGCTTCCAGATCGCCGTCGACCCGACGGGGCACGCTGTTGCACCAGAACTCCTCGTCAGCGACGCACTCCACGTGATGGCCTACCCGTTCGCCCCCGTCGTCAAAGCCCACCGTCTCCTCGGCATCGTGCGTGCGCACACCCTCGTTCACGCCGATGCCGGGGCTACGGTCGCTTCCTACGTCGAACCTGTCGACGCCCTCGAGCGGTGTGAGGCGATCGACGGCGTCTCCACTGTCCGTGAACGCCTCGGAGATGGTCCCATCCCCATCATCGACGACAGGGGCTATCTGACCGGGGTGATCCTGGACTGATCTCGAGTTCCGGCACTCGATACTCGCCCGGGCGGTACCCTGCGTGCACCGCCCTTTCTCGTTGGAGCCCCAATGCCAGATCAACCCATCTACCTCGATGGCTTCACCTATCAGCTGACCGACTCGGATCCTGAGGAGACCACCGAGTGGCTCGACGCCCTCGACTCGGTCATCGCTACCGATGGAGCGCAGAGGGCGACGTATTTGATGTCCCGCCTACTCGAGCGAGCCCGACGCGAATCGGTGGCCGTCCCTGCCTCAGTTTCGACTCCCTACGTCAACACGATCCCGGCGCAAGCCGATGCCGAGTTCCCAGGGGACGAGTACCTCGAGAAACGGATCCGCCGGTTCATCAGGTGGAACGCAGCGGCGATGGTCATCAGAGCCAACCAGGCCGCAGACGGCATCGGGGGGCACCTCTCGACGTTCGCCTCGTCTGCCATCCTCTACGAGGTCGGCTTCAACCACTTCTTCAGGGGCAAGGACGACGGAACGCCGGGTGACCACGTCTACTTCCAGGGCCATGCAACCCCCGGTGTCTACGCGCGAGCGTTCCTCGAGGGACGGCTCGATGAGCATATGCTCGACCGTTTCCGCAGAGAGATCGGAGAGCCGGGCCTCTCCAGCTATCCCCACCCACGACTGATGCCCGACTTCTGGGAGTTCCCGACCGTGTCGATGGGCCTCGGTCCGATCAACTCCATCTACCACGCCCAGTTCCTCAAGTACCTCGACAATCGTGGCATCGACGACACGTCGGGGACGCGAATCTGGTCGTTCCTCGGCGATGGAGAGACCGATGAGCCCGAGACGCTCGGCTCGATCTCTCTCGCTGGACGTGAGAAACTCGACAACCTCACATGGGTTGTCAACTGCAACCTCCAACGTCTCGACGGGCCGGTACGCGGCAACGGAAAGATCATTCAGGAACTCGAAGCGATGTTCCGGGGCGCCGGTTGGAACGTCATCAAGGTGATCTGGGGATCAGACTGGGACGAACTTCTCGCCAGGGACACCACTGGTGCTCTGGCAGCCAAGATGAACAGCACGGTCGACGGCGAGTACCAGCGATTCAAGGCGGAGTCGGGAGCGTACGTTCGGGAGAACTTCTTCGGCCCTGAACCCGAGCTACAAGAACTGGTCGCGGACATGAGCGACCAGGAGATCTGGAACCTGCGCCGCGGCGGACTCGATCATCGCAAGATCTACTCGGCGTACGATGCAGCGACGAGTGTTACCGGCGCTCCGACCGTCATCCTCGCAAAGACGATCAAGGGCTGGACACTCGGTGCAGACGTTGCGGGCAAGAACGCGACACACTCCATCAAGAAGCTGACCGGAGCCCAACTGTGCGATCTGCGCGACAAGCTCCACCTCCACGACGAGATCCCCGACACTGCCCTCGACGATGGCAAGCCCCCGTACCTGCGGTTCGCTGAGGACTCACCAGAGTACCGATACCTAACGAGTCGCCGGGAGGCACTCAACGGCCCGGTGCCGACACGTGGCATCGCGACGCGTTCCCCGATCACGCTCCCCGATCACACCCCCTTCGCCGAGTTCGACGCAGGATCAGGAACGATCGAAGTGTCCACGACTGGAGCGTTCACGCGCCTGTTGCGTGCATTGACGCGAGACGCTGCCGTCGGTGACCGGATCGTGCCGATCATCCCGGACGAGGGCCGAACCTTCGGGATGGACGCACTGTTCAAAGAGATCAAGATCTACGCATCCGAGGGGCAGCTCTACGAGCCGGTCGATCACAACCTGATCCTGTCCTACAAGGAATCGATGGACGGCCAGATCCTCGAGCAGGGGATCACGGAGGCCGGTGCCACGGCAAGCTGGATCGCGGCTGGCACATCGTACGTCACCCGTGGCGTTCCGATGATCCCCTTCTACACCTACTACTCGATGTTCGGGTTCCAGCGGGTCGGTGACGCCCTGTGGGGTGCATCTGATGCGGGGACCAGGGGCTTCCTGCTCGGTGCTACCGCTGGGCGGACAACCCTCCTCGGCGAGGGTCTCCAACATCAGGACGGCCACTCACATGTGCTCGCCTCGGTGATCCCTGCGTGTGAGGCGTACGATCCTGCGTTCGCCTACGAGATGGCCACGATCATCGAACGAGGCATGGACCGCATGTACGGGCAGGATGATGACGTGTTCTACTACCTGACGCTCTACAACGAGACGTATGTACAACCGCCGAAGCCCGACAACGTCGACGAGGGCATCATGGCAGGCATGTACCGGTACGTCGAGGCTCCCCAGTCCGGCGCCCTATCGGCGACCATCTTGTTCTCAGGACCGATGCACACGGCGGCCACGCATGCCCGTGACGAGCTCATGGAACGCTACGGCATCGCCACGGACACTTGGAGTGTCACGTCGTACAAGAAGCTTCGCGAGGAGGCCCTCGAGATCGAGCGCTGGAACCGACTCCACCCCACCGAAGCGCCCAGGGTCCCACTCGTGACGACGAATCTCGATGGGCCGCAGGGTCCGATCGTTGCAGTCACCGACTACATGCGGATCGTTCCCGACCAGGTCGCGCGGTTCGTTCCGCGACCGTTCGTGTCGCTCGGCACCGATGGCTACGGGCGCAGCGACACACGAGAGCGGCTGCGAGAGTTCTTCGAGGTCCGTTCACAGGACATCGTGGTCGCGGTTCTTTCGCTGCTGGCAGCAGATGGATCGATCGAGGGGTCCACCGTCGCCGAGGCCATCGACCGGCATGGCATCGACGCCGATTCGGGTGCCCCCTGGCTTCGGTGACGATCGTTCGGCAGCGGACTCGGTGCACCCGTTCGGCAACTACTGTTGTCGGTACCTGATGTTCGACAACAACCAATGGCTCATCGACCTGACGAACTCCGTCGCCTTCTTTGGAGGCATGCGAGTTGCGATCGCCGCCGCCATCGGCGTGGTGCTCGGCCTGGAGCGGCAGATCTCGAACAAGGATGCCGGGACGAGAACGTACGCCCTGGTCGCTGCGGGCTCTGCTCTGTTCACCGTGTTGTCCATCGAAGGCTTCGAGGCCGCAGACTCGTCCCGCGTTGCCGCCCAGGTCGTGACCGGCATCGGCTTCCTCGGTGCCGGGCTCATCTTCCGACAGGGGATGAGCGTCCAGGGGCTCACCACCGCCGCCGGCCTCTGGTCGGTTGCCGCCATTGGTATGGCAGCTGGCACGGGCCTGTGGGGTCTTGCGATCGTCGTCGCCACCCTGATCCTCGTTGTTCTGAAGGTCTCGGATCGCTTCTCCACTCAGCTGCGCTCACAAGCGAAACGGAGAGCTCACTGGTCCGTCCGGGTGACGGTCGCCGACGCCACCACGATCGAGGATCTCAAGACCCTGGTCGAGACGCTTGCCCCTTCGGCCGCTCGCCCGTTGCCGGACATCGGCCACTGGGCGATCGGACAGAGAAAGGGCCTTCCGACGATCTCGCTCATCCTCAACGACAACGAGCTGAACCAGCTCGTTCCCGTCTTCGAAGCCCACGAAGGCGTCACCAAACTCCGCATCGAGGAAACGGGGTAGGGAGAGGTACTTGGTACTTGGTACTTGGTACTTGG
>CAYLVM010000143.1:0-4685 GCA_964387145.1 uncultured Acidimicrobiaceae bacterium
CGAGTTGGGAGAGTCCGCTCGGGGTGACGATGAGGCACTCCTGGATGGCCGTCGCCGAGTTCCCAACCGCCGGTCTCGACGAGTTCACGCGCAAGAGCGTCCGCAACGATGCTCCGCTCCTCAGCCTGTGGGAGGCGAGGATCCGTAGCCTTCGAATCCCTTTGAGTGACCTGTCGAGACCATCAGGGGCCAGGCGCATGGCCAACCTCTCTAGACGTGCCATGCGCTTCACCGTGTTCTCTACCGGTGTCCCCGATACCAGGACCGTCGAGATCGTACGAGACGCAGCAGACGTGATCGAGCGGTGGGAGATCATCGCGCCTCCCGGGTCGTTCGGTGACGTCATCTCGGCGATGCGGGATGTTCGGATCGCGACGGTCCGCGTGGCGATCTCCCCGATCGTGCCGATCGGTGGGCCGGACGTTTCTGTGCATCACTTCGTCTCCGCCGGGTTCTCTCCCAACGACGATGCTTTGGTCACCGATGCGCTTCAACTCGACGAGAGTCGGATCTTCGATGACATCATGTTCCGCATCCCGTTCTCTGCGGCCGTCGATGCCGGTGTTTCTGCGGCGTCGACTCTCGCCCTGGCGAATGGGCGGGGGGCAGTGGTCCTCGTCGAACTTCCACGAGGATCCGAGAGTGCCGTCTTCGATGACGACAGCACGGTGGCACAGCGTGTCGAAGAGACGGCGCGAGCAGCGTTGGCCGTTTCTGATGCCACAGTGTTCCTCGACGGGTTCATCGACCATGACCGCGGCTACTACCCACGGCACGGGCTGATCGACCGAGCGTTCAATCCGCGCAAGGCCCTCTATCGATTGGTCGACGTAGCAAGAGAGCTCACGGTTCACAGCTGACAGTTCACCGTCGCCAGCATGTGTGGAGCATGTCTCACTGCTGGCGACCGACAACGAAGGGGCTGAAACGGTGGCGCTGCTGTAGATTCGAACCGTGGTATCCGGGTCCATCATCCATCGTGTTCGACGTTCCGTGTCCAACCTGCGGTCCGACTGGGTCGAGATCGGTGGGCTCGGTCGTCTCGCCGTCTTCGGGGTCCTTTTCGCGCTTGGTGTGACCATCGTCCTCGGGTTCTCGATCACGCGGTCTGCTCGCGGCCATCTTCTCGACGCCAGGGCCGAGATGGTCATTGCTGTCATCGATGAGCTTCCGCCGTTCCCGCCGCAAGGGAAGGACGCACCGGCACAGTACGTGCAGTTCGACGTCGCGGTGCGTGTATCGGTGCTCGGCGGGGAGACGGTCAGGGTCAAGGTGTGGGCACCCGACGGCACGATCGTGTACTCCGATGCCGATGAGCTCGTGGGTCGCCGTTTCGTGCTCCCAGCCCACGCCGCCGCTGCGTTCGAGGGCATCACAGGACGTCACGTGTCCGACCTGACCGACCCTGCGCACGCATACGACCGTGGCCACGGCGAGCTGATCGAGCTCTACGCCCCGATCACGGTTGTCGGTGGGGTGCCGCGCTACGTTGCAGAGGTCGAACAGGATGCGAGTGGCTTCAACCGGGCGCTCTCGCAGATCGCGCGCAACGTGTGGATCTCGATCGGTATCGGGATCGTGGCCATTGCCACGATGATGGCAGTCGGTATCGCTGCGCGAGGCCGGGAGCTCAACAGACGGAGGCGCCAGGCAGAAGACCTCCTGCAGTCGTCGTTCGCGGCCCAGGAGCAGGAACGACGGAGAGTGGTCGGGGCCCTCCACGACGACATCGGCCAGCCAATGTATCGGCTCTTGTACGGACTCGAAGGTTCCCGGGCGAAACTCGACGACGACGATCCGGTGGCGATCGAACTGGGGCGCCTCACCGATGTCGTGCGGGAGATGGACACGACGTTACGCAAGGAACTCAAGCTGCTGCACTTCGAGCTTGCGGCAGATGCCGGTCTCGCCACGGCACTCGAGGATCTCGTGGACCTCACGAAAGTCGAGACGGACCTCGACGTCCATCTGGAGATCGACGTCGACTACGAGCCGTCATCGGCAGCTCGCACAGAGATCTATCGGGCAGCAAGGGAGGCGATCACGAACGTTCGCAAGCATGCCGACGCCGGTCGCATCGAGATCAGGCTCTACAGCGACGGTGAGCGGTTGATTCTCGATGTGAAAGATGACGGTTCGCCGGACGGCTCGACGGCACACCCCGGGCTTGGATTGAGCACGACGCGCCAGCGGTTCGTCGCTCTCGACGGCGACGTGACTCTCGATACCATGGGGCGCGGCGGAACCCGTTTCCGTGCATGGCTACCGCGAGCGACTGAGGAGGCATCCGAATGAAGGTGTTGATCGTCGACGATCACAAGGTCGTGCGCGACGGTGTCCGATACATGCTCGCAGACGAACCCGATATCGAGATCGTTGCGGACGTCGACTCGGCTGCAGCGATGTTCGACGTGGTCGAAAGCGAACCGGTCGATGTGGTTCTGCTCGATATCCGCATGCCTGAGATGACGGGTCTTGCAGCGTTGGAGCGTCTGGCCGCCGAGTCCCCTCAGGTCAAGGTCTTGATGATGTCCATGCATGACCAGCCGGGATACGTGCGACGAGCCGTGGAGCTCGGCGCAGCCGGGTACCTGCTCAAGAGCGCAGGCAGAGACGAGGTCCTCATCGCCATCAGAGCTGCCGCTGAGGGCAAGACGTACATCGACGGCGAACTGATGGAGCCCTTGATCGCCGAGATGCGCACCGGGTCGAAACCGATGGGGCGGCTGAGCCCGAGAGAGCAGCAGGTGCTCCAGCTGATCGCGAACGGCTCGGAGAACAAACAGGTCGCCCGCGAGCTCGGGATATCGGAAGCGACGGTCAAGACGTACCTGCGAGGCATCTTCGAACGTCTCGATGTGTCGTCTCGTGCAGAGGCCGTTGCCGTCGGTCTGCGTATCGGCGCCATCGAGTAGCCGACAGGCTCTCAGACCCTCCACCGTATGGATGAGGGCAGGTAGCCGGATAGGCGACTGTTGAACTCCGCGTCCCCTCGAGATACTGGGTGCACACGGTTTCCTCGACAAGGAGTTCTCGACATGTGGAAGCGATCCAGAGGCGTGTTCGCCGTTTCCGTCGTCGTGATGCTCGTATCGGCGGCGTGCTCGGTGGCGAGCATCGACGAGTCCCCACTGCCATCACCCGAGGTCGGGGTCCAGGGGGCGACGCAACACGTGACCGTGACGTCGCACAACGCCGTGACCGGTCTCAAATCGACGTTCCACGACACGGCGCCGGGCTCAGAAGCCCGTGTCGTCGAGGTGGAGCTCTCGGAGTTCTCTGTCGTTCTGTCCCAGACCGAGTTCGAAGCTGACGTCGAGTACCTCTTCAGGGTCACCAACGCAGGTGTCGTGCCTCATGAGATGATGCTCATAGCTCCCCACGAGAACGCCACGAACATGCCCATGGAGGAGCACGACAAGATGTCGGTCTCCGTGTTCGACGCTGATGATCTCGTCCCGGGCGCAACGGTCGAACAGATCGTCGTCTTCTCGTCCCCGGGTGAGACTGAACTCGAGGCAGCATGCTTTGTCCCTGGGCACTACGAAGCCGGGATGAGGACACCCATCACGGTCACCGGGTGATGTGATGGGTCTGATACCGACAGGAGGAACGATGTTCGCAGATGCTGCAGGGTTCGATCACATGGACGGGTTCGGATGGGGACTCATGGGCATGGGCTGGATTGTCATGTTCGTGGTCATCGGCCTCGTCGTGTGGGCGGTTGTCCAGACGACGTCTGGTTCGTCATCGGACAAGAACAACGATTCGAGCGCTTCAGCACAGCGGATTCTCGCCGAGCGATATGCACGGGGAGAGATCGACGACGAGGAGTTCCGACGCAGGTCGGATGAGCTGCGGAACTGACCCGGATACGTGCAGAGGCGGTGAGCCGGGCCAGCCTGTCGGCCCAGGGCGTATCGAAAGATCACTGCCTGTTGTCGACCACATGGTCTACCTTTGTGCCCTGCTTCGAACCGTCCCCATCCCAACACCCAACGAGGATCACAGATGAGCAACAAGCCCAAGTCGAAGAACAAGTCGAAGAACAAGCAACCAAAGTCACAGTCACTTCCCGGTGAGTCTGCGTGGCCGAAGCGTCTTGCATGGGCGGGAGGCATCGCCCTCGTCGTGGGACTGGTTGCGATCGTGGCACTTTCACAGCCTGAGTTGCGAGGCGTCCCCGACGGGACCTCGAATGAGGCAGTGGGCGATCCTGTGCACGTCGAGGGCGAGGTGTACGCCGCCGGTGAGGTTCCTGCGGGTGGTCAGCACTCTCCGATCTGGCAGAACTGCGGGTTCTACGGTGGGGAGGTTGCGACCGAGAACGTCCTGCACTCGCTCGAGCACGGTGCCGTGTGGATCTCCTACGGCGAGAACGTAGCCGACGACGACGTTCAGTCACTGCGACGCTTCGTGAGTCGCAACGAGAAGGTCGTTGTGTCTATGGTCCCCGGCCAGGACTCTCCGATCATCGCCACAGCATGGGCACGTCAACTCGATCTCGATGATGCAGCCGACAGCCGCCTCGAGCAGTTCGTCAACGAGTTCACGGGCGCCTCGAGCGCGCCGGAACCCGGTGGCCGTTGCAGCGGTGGCGTCGGCCAACCCCAGTTCTAGGTCCTGACTCGGCCGTCCCCCCTTCAGGGGGGACAAGCGAGTCTTCGAGCGAGGGGGGACCGCGA
>CAYLVM010000144.1:0-4671 GCA_964387145.1 uncultured Acidimicrobiaceae bacterium
GGAGACGCTGCCTCGGCGAACAAGAAGGGCAAGATCGTGCGTGGGTTCTTCAACGCACCGACCCCCGAGATCGACGCCAGTATCAAGGCGATCGCCACCCACGACTTCGCGATGGCTGTTTTCGGTCACGCTGCACCCATCCGAAAAGGCGCGTCGGCCGCCTTCGCCGAAACAGCAGCGAAGCTGTAGAAGAAGTACTCGGTACTTGGTATCTGGTACTTGGAAGGTCAGCGGATGGGGAGCGCCGTTCTCGGTCTACCGACGAAGAGTGAGCATCCAGAGATAGCCCGGGTTTCCGACTGTGAACTGTGATCTGTGAGCTGTAAACCCACCGCCCGCATTCACCTATTCGCCTGTCTTCCGAGCCTCTTGCTCTATCCACTTGCCACACTGAACCATCGTCCGGTGTGACGCCTCCTGCCAGGGGACGATTGCGGGCCACACGTGCATCATCTCTGGTTCGATGATCAGGGTGGTATCGACCCCGGCAGTGTCCGCGTTGTCCTTCAGACGGACGGCATCGTCGAGGATCATCTCGGCCTCGCCGGCGAAGATGAGCATTCTCGGGAACCCGGTCAGGTCGGCGCGTAGCGGGGATACCTCCGGGTCGTCGAGTTGCTCCGGTGATGCGTAACGGTCGTTTGGATGCGAGAGCTCGGCGAGCGGCAGATAGTCGGTGGCAGCGTTGAGGGGGATCGTGTACGCGGTGTGGCGCAGATCGAGGTAGGGGGAGAACAGGATCACGCCCCCGGGAAGTGGCACGCCCGTTCGGCGTGCCCGGTGCAGGATTGCCATGGCGAGGCCGCCGCCGGCTGAATCGCCGCACACGATCAGTGAGGAGGGATCGATGCCACGATCGAGCAGCGCCTGGTAGGACGCCAATCCGTCCTCGACTGCAGCAGGGAAGCGGTACTCCGGGGCGAGCCGGTACGGCGGGGCGTAGGCCGCGGTGCGTGTGGCATCGACGAGGTGGGCGATGAACTGGCGATGCGTCCCCGGGTTCCCGAAGATGTAGCCCCCGCCGTGGAAGTACAGCAGGGTCGCTGCATCGAGCGGGTCGTGAAGCCGGATGTAGCGATCTGCCGTCGACGTTCCGAGTTTCACCCTGTGAACCCTGACCGATGTGCGAAGGGAGGGCGGTACGGGAGCACGCACGAGGCGCCCGAACTGTTTCGTCACAGCGTCGTCGGGTCGTTCAGCAGCGACCGCGATGATGGCCCTCGCCCCGGCGACCGCCCACTCCGTGCGCCACGTCCAGGAAGGCAACGTCGGTCCGAGCAGCAGCCTCGAGAACGATACCCGCAGCATCGCGAGGGCTGCGGCGATCCACATCTTGATCAGGTGCATCATCGTTGCCATCCCCACACGGTATCGAGCCCTCGATACCTGTTGTCGCTACGGAGATGCCGCCCATACCCTCAGAAAGTTCTCAGTGAGGCGCCCGCCAGGTGGCTGCCTCCGACGATCCAAGGAGGTGTCCCCATGGTGTTGCTGCGTGTTGCTGTAGCCATCGGCGGGTTGACCTTCCTCGTCACCGGTATCGGCGTCCTTCTCAGCGATGGTTGCCGATCCGT
Organism: uncultured Acidimicrobiaceae bacterium; assembly: GCA_964387145.1. Classification (GTDB taxonomy): domain Bacteria; phylum Actinomycetota; class Acidimicrobiia; order Spongiisociales; family UBA5794; genus JAMBLL01. Next base: position 1,575 of record CAYLVM010000144.1, read on the forward strand.
CACGTGGGGCTCACGAGGAAACGCACGGGCAGGGAACTTCACCGCGGTGTGTCACGACAGCGTCGTTGCGGGTGGCATGAGTCAGGGCCTTGCCGGACTCATAGCGATCGCAGCCGGCATCGTCATCGTTGCCGCCGTCATGGCACCGCAGTTGCGCTCGCGAGTCGGCTTCCCCAGGGTGCCCCGCAGCTGATATCAGTTCAGTTGCGCGTCTTGCCGAGCAGGCGCAGCAGTTCGATGTAGAGCCAGACGATGGTGACCATCAGCCCGAATGCCGCGTACCACTCGAGGTACTTCGGTGCGCGGGCATTGACGCCGCGTACGACCATGTCGAAGTCGAGCATCAGGTTCAGCGCCGCGATCCCGACGATGAACAGGCTGAAGCCGATCCCGACAGGTCCACCGCTGTACACGGGTGAGGACCATCCAAAGAGCGACATGACGAACGAACCGAGGTAGAGCAGGAGGATGCCGAGCGTTGCTCCAACGACGATGCCCCGGAACTTGTCTGTGACCTTGATGGCGCCGGTCACGAACAGGACGAGCATCACGATGAAGACGGACGCGGTCGCGAGGATCGCCTGAACGACGATCCCTTCGAACTGGATCTCGTAGAAGCGGCTGATGGTTCCGATCACGACGCCCTGGGTGAGTGCGTACAACGGCCCGGTGACGATCGCGAGTCGGGGTTTGAAGGCTGTGATGATCGCGAGGATCAGCGCACCGAACGAGATGAAGAACCACCAGATCGGCAACGACGTAGCGCCGGAGACCGGATCGACGAGGCCCCATCCCCACGCGCCGGCACCGAGAACGAGCAGCAACAGGAACGATGTCTTGGCGGAGACCCCGCCGATTGTCATGGGGTCGTCGACGCCGGTGTCGTACGGAATCTGTGCGGCTGCCAGGCCAGCATCGGATGCTGCATTACTCGGCGGAAGCTTGCCGAACTCCTTTGCGAGCGTCGGATTTGCGATGGTGGTCCTCCTTGGGTCGCGAGATGGTATATGTGCACGGCGTCAGAATCACCCGATTGCGTGTCGTGGCGACAGGAAAGGGTCTAGCCTCGCGCCTATGACCGGACTTGACGGTGGTGACACACCAAACGTATCCGTTGTCGAGCGGCTGATCGCCTCGATCCCTTCCGACCTTCCCCCAGAACGCCGAGCGATGCTCGCCACGTTCTCCGGCATGTATCTCAAGCGGCTCCCAGACGTTGAGGTCCCCGACCTGCCGATCGAGGAACTCCTTGCAGAGATCTCTCACCTCCTCGACTTCGTCGATGCACGCGAACCGGGTTCGCCTGCAATCCGGGTGTTCAATCCGAACGAGAAGTGCTGCGGGTACTCGGCTCCGGGGACCGTCGTCCAGGTCGTGTCCGACGATGGTCCGTTCCTTGTCGACTCGATCACCGCGGTCGTTGCCAGGTCGGGCGCCGGCGTCGTGCGTCACCTCCACCCGGTGGTCGGAACCGTTCGTGGTACGGACGGGAGGCTCGTCGAGATCACCAAGGCGCGGGGGGCCGATCGGCGCGAGTCGGTCCAACACTTCGAACTCGACAGGATCCTGCCCGATGAGGCTGCCAGGGGGGTGGAGGAAGAGATCTCCCGTGTTCTCGCTGATGTCGCCGTCACCGTTGGTGACTTCTCGGCGATGCGGGGCGCCGTCGGCGAGATGATCGAGACGGCGAAGGCGAGTGCCCACCACTATCCCTACGAGGAGGTTGCCGAGACGGTCGACTTCCTCACGTGGCTCCTCGACGACAACTTCGTGTTGCTCGGGTACCGGCGGTACGACATCGTCGAGTCTGACGAAGGGCCATCCGTTCAGCCGAACGTCTCTACGGGACTCGGACTCCTCAGCCGTGGTGACAACGGCAACGGCGTGGGGCCGGTTCTCTTGAGTGATCTCCCTCCGAATCTGCGGGAGCGCTATCTCGGTGGCGACCTCCTCGTCATCACGAAGACGAACCGTCACGCCACAGTGCATCGAGATGCCAGGATGGACTACGTCGGCATGCGCCAGATCGATGAGAGCGGCACCATGATCGCCGAGCTCCGCCTGATCGGGCTGTTCACGTCCAAGGCCTACATCGCCCCTGCACGTGAGATCCCGGTCCTGCGACACAAGCTCCAACAGGTGCTCGAGATCCAGGACGTCATCGAAGGGTCGCACGACTACAAGTCCATCATCCAGCTGTTCGAGACGTTCCCCAAGGACGACCTGTTCGCGATGCCTGTCGATGCGTTGAGCGAGATGCTCGGCGACCTCGTCGAGACGGAGGACACACGTTCCGTTCGCTTGTTCGTTCGTCGAGACGTGCTGCAACGGTTCGTGTCCGTCCTTGTCACCGTCCCGAGGGATCGGTTCAACGTCAACCTGAGGCGACAGCTCCAGTCCCTGTTCCTCGAACGGTTCGGCGGCAGTACGGTCGACTACCGGCTGTCGCTCGGGGAGTCGGGAGATGCCCGTATCCACTTCTCTGTATGGACGCAGCCGGGTGCCCCCCTCGTCGTGGACCTCCAGCAGCTCGAGAACGAGGTGGTCGCTCTTGCCCGCAACTGGGACGACCGTGTACTCGATGAACTCGAGCCACACGTTGGAGAGGCTGAGGCGCGTCGGCTCCGCGACGAGTGGACAGACGACTTTCCCGAGTACTACCGGGCATCGACGGCGATCAACCTCGTCGCCGGCGACATCATCGCGCTCGACCGTCTTGCATCTTCAGACGACGACCTCATCGTCGAGCTCCAGAACGAGGGGAGCGGCATCAAGGCCCCGATCGCCCACGAGAAGCTGACACGCATCACGGTGTACCGCAAGTCGGGGAAGCTGAATCTCTCGATCGTGATGCCGTTGATGGAGCACCTCGGCCTCATCGTCGTCGAAGAGGTTCCTACCAGGCTCAAGGACGCCGGGGAAACGTTCATCCACGACTTCGGAGTCCTGACCCTCGACGGCCACCAGCTCGACGTCGACACCGTCGGTAAGCGGGTCGGCGAGGCGATCGAAGCGGTCCTGCGAGGTGAAGCGGAGTCGGACTCCTTGCAGCGCCTCCTCGTCACCAGCGATCTGTGTTACGAGGATCTCACGATCC
>CAYLVM010000145.1:0-4652 GCA_964387145.1 uncultured Acidimicrobiaceae bacterium
AGCCCCCACACCACGATCTCATGTGCTTGCAATAGCAAGCATATCGCTGTATACTGCAATCATATGAAAGCACCACAGCTCGGCGACGTTGGATCGTTCATCAAGGAACATCGTGAACGAAGCGCCCTGTCGATCCGCAAGCTCGCTGAGCTGACCGGGGTTTCCAACCCGTATCTGTCTCAGATCGAGCGAGGGGTTCGCACCCCATCGGCAGAGATCCTGCGATCCATCGCAGGAGCCCTCTCGATCAGAACAGAGACGTTGTACGAGCAGGCCGGCCTCCTCGACGAACAGGAGTTGCCGGGCGTTCGAGAAGCGATACAGGCCGATGCGAGCCTCACAACCAGTCAGAAACAGGCGTTGATGGAGATCTACACGAGCTTCGCAACTGCCAAACAGGAGGAATCATGATCAAACTCGACACACCGAGAGAAGCCGTCACCAAGGCGACCAAGACCATTGCAGACACCACCGTGTCCGCGGCGACCAAGGCGAAGGAAGTTGGTTCGACCACCGTCAAGACCGTCGCCGAGTCGTCCATCACCGTCAAGGTCAAGGAAGCTGGCTCTGCTGCTGCCTCGACCGCCACAGAAACAGCAAAGACCCTCTTCGAAAAGACGCAGTCCGTGACCGGCAAGGGCGTCGAGAAGGTCAGCGACCTTCCCCTCGGCGACAAGAAGATCGGTGAACGAGCCCACGAGACCGTCGAGACCGTCCAGGACAAGATCGACGTCGAGCAGATCCAGGAGCAGGTCGCGAGACTTCGCGATCAGATCGAGAACGTTCTCGGTACCTGGAAGGAGTCCTTCCGCCCCGCGGCTGGTCAGGATGCCGACCTGAAGACGACGAACAACAAGGTCCAAGACAAGGACGTCTCGAAGAAGAAGACGGCAGCCAAGAAGACCACGACTGCCAAGGCGACCACCGCCAAGAAGACCACGACTGCCAAGGCGACCACCGCCAAGAAGACGGCAGCCAAGAAGACCACGACCACGCAGTCTTCATCGAAGTAGCTTCGCAACTCGAGGTGGGCGGCCCGCACTTCGGTGCGGGCCGTTCTACGTTCAGGACGTGACGATCGGATCGAGTCCTGAGGCGTCATCGATCCAGCCCTGCACCATCTCGACCGTAGGAAGACGCTGAACGATCCTCTTCTTGGCATTCACCTGTGTCATCGTCGCGATGAGGTTGGCAGCGTTGCGTCGGCGTAGCGCTTTGATCGTGTCGACACCCGACGCTGCGAGAAGATCGGCGTACTCGGGCCCGATCCCGTCCACTCGCATCATGTCTGCCTGATGAGCCCACTTGAGGAGGTCGGCCGTTGGTATACCCGTACGACCCGAGAGTGAACTCCGCCCGGTACGGGTCGATGCCTCTCGAAGCAGTACCTCAGTCGTACGGACTTTGGCCTTTCTGAGTTTCGTAGCGTGGCGCTGGCCCATTGCTCGAATCGCCGAGATCGATGCCATGGCTTCCCTCTCCCTCATCACCTACGTGCGGCAACGCGTTCTGCCGAGACTACCCATTGATGCGTCGGCATGTGCAGCCGACTCACATGGTGGGTCGTGATGCATCGTCGAGTGAGCTGATGATCCTGGGGGCGAGATGGTCGACCCAAACCTCCTCGATGATCTCGGCATGAGTCGTGATCAGATCCTGCACGTCGACATCACCCTCGAGACCCAGGAAGTGCTCCCACAGCCCGGGGCCGATGACGACAGGCCATGAGCGGGCGTAGCGGTACTTCGGTACGACCGCGTCGGCACCCGACTCGCGGGCTGCATCGATCAGTTCCGAAACGAGGCCAGAATCGATACCGGGTTGATCCCCCCTAGCAAGAACGACAAGATCGATAGCCCGATCGCGCGAGACGAGGTCGAGTGAGGCACGAAGCGGCGATGCGCCGCCTTCCTCCCAGCACGGATCGATCAGGATCGTCGCACCATCGAACTCCATCGACGAAATGATCGTGTCACCGTTGGAGCCCAGTACGACGACCACCTCGTCGACCGGCCACTTCGCCGCGTCCTTCAGGACACGCTCGAGCAGTGGGGCACCCTGGACTCGGGTGAGGTACTTGGGTTCAAGGAACCCTTCGCCTGGATCGGCGGCGAGGATGATCGCAACGGTGGACATAGGAGCAGGGTAGGCGGGCTTCCGGAGGCAGCCACCGGCCAGAGGAGAAGCCCTTCGCTACTCGACGGAGAGTGCCTGGATCAGATCGGCCTGAACGTATCCGAGCCACGCGACCGCAGCGAGAGACCGATCGGCCGGAACCATCTCTTCCCACCCAGGGCCGCTCTCGAAAGCTCCTGCACGTGCGGCGACCACGAGACGCGCTTCGTTGAGTGATCGCAAGAACCCGCGCGCCTCCTGGCGAGTCATGGTGGCCACCCCCTGCCCGACACGCTCGACGATCTGGCGGTCTGCGGATCGCATCTCCCATCTGTCTGACGCGACGAGGTTTTCCAGTTCCCGCGATGCATCGGGGTCATCCCGGTACACGGCCCGGTGAAGTACCTCGTACCCGGGGTCACCAACTGCGGTATCGATGTCATGGAGAAGACGCGGGATCTGCCGCAGGAGCATCCGCTCATCATCGGTGAACACCATCGTCACGACGTCATCGTCAACGAAGAACATGATCCGTCAACGCCCCACCGTCGCCCACAGTCCGAATCCTTGAAGTCTCGTCGCCGTGAACTCGGCATGCTCCCTCATCCCGGCGAAGACCGCAGCCTTTCCTTCGTTGTGTACCTGAAGCATCAGTTTCGTCGCCTTCTCGACCGGTGCGCCGAGTACCTCCTGGAATACGAATACGACGTAGTCCATGAGGTTCACCGGGTCGTCCCACACGATCACGCTCCACGGAGCGTCGGGCGCACGTTCGTCAACGACATCGGGGTCGCGAGTCTTTTCCGGCGCGGTCATAGAATCTCGACTGCGCTCACATCGTCGTCGACTGAAGAGCGTCGTTGCTCATTGATCCAGTCCTCAAAATCCCCCGTAGCGACCCTCCACTCCCGACCGAACTTGACGGCAGGGAGATCACCGGAGCGCAGTACCGACGTAACAACGAACGCGGACACATCCATGTACTCACAGATGTCTGCCACCGACAACCAGGCCTTGTCTATGTCCACGCGGAGTCGCTCCATGCCGCCAGCGTAGACAGGACAGAGTGCCGATTCCAGAGGTATGAGAAAGACCTTGCGATGTCGCTCGCTTCGCCGTATCGTTCCCTGGCTTAGACAAGTGGCCACTTGGCCGCACGCACAAAGTCGGAGGGGCTTCACGGGCGGCGGACGAGGAAGGTTACGCACATGATCAGCGCATCTGCCGCCGAGACCCACCGATTCGGTCGGGTAAAGCGAAACGGATATGACCCTGCCGAGGTCGACGCCGTTGTGTCGCGCCTCATCGAGACAGTACACACCCACGAAGTTCGCACCGAAGCGCTCGAAGAGCGACTGAGCGAGGCCGATGTATCCGCCGACGCGATCCGACGCACGTTCATCACGGCGGAACAGACCAGAGACGAGCTGCTCGCTGAGGCTGCACGAGAGGCAGCAACAACGCTCGATGCAGCCCGACGCGAGGCGACCGAAGTCGCCGCACTCGCAGAGTCACTCGGGATCGAGATGGCAGCCAAGCGCGAACAGATCTTGAGAGACGCAACAGAAGCTGCCGAGCACATGCTGACAACGGCAGAGACCGCTGCAGCCGAGAAGGAGACCCTGGCAGCCGCCCACGCCGACGCACTACTCGAGTCTGCAACGGACGAGGCAGCCAGGGAACGACACGAGGCAGCGATGACGCGCCGCGCGTCGTCGATGGCAGGCGCATGGATCACGCGTCGTGGACATGAGAACGCACAGTCGATCATCTCCGATGCCACCGCCGAGGCAACCGTCATCCTGCGACGAGCCGACCTCGAGAGTGAGGTCCTCAGAGCACGAGCCATCTCTCTCCAAGTGGCCGTCGCTGAGCTGGAGGCGGCAGCGGCGAGCCTTGCATCGCTCACCTCGAGCGAGTGCTCGGTGATCGACCTCAAGACGATCGAGGCGCTCGGAGCCGTTTCCGAGCCCACGATCACCGTCCACCACGATCCGGTTCCACTTCTCAGTGTGTCCGAGGCAAAGAAGGAACTCGACCAGGAGCCCGAAACATCCCTGGTCGAACCGGAAGATCCAGGTCCACCGACGTACTACCAGCGCACCACCGGCGTCCCACTGCGCGAACGAATCAAGATCGCCCGGGCATCCACCTAGGAAGTTCCGGGGCGGGCGGAGAGATAGACACCGGTGGGTTCCCCACCGGTGTTTGTCGCGTTGGAGGCAAGAGACAACCGATCGCTTCGTTCTCAGATCACCAACACAGTGCCCATCGATCGATATGTGACACTTTTCCGGGAATTGATATGACTCGACTCAGGTTATTCTCACTGTATTGACTTAACAACCACGTCTGTGCTATCACGTGGGTAGATCGAACACAAGGAGACACATCATGGGACGAGCGGTCGGCATCGACCTCGGAACAACGAACTCGGTCATCTCCGTCCTCGAGGGCGGCGAGCCGAAGGTCGTCACGAACGCTGAAGGCCACCGGACGACGCCGTCCGTCGTCGCCTTCGCAAAGAACGGCGAGGT
>CAYLVM010000146.1:0-4584 GCA_964387145.1 uncultured Acidimicrobiaceae bacterium
CGTACCGGGCTCGCAGGCTCACGGTCCCCCCTCGCTCGCAGACTCGCTTGTCCCCAAGTCTTTGCCGTACCGGGCTCGCAGGCTCACGCTCCCCCCTCGCTCGCAGACTCGCTTGTCCCCCCTGAAGGGGGGACGGGAGAAAGAGCCTGGTATCACGGTGCCAAACAGCGGATTGAGGCTGAAGGGAGGACGGGAATCTCGTGGGGGGAGTGAGCGTTCACCCTTGATGCGTCTCTTGTTGCCACTGCTGCTCTTCGTCGCGGCGTGCAGTCCCGTCGCCACCGACGTCGAAGAGTCCCAACCCGTCGACGAAGAGATGATCGCAGTGTCGATGTCGCTCTACATCGTCGACGAGACCGGGGGCGACTCAACGCTCTCATCGGCTCGCACCGTGTCGGAGGTCACAGAGATCGCCGGGGCGATACAGGAGATCTGGGCTCAGGTGGGCATCGAACTGACGGTCACGACGATCACTCGTATCGACGCACCGGCCACGGTGCTCTCCGACCTCGCTGCGGGCAACACGTCGAGCTTCTTCGACGCCGCACGAGCCGGTGCCATCACGATCCCTGAACCCGGCGCACTCCTCGGTTTCTACGTCGGTCGGATCGGATCGGCGAATGGGATGACGCCGTCGAGCACACGGGTGTTCTTCGTCGCCGATCAGCCGAGTGTGAACGACGAGCGGGTGAGCAGCCACGAGATCGGACACATCCTCGGACTCGACCACACGCTCGACGACGCCGGCCGCCTCATGTTCTCCGGCACGAACGGCACCGACCTCACCGACGAAGAGTCCGTCGTCGCCCGGTACGGCGCTCAGGGGATCCTCGATGGCGTCCGCTGAGTACACGACCAGACGACGATCGGCACGGCCCTTTGCGGTCATCGTCGTCATCGCCTTGATCGCAGCAGCGTGCTCGAGCACATCGGACATAGACGGCCCGGCGCCGGCGACGGTCGTCGCCTCGATCCCGAACGAGGGAGGGGCGAACGAGGGCCATACGCCGATCGGGTTCCCCGGAACCGGGACTGGGCTGTTCGTCGGTGACAACCTGAACCCTGGCTTCCCCGACGGTGACGGTGTTCAGACCTACATGACCTTCACGCTTCCCGACCTCGCAACCGTCGATGATGCCGAACTCGGATCGGACCTCCTGCAGATCTCGGGAACGCCGTTCGCCGACCTCGGAGAGTTGCTCGCCGAGCCCGTCGAGTACACGACGTTTGGCGCGGATCTCTTCGACCTGCCGGTATCTGGAGACCCCACGACGTGCACCGTGATCAACGGCAGCGCCGTCACGTGTGATGTCACCACAGCGGTGCGCTCGGCCATCGCCCGAGGTGACTCCAGCGTGCAGATCCGGCTGCGGTTCGAGCGTGTCGCGGACGACGACGGGCAACCGGATCTCGCCATGTTCTACCGCACCGACTCCAACACGAACGAAGAGGGCCTCTTCACCCTGGTCATCACCGGAAGCTGAAGACTGTGAACCGTGACTACCACAGTTCGCTGAGCACCTCGGCGACGGGGTCCGAACCTGCCGCTGCTGCGACGACGTCGTCAGATACTGCGGAGACTCCGGTGGCCGATGCCTGGAAGTGAGCCACCGCAGGATCGAGGAACCGGCTCGGGAGGGCGTAGGAGTGCGTGCCGTTCGTCGAGAACCGGTTGTGGTAGAACCGTTGGGGGACCGTGACCGCGAGGTGGTCCCTTGCGCGGGTGACCGCAACGTACAACAGCCTGCGCTCCTCCTCGAGGCCACCGGGTTCGGAGAGCGCCATGTCGGAGGGGATGTTCCCGTCGGCGGCGTGGATGACCGTCACTGCTCGCCACTCGCCGCCCTTCGCCGAGTGGATCGTCGAGAGGATGAGGTAGTCGTCGTCGATGTGCGGGACATCGGCGAAGTCGGTCGTGCTCGCCGGAGGGTCGAGCGTGATCTCGGTAAGGAACCGTGACCGGGTCGTGTACTCGCCTGCAAGCGCTGCGAGGTGCTCGATGTCACCGAGCCTGGCGGGCGCATCGTCGTAGACGATCGGGAAGACGGCCTCGCACAGGTCGGTGAGCCTGTCGATCTGGACCGACGGTTCGGGTTCCTTCCCACCGGTGCCCCTGCAGTCGTCGAGGACGTCACGCAGCAGACCGAGCACCTCCCTCGTCTCCCTCCCGACGGGAAGGTCGTACCGCAGGAACGCTTCGAGACTGTCTGTACCTGCCGTAGATCCAACCTCCTCGATGTGGGCGAGAACCTTCTGCGCCGTTGCAGGCCCGATGCCGGGGAGCATGAGGAGCACCCGGTTCCATGCGAGTTCATCACGAGGGTTGTCGAGGATGCGCAGCATCGCGAGGAGGTCCTTGACGTGTGCGGCCTCGAGGAACTTGAGGCCTCCGAACTTGACGAACGGGATCCCCCGTCTCGTGAGCTCGATCTCGAGACCACCGGAGTGATGCCCGGTGCGAAACAGGACCGCCTGGTCCCGCAGGTCTATGCCGCACTCACGCAGCTCGAGGACCCGGTCACACACCCAGTCTGCCTGGGAAGCTTCGTCGTAGCACGTGACGAGTTCCGGGATCGGCCCGTTGGGGCGATCCGTCCACAGCTGCTTGTCGAACGCAGTGTCCGACGCAGCGATGACGGCGTTGGCGACATCGAGAACCTCCGGTGTCGAACGGTAGTTCCGCTCGAGCGTCACCACGGTCGCCCCCGGATACGTGTCGGGAAAATGCAGGATGTTCTCGACGGTGGCGGCCCGGAACGAGTAGATGGACTGTGCATCGTCGCCCACGACGGTCAGGTTGCCATCGCTCCCACACATCGAGAACAGAATCTGTGCCTGGACGTGGTTCGTGTCCTGGTACTCATCGACGAGGACGTGGTCGAAGAGCCCGCGCACCGCATCGGCCACCGGGGACGACAGCAACGCTTGCCAGTAGAGGAGCAGATCGTCGTAGTCCATGACGTTGGTCTCACGCTTGCGCTCCGTGTAGCCGGTGAACAGCGTTGCGATCTCATCGACGTGCTCGAGGCAGTACGGGAACCGCTGCTCGAGCGTGTCGGCGAGTGGTGTTCTCGCGTTGACCGTTCGCGAGTAGATCGATGCGATCGTCTCCTTGCGTGGGAACCGTCGCCGCTGCGTCCCGAACCCATGCTTCGTGCGCAGGATCCCGAAGAGTGACTCTGTGTCGGTGCGGTCGATGACGGTGAAGCCTTCGGCGAGGCCCACCGCCTGCCCGTACCGGCGAAGCAACCGGTTGGCGATGCCGTGGAACGTGCCTCCCCACACCATCGAAGCCGATGCGGGATCGACCACACCCCCGGCCCGACGCAGCATCTCGGACGAGGCTCGGCGCGAGAACGTGAGCAGGAGGATCCGGTCCGGGTCGGTTCCCGTCTCGATCAGGTGCGCGACGCGCGCAGCGAGGGTACGCGTCTTGCCCGAACCGGCGCCTGCAATGACGAGCAAGGGACCGGCACCGTGCACGACGGCGTCTCGCTGACGGTCGTTGAGACCCTCGAGGTACTCGGGAACATCCACACTGATATCGAACATGTGTTCGATGCTAGCACGCGCGGTCCGCACCTTTTGCGCACCGGACTTCGCACCGTTGGAATCTCGTCGACTACAGGGCGGTGCCGCGTACCCTGCCGCCATGTCATCAACACAAGAACTCCCCACAACGGAACGAATCCAACCGGTCCGTCGGTTCAAGACGATGGAGCTCGCTCTCGCCGGGCTCATCGTCGCCGCCATCTTCATCCAGTCGGTGCTTGCAGGTCAGCACCTCGTGTTCGACGCCTCGATCGTCCTCCACGGGATCATCGGGAGCACCGTGTTCCTCTTCCAGGTGATCGTCATCCTCCTGATCTTCATGGGTCGAACATCGATGGAGCACAAAGTCACGGCGATCGTGATCTTCGGCCTCCTGTTCGCCCAGATCGGCCTTGGCTACGCCTCACGAACCGGAGGATCATCTCTCGTTGCGATGCACATCCCTCTCGGCATCGTGCTCTTTGGTGCTTCGACCTGGCAGCTTGCGATCCTTCGCTTGAAGTAGCAGCACAGCTCGCAGGACAGCATCGCTCCCGTTTCCGGTAGATCGGGAACCGGGTCGGCATGTTGTAGCGTCACAACCTCATGAAGTGGATACCTGCCATAGCGTTCGCACTCGTCGTGTCTGCGTGCGCGTCAGCGTCGCCCGGTGCCACACCGGATGACCCGACCACGACGACCGCCCCTCCAGATCCCGTACTCGTGCTGACGATCACCAAAGACGGTGGCTGCTTCATGATGGGCCCGAACTGTGCGACCTACCTCGTCTACAGCGATGGGTCAGTAGAGCTTCAACGCACGGGGCACCCAGGCGCCCCCATCGACGCCGCAGCCATCGATGTCGCACTCGTGAGCGACGTCGCCGATCGTGTCGCAGCAACCGACCTCGATGCTCTACGTGGGAGTCTCCCCCCTGGCGAGTGCAGGGGCTGCTACGACGGGATCGACGTGACGTTCACCTACGAGACTCCCGACGGCCCTGCGGTGTTCTCGAGCGTCGACGTCGACATCTTCGTGTCCGAACCGCTGTTC
>CAYLVM010000147.1:0-1590 GCA_964387145.1 uncultured Acidimicrobiaceae bacterium
CCGCGATGGGGGGTGGTGTAACTGGCAGCACAGGTGGTTTTGGTCCATCTAGTACGGGTTCGAGTCCTGTCCCCCCAGCCGACCGACCAAAGGTTGTGAACTGAATGAGCGTTGGAGTCATCGTCCTCGGCGCAGGCAAGGGAACCCGGATGCGGTCCGACACTGCAAAGGTGCTTCACGAAGCGTGCGGGCGGACGCTGCTCGCCTGGGTCCTGGGTACCGTCGAGCATCTCGACGTCGAGAGGTCCATCGTCGTCGTCGGACATCAGGCTGAGTCGGTCACAGCGACCCTTCCTCCCGGCGTCGACGGCGTCGTTCAGGAACCACAGAATGGGACGGGTCACGCTGTTCGCATTGCCCTCGACGGGTTCGGGTCCCTTCCCGAGACCATCGTGGTGTTGCCAGGCGACATGCCACTCATCACCGGTGAGGCCGTGAGCAGCCTCATCTCCCATCACCGTGCAGCGGGAGCTTCGGCCACGATCATGTCGGTGGAACTCGACGACCCGACGGGGTACGGCAGGATCGTGAGGGATGGTGACGCCGTCTCACGCATCGTCGAAGAAGGCGATGCCACCGAGGATGAACGGTCGATCGCTGAGGTCAACACGTCGGTGTACGTCTTTCGCACCGGGGCACTTGTCGAGGCGCTCGACCAGATCACCATCGACAACGTGCAGGGCGAGTACTACCTCACCGACGTCATCGAGATACTCGACGCCCGTGGAGATCGGGTGACCGCCATGACGGTCGCACCGGAGCTCGGCATCGGCGTCAACACCCACGCTCAGCTTGCACAGGTGAGCGACGTGCTTCGCCGGCGAATCACCAGCAAGCTTCTTGACAGCGGCGTGTGGATGCTCGACCCGCAGCGTGTCTACATCGATGCGACGGTCACCATCGAGCCGACGGCAAAGCTGTACCCCGACGTCTACCTCACCGGGTCGACGACGGTCGCCGCTGGTGCATCGATCGGCCCGAACGTCGAGGCCAGGGACACGGCGATCGGCGCCGGTGCAGTCGTCAAGCAGGCAGTGATGATGGACGCGATGATCGGGCGTGACGCCCTCGTCGGCCCCTTCGCCTACCTTCGTCCGGGCGCGGTCCTCGAAGATGGCTCAAAGGTCGGCACGTACGTCGAAGTGAAGGGCTCCACGGTGGGAGCAGGCTCGAAGGTCCCACACCTCTCCTACATCGGCGATACGACGATCGGCGAGAACACCAACATAGGTGCCGGAACCATCACGGTGAACTACGACGGATATGCCAAGCACAAGACGACGATCGGCGACCGTGTGCGCATCGGATCCGACACGATGCTCGTCGCCCCGGTGATCGTTGGAGACGATGCGCTCACCGGCGCAGGGAGCGTCATCACTCACGATGTTCCCGAAGGCGCACTCGGGATCAGCCGCGATCCACAGCGCAACGTCGACGGCTACGCTGAGAAGCGTCGGAAGCGGGCCGAGAGGGAGCAGGACTGATGGAACGACCGGGGCGAAAACGTCTGATGGTGTTCACGGGATCCGCGAACCCCGAGCTCGCGGAAGAGGTCGCAAAGCTCCTCGATATCGAACTCGGACGCGTCGA
>CAYLVM010000147.1:1690-4465 GCA_964387145.1 uncultured Acidimicrobiaceae bacterium
CGCCTTCAAGGGCCGATCACGATGGTGTCGCCCGACTCGGGTGGTGTCAAGAGGGCGACGAGGTTTGCGCACCACCTCGACGCCGAGGTGGCGTTCGTCTACAAGCGCAGGCGTGCAGATGTCCGCAACGAGGTCATAGCGCAGTGGGTCGTCGGGGACGTCGAGGGTCGCCATTGCGTGATCGTCGACGACATCATCGATACCGCAGGGACGGTCGTGGCCTCCGCCGAGCTCGTGATGGAACGCGGAGCGCTGTCGGTGATGGTCCTGGCGACCCACGGCGTGCTTTCAGGCCCCGCGATCAAGCGGATCTCGACGGCTCCGATAAGCGAGCTCGTGATCACCAACACGCTGCCGATCGCCAAGGAAGCGATCGCGCTCGGAAACGTCACGGTGCTGTCTGTCGCGCCGCTCGTGGCAGGTACGATCGAGGCGATCTTCAATGACGCGTCCGTGAGCGAGATCTTCAAGGGCGAGAACACCTGATCTGTGGCTGGGTGGTCGAGCGATGACCGTTTTCTCCGAACAGATCGCGACGCTCGTTGCCATCGGCTTTGCGGGGTTTCGGCGTCGATTCCAGTCCATCTCACGCCGTGCCACGGCAAGGTTCGAGAGCCGTGACTGGGACTCGTTACATCGCGACGCTCTGGATCGTATCGATGCGTACGGCACGGCCGTCGATGCAACGATCGACTCTCTGAGGTCCTGCGGGTATCACACAGCCGACCGGGAAGCGTGGGCAGATGCCAAAGAGGTGTTCCGCTCCGAGCATTTGGAGGACCCGTTTCACCCAATAGCAGAAACCTTCTTCAACTCGGTCACGAGGAAGCTGTTCGTGACCGAAGGTGTCGATGCCACCCTGGAGTTCCTTTCCCCACCACCGGTGGCGACGGTTCATGCCCCGAGACCGTTGACAAGGATGTACGAACCACACGACGTGCGCACGCTCGTCTCGGACCTCTTGCGGGATTGCCGCTTCCACGCGTCGTGGTTCGATCTCAACTCCGATCTCGATGCTGCCGTCTCACACTTCCCCGAGACTCCCAAGCGCGTCGAGGTCATCGACCGGATCTTCTTCAGAGGCAAGGGTGCATACCTCGTCGGGGTCATGGAGCTCTCCGGGGGTCGAGTGCCGTTCGCCCTAGCGATCCGCCATCGCAGGTCCGGCCTCATCCTTGCGGCGGTCCTGATCGGTGAAGGGGACGTGTCGATCCTGTTCTCGTACACGCGAGCGGCGTTCTTGACGTCGGTCGATCACCCCGACCACCTCGTCGATTTCCTCAGCGATCTGCTGCCCCAACGCAGACGTTCCGAGGTGTACGCATCGATCGGTTTCCGCAAGCACGCCAAGACGGAGCGGTATCGGGACCTCGCTGCGTACCTCGAGCGATCCACGGACTCGTTCGTTTACGCTCCCGGGATCCCCGGTCTGGTGATGATCGTCTTCACCCTCCCCGGGTACGACGTGGTCTTCAAGGTCGTGCGGGACCGTTTCCCACCCCAAAAGTCGGTGACCCCTGCCGAGGTGGCATCGCGGTACAGGATCGTCGCCCGCCATGACCGTGGGGGCCGCCTCGTCGAAGCGCAGCGGTTCGTCGACCTTGCACTCCCCGCCGATCGGTTCGATCCGGACCTCCTCGATGAGCTTGCCACGCACGCCTCGCGCAACGTCAGCGTCGAGGGCGACGAAGTGACGATCAAGACGGTGTACGTCGAGCGCAGGGTCACACCGCTCGACATCTACCTCAAGGAGGCGGGCGATGCCGATGCCGCCAGAGCCATCATCGACTATGGGGCTGCGATCAAGAACCTTGCAGCGTCGAACATCTTTCCAGGAGACATGCTGTTGAAGAACTTCGGGGTCACGAGCCGTGGACGGGTCGTGTTCTACGACTACGACGAGATCGGCACGATCACCGACTGTGTGTTCAGACGTTTCCCCGAGACCGACGATCCCTACGACGATATGGCCGAGACACCTTCGTACGGTGTCGGGCCGAACGACATCTTCCCCGAGGAACTCCCACGGTTCCTCGGGCTCCGTCCCGAACTGCGTGCCGTTTTCGACCGGCATCACGCCGACCTCTTTGACACCGGGTTCTGGCACGCCGTCCAGTCCCGCCTCGACGCAGGCGAGATCATCGAGATCCTGCCGTACCGTCGGTCGAGGTCGTTGGTGTGAGAGAGTTCACAGTTCACAGCTGACAGTTCACAGTTGTCTGGTCGGGACGGGCGGGTACGCTGGGTCACCATGAGAACAACGACGTTCACGGTGAGCACGGGGCGTGAGAAGGGTGTTGTGGACATCACGGGGGAGGTTGCGTCGTTCGTTGCGGGGGAGGGGGATGGGTTGGTGAACGTGTTCGTTCCCCATGCCACGGCGGGTGTGGCGATCATCGAGACGGGGGCGGGGTCGGACACGGATCTACTCGCTGCGATCGACCGGCTGCTACCGCCAGACGACCGCCTCTACCGCCACCGCCACGGATCACCAGGCCACGGTGCCGACCACGTGCTCCCTGCGTGGATCGCACCGTCGATTGTCGTCCCCGTGATCGACGGGCGGCTCGCCCTCGGCACCTGGCAGTCGATCGTCCTGGTCGACCCCAACCGGGACAACGCGACGCGGACGGTGCGAGTGTCGATGATGTGACAGTTCTCAGTCGACAGACGTCAGATGGAGGTCCCCCCTTCAGGGGGGGGGACGGCAGAGCGACGTGGGAGCGATGCAGGGGGGAGTGTGAGCCTGCCCCTTCTTCGGTCCTCCCTTCAGGG
>CAYLVM010000148.1:0-4389 GCA_964387145.1 uncultured Acidimicrobiaceae bacterium
AGCCCGCGAGCCCGGTACGCGAAGAACTCAGGGACAAGCGAGTCTGCGAGCGAGGGGGGACCGCGAGCCTGCGAGCCCGGTACGCGAGGACCCAGTCCGCACGCGAGCTTGCGAGCGAGGAGGGCGAGAACCCGGCGTGTTCACGGACGACGAAGCAGGGCTTCGACCGATCCCCCGGACCGAGAGAGCAACGCGATCATCGACAGCGTCACATCCCATGGGTAAGCGCCAAGATCGATTTGGTGCTGAGTGCCTTCCTTTTCGATGGCCCCAACCAGGACGCCAAAGCTCTCGTGTACATCGGTGGGTGCCAGATACTCGATACCGATCCTGTCTGCTGCAGCCATCACGAGTACGGTGGCGTCACCGACTGCGTCTGTCGTCTGACTCCGAGTGAAGCGGGCTTCCCTGTACTCGGCCGTTGACTTCCTGTCTGCCAGGCGGCGTAAGGACTGAGCCGGTTTCGAGAGTGATGCGTCGAGTTGTCGGAGATGATCGGCAGCCTTGCGATGCTCGGTTCCCCCGAACGGATACCCATCGTGATGACCAATTGCGTCTGCAGCGTTGATGCCGGCATGGATAGCGCACACGAAAGCTGCGTGGTCATGGTGTACCCGGTGGAGAAGCATCGCACCTTCGAGAAGGTCACACGCCTTTGCAAAGAAATCCTCAGCCGATCCCATCTGCCTCTCCGCTCACTTCGATCCCCGACATCACCTCTCGGACGATTCGCTCACCGTTTCGGGACGCGTCACTCCACTCTTGTGGGGTGAACCGCAACAGGTTCACCGGCACGGGGAACGTCACCGAGAGTTTCCGCACGAATCTGTCGACGTACTCCTCGATCTCGGAGCTCTCCTGTGCGACCACACATATGTCGATGTCGGATCCGGCACTGAGAGTGCCTCTTGATGCCGACCCGAACACAAAGACCCGCACGTCGGACGGCATCGCCTTCGCCTCGGTCCGCGCTACGTCGACGATCTCGTCGGGGATTCGGAGCAGACCCTGAAGGTGCCGGCGCAGGATGCTGTCGGGCACGGCCTGCACGACGAGGCTCCGACCGACCTTCGTGGATCGAACCAATCCCATACCCTCGAACTCTCGGAGAAGCGATGCAGCGTGAGAATCATTCACGCCCGCACGCGTCGCCCACTCGCGTATCGAGCGAGCTTGGTCGACGCGCACGACCTCCTCCAGGAGTCGGCCGCGCGCATCTCCGACGATCGAGGCGATCGGGGTTGAGAGATCCATCTAATGCATGGTACACCATCCATATGGATTGTCCACCATGTATATGGATGGTATACCATCCATACCGCTTCACCGCAGATGCGTCGGCTCAGGGCCCCAGGACCAGCGTGACTGTCACTCCTCACCCGTGCGGCGTGTCGTCCACCTCTGGGTCCGTGACGTCCTCCCCGACGTCGGGGGGTTCGCCTTCGAGGTCCTCACCGTCGGAGTCGCTCGAGAACGTCCACCAGGTGAGCGCACCGAGGGAGCCCAGGATGAGCACAACGGCAAGGACGAGCCACACGGTTGCAACCGGCCACCCAGATCCACCGGTCGGGGCCCGGGGCGGGGCGTCGATCAGGGCCCTGTCCACACCGAGCGCGATGAGGTCCGTCGTGTCGGAGCGGTAGGTCGCGCCGTCGGGGTCGAACGCATCGAACAGGATGCTCCAGTTCTCCTGGGACGGGAGCGTGACGAACCCTCCCCACGACCCGTTGCCCAGGTCGCTGAGAGCCGTTGGTGGCAGCTCCTCGAACGACGAGAAGGGCCGCACGATCACGACCTCGAGGGGCCCGTCCACCTCCACGACGATCTCGATCGTCATGCCGTCGTCGAGGCTGATGGCGCCCGCGGTGGCGTCACCGAAGGGTGCCCCCAGGGTGACCATGGCGATCAGTGCAAGAATCGGGATCATCGACGCGAGCGTAGACGGGTGGCGTCCCTGTCGATGGACTCCACGGCCCGTCGTACGGATCGATCCGAGATTTCCCCTTGACCTTCCCCTCGGGTGGAAGCTGTACGCTGGCGGGGCACTCCGGTGCACGAGCAGGAGAGTCCAACGCTCAATCGGACAAGCGGGGTCGGCGGTCCACACCCTCCTCCCGGCCCCGCACCTCCGCTCCCCTCACACCCACCGCGCCCCCAGACACACGCCACCCCGATCGGGGTTCCCTGCATCCACGCCCCTCATCGCGGGACCCGCCCCGGGTGGCGGACCGATCACCCCTTGACCTTCCAGTTGAGTGGAAGGCGTACGCTGGAGAGGTACGACACAGATACACGAGAAAGGAGGTGAATCATGAACTCGAAACCCCAACAACGATGGCAGGACTGGCTCCTGGCCCTCGGTGGTGTCTGGCTGTTCGTCTCTCCCTGGGTTCTGGGAACGACCGCCGATGACAGTGCATCGTGGAGCGCCTGGATCATCGGCTCGCTCATCGTGGCGACCGCCTGGTGGGCCCTTGCACGACCCGCCGACACGGCAACTGGATGGTTCCAGGGCCTCTTCGGCGCCTGGGTGTTCGCATCACCGTGGATCCTCGGTTTCACCGGCGACGTGAACTCGTCGTGGAACGCCTGGCTCCTCGGAGCAACAGTCGTCGCGATCTCCACGTGGGTACTCATCGAGCTGGCAGCAGCAGACAACGTACTGGCCGACCCGACCCACAAGAACCTCGCACACGGCTCCCACTGACCACACCCAACCAGTATCCAAGGGTCCCCGTCCGGGACTCACAAGCCCGCGGGGTCGGCGATCTCCCCCTCTCGCCGACCCCGCCCCCCTCTCCGTCTCCGTCTCCGGTCGTCAGCGGATCACAACGAGCACCGGTACCTTCAGGTAGCGAAGGAGGGCGAACATGTCGGAACCTACCGTCACCCACCCCGCCCACACGTGGGACGCCGAGCCCGGCTGGGGTCTCATCCTGACCGGTGGAGCGAACTGGGGTGCCGTCCAGGCCGGGGCAACCAAGGCACTTTTCGAGCGGGGCTTTTCCCCCGAGTTCATCGTCGGCGTGTCGGTCGGGGCGATCAACGGCGCGTACCTCGCTGCACGACCCACCCTTGCAGGCGCCGATGAGCTGATCGAACTCTGGGAGCGGGCCGACGCCCAGAGCATCTTCGGGGGCCGCCTCGCCCACCTCCGCGAACTCGCAGGGGTCCTCTTCGGTGACGCTGCCTTCTCGAACCGTGCCCTTGGCTCGTTCCTCGAGGACTCCCTCCCGGCACACCGCTTCGACGAGACGGCGACCCCGCTTGGCGTCGTTGCGTCGGAGCTGACCTCGGGGACACCACGGCTGCTGTCCTCAGGCGATCTCATCCAAGCCGTCCTTGCGTCCGGGGCGATCCCCGGCGTGTTCCCTCCCGTGGACATCGACGGTGAGCGACTCTTCGATGGTGCCGTCACCGATCCCTTCCCCCTCCACGTCCTCCTCGAGCACGGGATCCGCAAAGTGATCGTCGTCGAGGCCGGCAGGCCGTGTGGGTGCGACAACGACCTCGGCCACACCTCGAACCTCATCCAGCGGGCGATCACCGTGGTGATGCAGGACCGGATGGATCTCCTCGTCCGTGCCGCTCCCCCCGACGTGGAGCTCGTCAGGCTCGGGCGTGTCTGTCACACCGAGACACCCATCACAGACCTCTCCCACGCTGCTCTGCGGGTTCACGTCGGCTACACCGAGGCCGTCGGGATCCTCGACGCCTGAGCGGTCCGTCACAGACCACTTGACATTCCAGTTGAGTGGAAGGTGTATGTTCGTGGAACGACATACGAGATGGAACGATGACACGCATACGACACCACGAACGAGACGAACGAGCACCGCTCTTCACCCAGATCGTCGACGGCGACGCCGGAGGCGACGGTGCCCCGGTCGTGTTCCTCCACGGCCTCGGCGGCACGCACCGGTACTGGACCGCAGCGGGTGGCGAGCAGCACCTCCCGGGCGGTTCGGCGCTCGTCGACCTGTTCGGTTTCGGCTACTCCCGGCGTCCCCTGACCCGGTACACACTCGACAAGCACGTCTCGGCGCTCGAAGCGACCCTGTCGCTCAACGAGCCGATCGTGCTCGTCGGTCACTCTCTTGGTGCAGCCATCGCAGTGGCATACGCCGCACGGCACCCCGCCAACGTCAAGGCGTTGGTGCTGTTGAGCCTCCCTGCCTACGGAGGCCGCAGGCGGGCACTGCGATGGCTGCGCCGCAGGCCACGGGGCTGGTTCTTCACGAACATGGCGCTCACCGTCGTCACGTGCATCCTGACCCGGCGGGTCTTCGGGCCGGTGCTCCCCTACCTCATCCGTGACGTACCCCGCGAGGTCGCCCGGGACCTCGTCGAGCACAACTTCATGTCTTCGACGACGTCACTGTGGAACGT
>CAYLVM010000149.1:0-4385 GCA_964387145.1 uncultured Acidimicrobiaceae bacterium
ATCTGGCGGGGTGTTGGTGATACTCGTGAACGGCTACACCGTATGGAACGGGCCGACGGGATCACCGTCGAAGACCGGTTCGCCGCAGTACTGGCAGGCGGCGAGTCCGGGAGCGACGAGCGTCTTACAGCTCCTGCACGGTGTGGGTCTCGCGGTGATCTGGCCGTCGATGACGTCGTCTGCAGCATCGATCTCGCGAACTCGTGCGATGAGTTGGTCTTCGGTGGCGCCTCCATCTTCGAGGATCGACCACATGGCTGCACACAGCAGCACGAGCCGGTCAACACGTTCGGACAGATCTTCGACGTCGTTCGTGGAGACACCCGAGATCGATGGGATCGAGGCAGCGCGCAGCGCGCTGTTCGCCGCAGTCTTCTCGCCCATCGCGTAGCCAAGGAGGAACTCGATACTCATGGGACTCCATCGGTGGACGGTGGGTGCTCCTTGAGCGTCTGGGCGGCCTAGACGCCGATGTCCTCGTCCCAGAGCTGTGGATTGGATGCAATGAACTCGGCCATGAGATCGATGCAGCGTTGGTCATTGACGTCGATGACCTCGATGCCGTTGGACCTCAACAGGTCCTCTGAGCCCATGAACGTCGTGTTCTCACCGACGACGACCTTGGGAATCCCGTAGAGCAGGATCGCACCGCTGCACATCGAACACGGTGACAGCGTCGTGTACATCACCGACTCGCGGTACCGCCATCCAGGCAGTCTCCCGGCGTTCTCGAGGGCGTCCATCTCCCCGTGGAGGATGGCGCTTCCCTTCTGCACCCGCCGGTTGTGCCCACGTCCGATGATCTCGCCGCCGTGGACAAGTACGGACCCGATCGGGATGCCACCCTCGGCAAAACCGATTCGAGCCTCCTGTAGCGCAGCATCGAGCAACATGTCCGGCATGGCCCAACTGTACCGTGCAATCCCTGCGGTGCGCGTTGGATGCGTACAATCGATCACCGCGTGGATGCCCCAACGCGCAGAATGAGGGAGACCAGTATGCAGATCGCAGATCGAATTGCCCGGTTGGGCACAGAGACGGCCTTCGCCGTGTCGGGAGAGGCGGCCGTGTTCGCTGCAAAGGGAAACGACGTGTTCCCGTTCCATCTCGGAGACATCGACCTCCCGACACCCTCGACGGTCGTCGACGGTGCCTGGCGTGCCTTGAAGGACGGTAAGACCGGGTACGCACCCAATGCTGGCATCCCGCAACTCCGCGAGGCTCTCGCCGCCGACGTGTCTGCTTCTCGTGGTGTCGACTACACGATGGACAACGTTGTTGTGCAACCCGGTGGGAAGCCGACGATCGGCAAGTTCTTCATGACGCTGCTCAACCCCGGCGACGAGGTGCTCTATCCGAACCCCGGGTACCCGATCTACGAGTCACAGATCGAGTTCAACGAAGGGGTCGCCGTCCCGTACGGGTACATCGAGGGTGAGAACAACTTCGAGATCGACTTCGACTCCATCGAGGCAGGCATCACCGACCGCACGAAACTCCTCGTGCTGAACGACCTCCAGAATCCGACCGGCGCTGAGTGCTCGCTGCAGGACCACGAGAGACTCGCCGAACTCGTGCGCCGCCACGACCTGTACGTGCTCGTCGACGAGGCGTACTTCGCGATGCGCTACTCGGGCACGAGCATCTCGTTCGTCTCACAGCCGGGTATGGCCGAGCGCTCGGTCATCCTCTACACGTTCTCGAAGAAGTTCGCGATGACGGGATGGCGGCTCGGAGCGAGCATCGGCCCCAAGGAGATCGTGGACGTCATCGCCAAGATCAACGTCAACGACGAGTCGTGCGCCAACCACTTCGTGCAGTACGGCGGACTTGCCGGCCTCGAGGGCGACCAGACCGAAGTTCGCGGCATCGTCGACGAGTTACGAAGGCGTCGCGACGTCGCGGTCGATGGGTTGAACTCGATCGAGGGTGTGACGTGCATCTCGCCGAACGCCACGTTCTACCTCTACCCGAACGTCACCGAGGTGATGCGGTCCAAAGGCATGGATGACTACGAGGTGTTCCGACGGGCGGCGCTCCACGCCACCGGTGTGTCGTTCACGAACCGCCTCCACTTCGGCGGTGCCCTCGACGGCGAAGACCAGCGCTACATCAGGTTCGCGTACTCGGGTATCAGCGCCGAGCGCATCGCCGAGGGCCTCTCCCTCTTCAAGGAGTTCTGCGAAAGCTGAGATACCTCCGTGCCGATAGAGTGGAGATCGCTGAACAGATAACCGAAAAAGGGAGCCGTTGTGGGCGCAAAATGGGACAAGCTCGTCAAACCGATCATCGGGGAACTCGACCCTGGCGAGACGATCCTCGCTGCGGCGAAGGCCACTCCCGACGGAGAGACAGAGTCATGGATTCTCGGCGCAGCCGGTGGCGTCGCTCTGGGCAGTGCTGGGGGCACTGCTCTCGCCGGAGCCGGATTCATCGCCGGAGCCGAAGCGGGTGCGTCCTACGGTGAGACGAAACGTTCGGCGACGGAGGCTGCGGGCATCGCGTCGTCGAAGGGGAAACAGGTTGCGGTCCTGCTCACCGATCGCCGCGTCGTCGTGTACACGCTCGGGGTCACGGGGAAGGCCAAGGAGTTCCTCGGGGCGATACCGCGTTCCGACATCACGGGGGTCGAGATGGGAACGACGAAGCTCTTCGGTCAGACGATGCCGCTTCTCGGTATCACAACGACCGCCGGGCACAAAGCAGGGTTCGGCATCGCGAAGATACGTAAGAAGGACGGGGTCGCGTTCATCGACGCCTACGAGGCGTCGAGAAGCTGAAGCGAACTTGCCGGCGTCCTCACTTCTCGGTGAGCACTCGCTGTGCGAGGACCAACGTTCCCAGGGGCCCGGCCATCTCCCCGAGATGTGCAGGAACGACGAAGTCGGAGGAACGGTGCTCGTCGAGACCCGGGTAGTCGGAGAGCATCTCGATCAGGTGTACCCGTACTGCTCCGACAAGTCCGGGGAGGTGGGAAACCCCACCACCGATGACGATGCGCTGCGGTGCGAGGAGATAGACGACGGATCGCAGTCCGCACGCGAGGTACCAGGCTTCGATCTCGACGGCCTTGGTGAGGTCGGGTCCTGTGAGGTTCTCGGGTTGTGAGCCCCACCGTTCGGCGATCGCAGGTCCCGACGCCATCCCCTCGAGACAGTCCCCATGGAAGGGGCATCGCCCATCGTACCGATCGTCGGGATGACGCTGCACCGCGACGTGACCCATCTCGGGGTGAACGAGTCCGTGGACGGGGGTGCCGTCGATGATCGCTCCTCCACCGACGCCCGTCCCGACGGTCAGGTAGACGAACGAGTCGAGGCCGCTTGCGGCGCCCCACCGTCGCTCCCCGAGCGCGGCGCAGGAAACGTCGGTATCGATAGCGGTCGGTGCGCCGATCGCGTCACGGATCGGTTCGAGGACATCGATACCGCCCCATCCAGGTTTCGGAGTCGATCCTATGCGCCCATAGGAAGGGTGCTCGTTGCGGAGCTCCACGGGACCGAAGGTCCCGATACCCCCTGCACTGGCAGCATTCCCTCTCGCTGCTTCGGTCGAGAAGAACTCCTTGATCGCCCCGATCGTCTCATCGGGTGTCGTCGTTGGAATCCTGCACTCGGCGACCACCTCGTTAGGGCCCGTGGCCAAGAGGGCGAGAACCTTGGTACCTCCGAGTTCGACGCCGGCGAGAAGTGGGCCTTCGGTCATGTGCGGGAGGCTAGCGGGTGGGTGCCCGACGGCGGTACGACACGGTATAGGTCGCTCGAACCATTCTAAGTAGTTGGGGGTGGACAGAGAGTGGTTGGCCGGGTACTCTCGGAGAACGGCAGCGATGGATGGAGGGATATCGTGAGGGCTGAGCATATCGAAGGGGTTTCGCGGCGCACCATGTTGAAGCGTGGTGCGTTGATCGCCGGATCGGTCATGTGGACCGTACCGCTGATGCAGGTCGTGAGCATGACCGGAGCGCGGGCCTCGGAAGGCGACGACACGTCGAGCACCGTCTCGACGTCGAGCACCGGCAGCACCGCCTCGGCAGAGTCGTGTGAGGACTCGACAACCAGCACATCGTCGACCAGCAGCACATCGTCGACGGGGAGCACGTCGGGTGACACCAGTAGCACGTCGTCGACGTCGAGTACCTCGAGTACGAGCAGCACGTCATCGAACGGATCGTGTGAGCCACCGTCGCCGGTAGACCCACCACCACCACCACCGCCGCCACCGCCACCGCCACCGCCACCGCCGCCACCACCGCCGCCGCCACCACCACCACCACCTTCAGGAGGAGCGGTCTGATCCGCGGGGGAGAGTTGGTCACCAGGGTGCCTGTGTGGTGGTGACCTCAGGTCAGGGCGTCGAGTAGTCGAACGGCTTGCACCGGCTCA
>CAYLVM010000150.1:0-4326 GCA_964387145.1 uncultured Acidimicrobiaceae bacterium
CCGTTGTGGTGGTCGTGGTTGTGGAGGCGGGTGGTGCCGTCGTGGTCGTCGTGGTGTCGTGGGGCGCCTCGGTCGTCGTGGTCGTGGTCGGCTCTTCCTTGGTGGGCTGGCGGTAGTTCCACTCCCAGTGCTGCTGGGTCACCGACCCGTCGGGCCACGTCATGGTGCGCGTGACCGTGTTGCCTTCAGTCGACGAGGTACACGTCCGGCCACCGTTGTTCCCGTAGAGCGTGACGGTGATCGACGTCGACGTGTACGTCGTGTCGATGAACACCACCGCCTCTGAGTCGTTCTTGAAGATCACATCGGGCATCGGCCAGCCGAGGGTCGCCTCACGAACATACGGGTAGCGGGAGAAGTAGAGGCTGTGCGGCTGATGGAACACGTCCTCGTAGCAGCCGAAGAACACGGCGTTGTAGAACGTCGTTGCGAACTGGCTCGTGCCTCCACCGATGTTGACCTTGGAGTCACAGCACTGAACACGGCCGTTGATGATCGCCCCTGCCCTCACGTACCCCTCGGCGAGCGTCCTCTCTCCGGCGCGATCGTTGACAGAGAACTGGTCGCCCGGCATGACGATGGCGCCACGGATCTCATCCGCGAGAAGCTGGATGTTGGTGACCCTGGACTGGCCGGCCGGGTGATACGTCGTGAAACTCGACACCTCACCGAACGGGCCCATCGCCTCGGCCATCGCCGTCGAGAACTCTGCTTCGTCACCGTCGGTCATCGGTATGGTGCCGGTGCCCGACCCCAGTGCGGCGGCCTCGACGATGTCGGGGATCGCGGTGAGGTCGGCTTTTTGGCCGCGTATCGATGGAATGATCTCGAGGGTCTTGACCGGTTCGGCATCCTCGGCACCATCCTCGGGCAACGCCTCGGCCAATTCGAACGTCGCATCGATCGGCGGGACCGTGAACTGGTCGAGCGAGCGGGCAGCGATCTCGGTGAGCACGTCGGGATCGAGATCGACCGTGAGTACAGCCGGTGAGTTGACGATGATCTCGCTTCTCAGGGCAGATACGAGGCCTGCGGGGGTGAAGAGGATCGTGCCTGTCTGGCCCGATGCCCGTAGCCGCACCGGCTGGTCGGTCAGGGCCTTTGCAAGGGCGAGTGCTGCGTCGACGTCGGCGTCCGTGATCTGCGGTTCGATCGGCATGAGCGGGATCTCGATCGGGTCGCGGTCGAGTCCGACGAGTTGCGCGGCGATGAGGGGTACCGCTGCATCGAGGTCGACGCGCAGTCCGGCCTGGGGGTACTCGGCGATGATCTCACCGTTCTCGACCTTGATCGCACCGTCGTACGCGGGCTTGTTGATGGCCGTCAGCGACAGTTCCTCGAGGACCGTGGCGATCGCCTCCTCGTCGACGGTCACGGGTGCGTCGACCGACGCCGATGACAGGAAGGAACGTCCCCACGCCGATACGTTCGACGTGATGCCACTCTTGCGGCGGACCGACAGGGCCTCCTCGGCAACGGCGACCTCGTCGATGTCGAGGCCCACATCTTGCGGGTCGAGTTCGACGGTCTTTCCATCGATGACCAGCTCAACGGGCTCCGAGGCGAGTTGCTGTTCGTATGCGGTGACGACGGCGGCCGTCTCATCGAGTGTGTAGCGCGATACGTTGACACCAAGGACGCTGACTCCCCGGCTCACACGATCTGGAGCGATCACCTCGTCATGGAGGTAGCCGGCGGCGACGAACAGCATCACTACGACCGGGACGGCGAGTGCTGTAGCGATGATGAACCGGCGCATCGTCCCTCCTCGGCCGATAGTGCAGCGATTGTATGCCCGATCTCAGGAAACCGTGTGCAATGTGCTTCCTGCTCTATCGGAGGAGGCTGCGTCAGATGTAGACGAGAGTTTCGCGTTCCCGCCACAGGTCCCGATCACGGACACCGGGTCCCGGGTTCCGTTGCCGGTTCTGGGTCAGAGATGCTTCTCGTCGGTCATGAGCTCCCAGAACTCGATCTCAGACTCGACGGCGATGTCGCGCAGCTGTGCGGCGAGCTCCTCGACGCCATCGACCTTCGGGCGGTCTGAGCGGTACGGCGTACGCAGCGACTCGTCGGTCCACTCCATGACGACCTTGTTGTGCTCCCCGGGGGTCGTGCCACTGTTGAAGTAGACCCGGGACGCAGAGCGGGTGCCTGCCTCGAGGTACTTCTTGCCGATGAGATCGATCAGCGTCGCAGCCTTTCGGGCCTCTGTCGGCTTGACGGTGTAGATACGGCGTATCAGATACATGGTGTCCTTCCTGCCTGTGTGGTCTGTTCCCGACGGTAGCGGCACGGCGAAGGGCCGATGACGGGCTACTCCGTCGGCCCCTGGAACGATCGTATGGTCAGGTGAGAGATGCGATCGCGGTGAGGACCCGGTCCACTTCGTCGAGCGTGTTGTAGTGGGTGAACCCGATGCGAACGAGCCCATCGGGTGCCTTGCGGAGTTTGGTCATCACCTCGTAGGCGTAGTAGTCCCCGTCCCACACGAAGATGCCGAGTTCGGCGAGGGCCGATGCGACGTCGCTGGGTGCGGTGCCCGTGACGTCGATGGCGAACGTCGGTGTCCGACCCTCGACCGTTGTCTTGCCGAACAGTTCGACGCCGGCCATCGACGAGATCCCGGTGAGGAACCGTTCACTCAAGGTCGTCTCGTGGTCGTGGATGGCGGTGTACGCCGAGGCGATCTGGTCTCTGCGTGTGTTCCCCGCCCCGAGGGACGCGATGTACTCCACTGCTGCCGTGACACCGGCGAGAGACTCGAAGGACTGTGTACCCGTTTCCCACCGGTCGGGAGCGTTGTCGGGCGCCGGGCGCAGCTTGTACGGCTTGAGACTCTCGAGCAGGGATGCCTTGCCGAAGAGACAGCCCGTGTGCGGCCCGAACCATTTGTAGGCGGATGCAACGAGGAAGTCCGTGCCGGAGGCCTCGACGTCGACGAGTCCATGCGGTGTGTAATGCACAGCGTCGACGTACGTCAGGGCACCGAGGTCGTGGGCGCGGTCGACGATCTCGGCGACGGGGGTGATCGTTCCAACGGCGTTGGATGCGTGCGTGAAGGCGACGAGTTTCGTGTAGCGATCCATTGCCCGGTCGAGCGTGTCGAGGTTGAGCGCGCATCCGTTGTCCGGATCGAAGTCGATGAACCGGACGGTGACCCCGGCGTCGCGAGCGGCCTGCATCCAGGGGGAGACGTTGGCGTCGTGGTCGAGTCTCGAGAGCACGATGTTGTTCCCGCGTTGCCATGTTCGGGCGATCGCCCGTGACATCGCGTAGGTGAGGGACGTCATGTTCTGCCCGAACACGATCTCGTTCGGGTCGGCGTTGAAGAGGTCCGCCACTGCGCTGCGCGCATCGTTGACGACTGTGTCCGTCTCGACCGACGTGACGAACGGCCCGTGGAGGTTGGATCCCCCGGCCGTCATGAACCCTGTCATCGCTTCGATCACCGACCGGTGGACCTGGGTTCCGCCGGGCCCGTCGAGGTAAGCGACGGTCTGCCCGTCGAGCTGTCTATCGAGTGCCGGAAATCCGCTGCGTGTCGTCATTACATCAATCATCGGACGAACGCTAGCCGCTGTGCCCCATCCCCCAGGCGTCTGGCGCTGAATCAGCTCGTATCCGAGCTGATTCAGCGCCAGACGCCTGGTCGCGGCCGTTCGGTGGAGAGCTGTCTAGAGGTAGGCTTGGGTAAGTTTCACAAGTCTTAGCTCGGAGGCAATACATGCCCGAAGTTCTCCCCAAATATCCCGGGATCCGCATCACGACGAACGGCAATCAGATCGTTTCGTACCACACCGAGGCGCGGATCACCCAGGCCGGAGTGTTCTACCCGATCACGCCCTCGACGGAGATGGGGGAGAACTACCAGCTCGCGTACGCCGAGGGTGTGCTCGACGTCTTCGGGAACCCGAAGATCGCGATCGAGACCGAGGGTGAGCACGCTGCCCAGGGCGGTGCGATCGCCTACTCGACGACGGGGCACCGTGTCGTCAACTTCACCTCCGGTCAGGGCGTCGTCTACGGCCTCGAGCAGTACTACCACGCCCCCGGCAAGCTCTCGACGATGGTGATCGAGGTCGCAGCCAGGGCACTCACCAAGCACGCGCTCAACGTCCACTGTGGACACGACGACGTCTACGCGGCGCTCGACACCGGCTGGATCATGCTCTTCGCAAAGGACTCCCAGCAGGCAGCCGACCAGGCCCTGATCGCCCGCAAGGTCGCCGAACTGTCCCTCAACCCGGCGATCAACATCCAGGACGGGTTCCTCACCTCGCACCTCGAACGGACCTTCTACAAGCACGAGGCCGACCTCATCCG
>CAYLVM010000151.1:0-4256 GCA_964387145.1 uncultured Acidimicrobiaceae bacterium
AGACTCGCTTGTCCCCCCTGAAGGGGGGACGGGAGCGCTGAAGCGAGGTGTCAGCCGAGCGTGACTTCGACGACGCCGGCGATCGATTCCGCGATCGAACTTGCCTCGGACTCGGTCGGAGCCTCCACCATGACGCGGATCAGTGGTTCGGTTCCCGATGGACGTACGAGGATTCGACCACGGTCGCCGAGCGCCCGCATGTGATCGGCGATCGACGCTTGGATGGCTCTGTCGGTGTCCCAACCATCCTTGGCAGTCACCCGCACGTTCGTGAGCACCTGAGGTAGCTCCGACATGACCCTACGCAGATCGCGGAGTTCCTTGCCGGTCGACGCCATGACCTCCATGAGTCGCAGAGCCGTGCGCAGACCGTCCCCGGTCGAGCGATCCTCGAGGAGGATGTGTCCAGACTGTTCACCGCCGACGATCGAGCGTGTCCGACGCATCGTCTCCACAACGTTCCTGTCGCCGACGGGAGTGATCTCGACGTGGATCCCGAGACGTTCCATCGCCTTGATGAAGCCGAGATTCGACATGACCGTCGCAACCACGGTATTCCTCTCCAGCTTGCCTCGCTCATGCTGCCACTGCGCGAAGATCGCCATGATGACGTCACCGTTGACGATCTCACCGTCCTCATCGATGGCTATCAGACGGTCGGCGTCCCCATCGAACGCAAAGCCGACCCTGCCATTCACCTTCGTGGCGAGCGATTCAGGGTGTGTGGCTCCAACGCCGAGGTTGATGTTCATACCGTCCGGGTTGGCGCCGATGATCTCGACGGTTGCTCCCACCTTCTCGAACAGTGCCGGGGCAGCGAGGAACGCTGCGCCGTTCGCACAGTCGATGACGAACTCGAGACCTCGCATCGAGTAGCCAACGGTTCGGCTGACCTTGTCGACGTATCGGATTATCGCGTCGCTCATCGTGGTCTGTATCCCGATGTTGCCCGCGACGGGACGGCGGTACGGTTCGCCGGAGAAGTAGCGGCGCTCGATCCTGAGCTCCCGCTCTTCGGAGATCTTGGCGCCGTCCTTTCCGAAGAACTTGATGCCGTTGTCCTCGGCCGGATTGTGTGATGCCGAGATCATGACGCCATACACCGCACCCGTGTCTCGCGCCAGGCGGGAGACGGCTCCAACGGGCAGAATCCCAAGATCGACCGTGTCAATGCCGGTGGAGTTGAACCCGGCTGCGACAGCCGACCCAAGCATCGGGCCGGAGCGACGCGTGTCGCGTCCGATCACCGCATGCCCTTCAACGGAGTCTCCTGCTGCACGAGCGAGGTCGAAGGCAAGCTCGGGTGTCAGCTCAGAGTTCGCTACGCCACGAACACCATCCGTCCCGAACAATCGTTGTGATTCAGTACCCATTCGTATCCGTACCCCCGGGCCACATTTGCCGCGGCGGTCGTCAGGCTAACGCTTGGTGAACTGGGGTGCTCGACGAGCCTTGCGAAGACCGTACTTCTTGCGCTCGACACGACGGGAGTCACGCGTCAGCATGCCTTCCTTCTTCAGCGCCGGGCGAAGCTCTGGGTCGATGGCTATCAGGCCTCTGGCGATCCCGAGGCGCAACGCGTCGCTCTGACCCGTTGTGCCTCCACCTTCGAGCGTCGCATTGACGTCGTAGCGGCCCTCGAGGTCGACGACCTTGAACGCCTCGTGGACACGACGGCGCAGCTCAGGATCGGGGAAGTAGTCGGCGAGCGTGCGGCCGTTGAGCGTGTACTCCCCGGTTCCGTCGTAGAGACGGACACGGGCAACGGAGCTCTTCCGACGTCCCGTAGCTTGTACGAGCGGCTTTGGCTTTGCCATCAGGCTTCGACCTTTCGATACTTGAGCGTGATCGGTTCTGGCGTCTGCGCCGCATGCGGGTGGTCCGGCCCGGCGTAGACCTTGAGTTTCCTGAAGATCTGCCTTCCGAGACGGTTCTTCGGGAGCATGCCGCGCACGGCAGCTTCGATGAGTCGCTCGGGATGGTCCTTACGAACCTTCGAGAGTGTGTCGGCCCGCAGACCGCCGGGGTATCCCGAGTGCCGGTAGTAGATCTTCTCGATCTCCTTGTTGCCGGACACGTGGATCTTCTCGGCGTTCACGACGATGACGAAGTCGCCCCCGTCCATGTGAGGTGCGTATGTGGGCTTGTTCTTGCCACGGAGGATCTGTGCGATCTCCGATGCAAGCCGGCCCAGGGGTACGTTGTCGGCGTCGATGACGTACCACGAACGGTTGATGTCGCTCGGCTTCGGCGAGAAGGTTCTCTGCAGCTTTGGCTTCATGAGGTGACTGTCCCTAGAAAATGGCGTGAAGGAGCATCCCCCGATGCGGGAGACGAAGCCGTATGGTATCGGATTCCGGTGAGTAACGGCCAAACGGCACGCGTCAACCAGGACCGTTGCCCTCCCCGTCGGAGAAGACCGCGTGACCCACGATATCAGCTTCAGTGACATCCTCATGGCCGGTGGAAAGGGGCGAGGAGTCGTTCTCGTGGCTCCAACCCTGTCTTCGCCATCACGTGTCTGTCCCCACAACAACGCAGCCACGCACAGGGCGTTGCCCTCGCTGCGGCCGAACTCACAACGTCGGTACTCTCGGTGCCAACGTCCTGCCCGTCGTTCACCACAGGGAAGATGCTGCTTCGGCGTTCGGTCAGGTTGAGATCAACCTTGCCCTCGAGACGCAGTCACACCGCCACTTCGACGAAGTCGTCGAAAGTCTCAGCGCCTAGTGGGTCGTCGCCGCCCAGCTTGGGCGTGGCAGCGGCTCGTCGTCGTAGGCGACGGCTACAAGAGCGAGTCCATGAGGAGGCGCCACACCCTTGGCGTGTCGCCGATCGAGGGACTCGAGGATCCCGGCGACGTCCGTCGCTTCGACGTTCCCACGGCCGACCTCGACACAGACAGCGACGATGGACCGCACCATCTGATGGCAGAACGATCTGGCACCGATCGACAGGTCGATGCGGTCGCCCTTGCGGCACCACCGAGCCCAGAACACTTCCCGGATCAACGACCTGTCTCCCAGGCGCCGGCAGAACGCTGTGAAATCGTGTTCGCCGATGACTACAGCAGCAGCGATGTTCATGGCATCGACGTCGAGTGGCTCGACCACCGTCCACACAGATGCAGCGGAGAGAGGATCGTGCACCTCCGCGTTCCTGATGCGGTACCGATACGCCCGCCCCGTTGCAGAGAAGCGAGCGTGGAAGTCGTCGGAGACCTCAACGAGTCTATGGACGGCGATCTCGGGAGCGAGGCGGCTGTTGAGCGACCGCATCACGTAGGCCGTGTCGAGTGTGGCGCAGCAGAACGAGACGACCTGCTCGGTGGCGTGCACCCCCTTGTCCGTTCGCCCGGCAACGAAGGTGCCTGCGCCACCCGTGTGAGGGGCCAGAGCATCCTCCAGGTCTCCCTGCACGGTGCGGACGTTCGGTTGCCGCGCGTATCCGTAGAACCCGGACCCGTCGTACGCAAGATCCAACCGATACGTCGGCATCGTCAGAAGATCCGGAGGTTCGACAGGATCGTTTGGACGATGACCAGGAGTACGTACCCACCGATCGCGGCGCCGAAAGCCTTCTCGATCGCCAGATCGGCGACGTACGACATCCCGTTGGCAACGACAACCACGAACCACGCACCACCGATGACGAGCACCAGCGCTGGTGACGAGACGAACAGGTTCACGAAGATGATGATCAAGACCGTCGGGTACGCAAAGCCCGTGATCCGTAGAACCGGTGCGTACGTCCCGTGCCCCTCGAATAGGTACTTCGACACGCCGTACACGGCCCCGGAGTAGATGACCCAGAAGAAGAAGCCGTTGATCACCAAGACAGCGAGGCGAATCGGGTTGAGGAGGTCGCCGATGGACGCACCGGTACCGAGAGACAGCAGAACCTGGGTACCTGCCACCAGGATCGCTGCGTCCCCTGTCGCGCGATCGTTGAAGTCCATCCACACGAAGGCATCGCGGTCGAGACGGATCGCCTGCAAGAATCGGTTGAGCACAACTCCCACCCACGCCTCCTGGGATCTGCTGGATTCCAGACTACCGCGTGACGTCTCTGAAGCCCTCCTGAGGGTTGCCCCGATGCGGCGTTTGAGCAATCCCAGGGTGCAGATGAGTATGATGCGCGAAGTACGGGCCACTGGTCCGTTCAACGGCCCAGAGTACAAGGCGCGAGGAGGATGCGATGAGCAAGAAGGTCGACCCGGATCAAGTAGCTCTCAACCGAAGACGATTCCTGAAGAC
>CAYLVM010000152.1:0-4185 GCA_964387145.1 uncultured Acidimicrobiaceae bacterium
TGCGGGCTATCTCACGGTCATCGCTATCGGGAGCCGCGATCGCTCGAGCTGAGGCGACGGCAGCGCCGGCAAGGGCCAGCGACGCGAGAGCCTCCGGCCACGTCACGACGTCCGATGAACAGACCTGGGAGACGACATCCGGCCGGGACATCATGGACGACGAGGATGTGCCTCCGACGTCCCACACCCAGCCAGACTCCATATCCACTTGCTCTTGCGGGACCAAGCGCACCTCCCCGTTGGCATACGTGTCTGCACATCTCGGATCGATGTGAAGAAACAACACGACGAAGGCGCCCATCACCAGCATGGTCGCAACGAGCCCCGCTCCGACAGCGCGAAGGAGATGGCCGGGAGACACCGCCACGTATGACCACAGCCAGAACACGCCCAACGGCAGCATCACGACGATGAGGAGGGACAGGCCCAGGGACAGGACGATCGAGGCCACACCTGCGCCGAGATACAGACCCGCTCTTCCTCGACCTGCGAGAAAGGCGAGTACCGACGGCACCACAACGACCGCACCGAACCCGACGGCCCCGGGGAGCGAGACCGACAGGGGCAGATCGCTCCCGACGATGCGAAGTACGAACATCGCTCCCGCCACCCCGAACCCGAGTACCAGCGCTATCCGTCGACCTCTCATCTCTCCACTAGATCACGCGGAACGACGCTGCGTCAACGCCGGACACACGCATCTATCTGCACTGTGTGTCATCTGTCGTCTGTCTGTTCCACCGCCGTTACAGGCCCTTACTCGCTAGCGTTCTCCAATAGGGCATACCTCCCTATCCGCCCCTATGGAATGACGAATATCACACAAGAAACAACCACGACCTCGTTCGCCGACCTCGGCGTCGCCGACGACATCGTCGACGAACTCGAATCACAGGGCATCACGACCCCGTTTCCGATCCAGACGATGACCCTCCCCGATGCTGTCGACGGTGTCGACATCACGGGAAAGGCCCAGACCGGGTCGGGTAAGACCCTCGCCTTCGGAATCCCGATGATCATGAAGGTTGGCCCGGCACAACCCAAGAAGCCTCACGGCCTCATCCTCGTCCCGACGCGCGAACTCGCAAGCCAGGTGACGAAGACGCTCGAGCCGCTGTTGAAGCTCAGGAACCTCACCGCCGTCGCCGTCTACGGTGGCGCCCCGATGGGTGCACAGATCGATGCCCTGGACAAGGGTGCCTCGATCGCTATTGCAACTCCCGGTCGTCTCATCGACCTCCTCGAGCGCAAGGCGATCGATCCCCGCGAGATCTCGATCGTGGCGATCGATGAAGCCGACCAGATGGCCGACATGGGGTTCATGCCCCAGGTCCGCAAGATCATGGCCCAGCTCCCGGAGAATCGACAGACGTTCCTGTTCTCCGCCACCCTCGACCACCAGGTGCGCGAGCTCATCGACCGATACATGAAGGATCCCGTCGAGTACGCGATCGAGTCGGATTCAGACACGATCGACACGATGGAGCATCGGTTCCTCAAGGTCCACTACATGGACAAGCCGAAGGTCATCCAGGAGATCTCGCGCCACAACGACCGTCTCCTCGCGTTCACGCGTACCAAGGCCGGAGCAGACCGTCTCTCACGGGATCTCCAAGACCTCGGAGTCGCCGCGGCGGCGATCCACGGCGATCTCCCTCAGAACAAGCGGGAGCAGGCCCTCCAGCGGTTCACCGACGGCGAGATCAAGGTTCTCGTCGCGACGAACGTCGCAGCAAGAGGGCTACACATCGACGGTGTCGACGTGGTCGTCCACTACGACCCACCGGATGACCCCAAGACGTACCTCCACCGTTCCGGGCGTACCGCCCGTGCCGGTGAGGAAGGCCTCGTGGTCACCCTCGTCGAGTGGGACCAGGTGAACGAGGTTCTCGGCATCCAGCGTCGAGCCGAGCTCAACGTCCCGATCGTCAAGATGTTCTCGAACGATGAGCGCCTCGCAGATCTGTTCTCCTGGGAGCCCGACCAAGCAGACGTCCCCTTCAGTGCCAAGTCGATCAAGAAGCGGAAGCGGCGCGGGTTCTGAGACGGCGTTTTCCGTTCTCCGTTTTCCGTTTACCGGAAGTATCGGTCGCGGTCGGTCACTTCCCGATCAACTCGAGGAGTTCCCACGCACGCTCGGGTTTTGGAAACGAAGTCTGAGTTCCGGGTCGGGTGACGCTGTCGCCGGCGCACGCGTTGCCGAGGGCGATCGCGTCGAGTTCATCCATCCCTGCAGCAAGGCCGTAGGAGAAAGCTCCAACGAACGCGTCGCCCGCACCTGTGGTGTCGACGGCATCACGGACCGTCGCAGCTATCCGAATTACCTGTCCCGCCTCCGTCACCAGAGCAACACCGGCTTCACCGAGTGTCACGAGGAGGCGCGTGTCACTCTCGACGGCGAACGCAGCGAGAGCATCGTCGGTTGGTGGAACGCCCGCCAGCATCGCAAACTCGACCTCGTTAGGGATCAACCAGGTACTCACCGACAGCAGCTCGGCATCCAGCGGGGCTGCAGGGGCCGGGTTCATGATGGTGATCGCCCCCGACTCACGAGCCACCGAGAACCCGGCTGTCGTGACGCTCTGTGGGATCTCAAGTTGCCCGATGACGACCGCAACATCGCCGACCGAACGCACAGCGTCGGCCGCCTGGGCGGTGGTGAGCGCGCGGTTCGCCCCGGGCACGATGATGATCCGGTTCGTCCCGTCGGGCTCTACCCAGATCGGGGCGACGCCGCTCGCACCGGGCACCCGGTACACGTGCGTCGTGTCGATACCGTACGTAGCGAAGTTCTCGAGCGTCATGTCGCCGTAGGCGTCGTCCCCGAGACAGTTGACCATCGCAACGTCGGCACCAAGCAGACGCGCCATCACCGCCTGGTTCGCTCCCTTGCCCCCGAACCCCATCGCGAATCGCTCTCCGACAAGCGTCTCGCCCGGTCCTGGGACACGATCGGTGTACGCGACGAGGTCGATCATCGTCGATCCAACAACTGCGATCCTCGGGGTTTGTGTACTCGGCATCATCGCGACACTCCATGTCTCTAGCTGCGCCTGGAACGAGTCGACTCCGTGGGGATGTACCTTAGGTTCACCGCACGACCCTTTCGAAGCCCACGACCAACTGATCGGAAGAAGCATGGATACACAGAACCGCACAGCGCGATACTGGTCCCGGCCGGTCCTCCAATCGGTGATCCCCGTCGTCGAACAATCGCGCCATGTCC
The DNA here is from genome assembly GCA_964387145.1 of uncultured Acidimicrobiaceae bacterium. Lineage (GTDB taxonomy): Bacteria > Actinomycetota > Acidimicrobiia > Spongiisociales > UBA5794 > JAMBLL01. The sequence continues at coordinate 3,227 of CAYLVM010000152.1, forward strand.
GGACATCTCCCGACGCGGTGGCATCTGTCGCAAGCTGGATGGCCTACGAGGAGTTCGGCTTCCCTGGTGGAGGAGTGGTCGAGGGTCTCTCCCTCGCTACCGACCCGAACCACCTGATGGATCTGACGATGTTCGAGACGACGCTGAACTTCGCGTTCACCGACTTCGAATCCGGAACAAAGTTCGAGGTCGTTCGCAACGGCCGTGTCTACTCGGACACCGAAGGGATGGTCATCTGCATCCAGGAGGCGATCACCAGGGGCGTTCCGATCCTCGACGGTGAGTACCTCGCCACGGTGGAGAGGAGCGACCTCGAGACGATCTTTGCAGGCAACATCGAGATGCCCATGCTCGATGAGCGGGTCGAGATCCTCCACGAGGTCGGAGCGGCCCTCGTGGAAGGCTACGGCGGCCGCTTCCACCGCTTCGTGATGGACTGTGCCCCCGCCATGTACGCCGGAGGAGACGGCATCCTCGAGCGTCTCGTCACCGAGTTCCCCCGCTTCAACGACGTGAGCGACTATCACGGCCACGAGGTCCAGATCCACAAACTCGGCCAGTTGGGTCTGTGGATGCTCCACCGAGCCCTCCACGGCACCGGTGCGTGGAAGCTCGACGACCTCACGGACATGACCGCGTTCGCCGATTACATCGTGCCCGTCGGCCTCAACCTGATGGGGATCCTCGAGTACACCGACGACCTTGCAGGCAGGATCGATGGCGGTGAGGTGATCGAGCGGGACTCGGACGCCGAGATCGAGATCCGAGCCCACACTCTCTATGCCACGGCGCTACTGACCGATGCGGTGAACGCCATCAGGCCGTCCGACAGGCAACTCCTCATCCCCGAGATCGACTACCGCATTTGGAAGACGTACCACGCGACGTTCAAGCCGCACCACCTGACACGGACGGTGATGTACTGAGAGGTACTTGGTACTTGGTACTTGGTACTTGGT
>CAYLVM010000153.1:0-4154 GCA_964387145.1 uncultured Acidimicrobiaceae bacterium
CGTACCGGGCTCGCGGGCTCGCGGTCCCCCCTCGCTCAAGGTCTCGCTTGTCCCCGAGCCTTTGCCGTACCGGGCTCGCGGGCTCGCGGTCCCCCCTCGCTCAAGGTCTCGCTTGTCCCCCCTGAAGGGGGGACGGATGGGGCGGGCTCGCGGTCCCCCCTCGCTCAAGGTCTCGCTTGTCCCCCCTGAAGGGGGACGGAGGCTCAGGGGAGACGCTCCGCACGTTCTAGAGGCTGAACGAACGACAGCCCCGGGGTTCGAAGCCGTGGCTCGAAGTCCCGGGGCTGTCCAGAGAGACGGGTGCTCAGATGAACATCGTCTGTGCGCCGGCGATGATCTCCATGAAGTCGGACACGTTCAGGACGCCCGTGAGGAGCGGCGTCATGTCGTCCTCCTCGAGGTCGAACATGTCGACCGACATCTTGCATGCCCACAGATGGCAGCCCATGTCCGAGAGATGCTCGAGGAACGATGGTACGTCCGGGATCTCGAGGCCCTCCAGCTTCGCCTTCATCTGCTTGGTCGCCATCGCCTGCATGCCCGGCATCGGCGCGAGCGCCGCAGGCATGTGTGTGGCGGGGTTACCGACCGGGGAGAAGTGAAGGTTGCCCATCGTCTTCTTGTTGATCATGTCCATGCCCCAGAACGTGAAGAAGATGTGGGTCTCGATGCCCTGCTCGAGTGCCCCCGATGCCATCACGAGTGCCGGGTACGCCATGTCGAGGGATCCCTTGGAGCAGACGAACGCGATCTTTCGGTCTTCGTCGTCCCCGAAGTCGGGAACGACCGGTGCCTGGTTGTCAGTGGAGGTCATTGTGTGTCCTTCCTAGATGCAGCCTGCGGGCTTTTGGAGGCCTGCGATGTACGCCATCTTGCGGGCGGGCTTCTTTGGGAAAAGCTGGAACAAGGACTTCGTGGGGATCCCCCCGATGGTTGAAACCCGACGGAGTGTCGGTGTCTCGCCCTGCTCCTTGGCATCGGTTCGGATGAACTCGATGACCTTCCAGTGCTCGTCGGTCAGTTCGTCGATTCCGATGTTGGCGGCGAGAACCTTGGCCAGATCCTTGTCCCACTCGTCGTACTCGGTGAGGAAGCCCTCATCGTCGACGTGGATTTCCCTGTCAGCGATCGTCGTCACTGGCATCACGCACCTCCAGGTGTGTCTTCGGTTGTGTTATTGGCCTGTGCCTTTTCTGCCTGTTCTGTCTCTGCCGCCGATACGGCCTTGAACGTCCTCAGCGCCCGGCCCAAGCCTCTTCTGATCTCGGGATCTCGCATCATCCCGACGAGCCCGAACAGGCTCGGTGGGTCTTGTTGTTCGAGGGCCGCTATGCGTTGCTGTCGTTGAACGACCTCGAGAAGTCGATCCGCAACCGCGAGCATCTCGGGTTGTGTCAGGTCCTTGAAGATGTCGAGGATGTCGACGACGTTGTCGCCGAGAGCTTCGACCTCCTCCTTCGTGTAGCCGGTGACAATCCTGTCGATGACGCCGAAACCTGCTTCGGCGAACTCGAAGTAACCACGCTGGTCGAATTCATCGGCCAACTCGATCGCCTTGACGATACCGCGATTGACGATCGGCTTGAGTTCCGTTGCGAGCTCCGTCATGGACTCCATCTGGATCATCAGGTTCTCGAGCATCGTGGCGTTCTCCGCGACCCGCACCGCGAGCCGGAGGAGATCGGACGGGTCGATCTGCACCTCGTCGAGGGTGTAGGCAGATCGTTCGATCGCCTGGACGGCGATCGGGGTGAGATCGGCCTGGAGCTCTTCGAGCGCCCGGCGGCGCTGGCTTTGAGCACGTGCCTCCTCTGCGAGGAACTGCACCTGCTCGGTGAGCACGTCGATCTTGCGCTCCAGTTCGGCGGTGCGGTCGAGCGTCGCGGAGTCTGTCACGATGCGCCCCTCTCCTTGCCGGCCATCATCATGTGTGCCGGCACCGGGATGTCCTTGCCCGGGAGGAGCAGGTTCCAGTACATCCACTTGAACATGAGCTTGCCCCAGTGGTTCATCTCGGTCTCTTTGAGAAGAGAGAACGGCCCGATGCCCGGCATCGGATACATGCCGGGGAGCGGCTCGGTGGTGTAGTTGAAGTCGATGAGCAACGCCTTGCCGTGGCCCGTCTCGATGTAGCAGTTGGAGTGCCCGTCGAACTCGTGGGTCATCGGCAGGCCCTGGATGAGTTGAAGGAAGTTCGGAACGAACGTCTCCATGGCGAAGTGTGCGACCGAACCGGCCTTCGATGTCGGGAGGTTCGCTGCATCCCCGAGAGCGAAGATGTTGTCGTACTTGGTCGACTGGAAGTTGCCGTGGTCGACGTTGACGTGGTTGAGCTCGTCTCCGAGACCGGCCTTTGCAACGAAGGCCGCACCCATGTTGAGCGGGATCGTCACGAGCAGGTCGTACTCGACCACACGTTCGTCGTAGGACACGATCTTCTTGTCGTCGGAGTCGACACGCTCGAGATAGAAGTCCGGTTCGAGCTCGATACCGCGATCTTCGAACATGGTGCCGAGGCGTTTCGCTGCAACTGGCTTCGTGAAAGCACCGTCGAGGGACGTGACGTACTTGATCTCTACCTTGTCGCGGATGCCGCGCTCGGTGAAGAAGGCATCGGCGAGGAAGGCGAACTCCAGGGGAGCCACGGGACACTTGATGGGCATCTCGACGAGGTTGATCACCAGTCGTCCACCGTCGAAGTCGGCGAGTGCGTCCCGCAGGGCGACGGCGCCGTCGAACGTGTAGAAGTCGTGGACGGTCTTGCCGTACTCGTCGCTCTCGAGCCCGGGCGTCTCGCTCGGTGTCGGTCGTGTCCCTGTAGCGATGATCAGGTAGTCGTAGGTGAGCGTGTCTCCACTCCCGAGAATCACCTTGTTCTCCTCAGGGAGCAGTTCGTCGATCTCCCCGTTGAGATAGGTCACGCCGCGGGGGAGGAAGTCGGTTTCCTTGCGTACGACCTCTGAAGGTTCGTAGGCGCCGAACGGGATGAACAGGAACCCCGGCTGGTAGTAATGCTCGGTCTGCTGGTCGACGATGGTGATATCCCAGTCGTCGTCGAGCTTCTCGCGGAGCTTGTTTGCAGCCATGGTGCCTGCGGTGCCGGCTCCGAGTATCAGTAGACGTCTCACGTGTGAGTCCTTTCTTTGGACGTGGGTTGCCGACTGGAGTCGTCGGCGTGAACATGGGTGACGGTCGTGTTGGGGAGACACTCTTCGCGCGGGGTGGCAGCGGCGAGGTTAGCGGTGCTTCGATCAGCGGTTGGCGCTCGTCGAACCTGTCGTTGGGCCACAGGCGAGGTCGTCGAATATCGGTTACTGAGTGTCTGTTGGGTTGTCATCGTACTGCCTACCCCCCGGAGTATACGGCAGAATCGTTCTAATGCGTAGTAAGTGACTTAGGAATATGCCGTCTGGCTGCTTCCGACGTCGATCTGAGAGATGCGTGATGGTTGCTTCCAATCGCGTCTACCGTGACGGAACCCACCAGGAGATACCCCGTGCCACAACGCTTCGACCTCACGTATGACTACCTGTGTCCGTTCGCCCGCAACGCGAACGAGGCCGTCGTCGACGCTCTCGAACAGGGAGCCGACTGGAGCGTCACGTTCCGTCCGTTCTCACTTCAACAGAACCACAATGGGCCCGAGGAGACCCCGGTGTGGGACGTCGCTCTCGACGCCGATATGGGCTCGGGCGTGCGGGCACTGCTCTGGTCTCTTGCGGTGCGTGACCGTTTCCCCGACTCCTTCGCACGCTTCCACGTGTCGATGTTCGCGGCACGACACGATCAGGCACTCGATGTTGGTGATGAGCACGTCATCAGAGATGTGGCCGGGAGTGCGGGACTCGATGCCGACGCCGTCTCGGAAGTCGTCGCCACCGGTGTGCCGCAGAGGACGCTCGAGTCCGAGCATTCGGCGCTCGTCGAGATTCACGAGGTGTTCGGTGTCCCGACGTTCATCGTCGAGCGCGAAGCGGTCTTCGCACGGATCATGGATCGGCACAACGTGGAGGATGTCAAGCGGATCGTCGACATGCTTGGATGGACCAACCTCAACGAGTTCAAACGGACAAGGATCCCGATGTAGGGAAGGCTCGCTCTGCTCGGCGTTGGCTCACTGCGCTCGCTTTCGGTATGCAACATGCGCGATGCTT
>CAYLVM010000154.1:0-4149 GCA_964387145.1 uncultured Acidimicrobiaceae bacterium
CCAAAACGCGAACTTCACAGAGGTAAAGCGACACCCCCTGAAGGGGGGACGGGAGGACAAGAGAACCCGCAATCTCGTGTACCGGAAACGGTGCAGCAGCCAACACCCGGACCTCCGGCTCGTTGGCAGGCTGACCGATCGCGACCCGGCGGGAGGACGCGGTAACCTCCGAGCGTCCCCTCTGGCGTCGCGCTGCAAGGAGCCGTCTGGTGAGTGAACTACATCGAGAGTGGAACCGCTCAGGTCAAAAGGATACGGGAAGCGTTCACGTCGCCGACGGTCCCCGTATCGGAGACCACCGGTGAGCGCCTCTCCGTCCCAAAGCCTGGTTCTGTGTGTTCCGAACTTCTCCGAAGGCCGGGATCAGACGATCATCGATGCGATCACCGCACAGATCGAGGCGGTCGATGGTGTCAAGCTCCTCGACGTTGACCCCGGGTACGCAACGAACCGGACCGTTGTCACCTTCGTTGGGACCCCACAAGCCGTGGTCGAAGCAGCGGTGAACGCTGCAGCGAAGGCGTCGGAGCTCATCGACATGAGTACCCACAGGGGTGAGCACCCGCGGTTCGGATCGATGGACGTGTGCCCTCTCGTTCCCGTCGCCGGGATCACGATGGACGAGACGGTCGAGTACGCCCGGACCCTGGCACGCCGGCTCGGTGATGAACTCGGCCTGTCGGTCTACTGCTACGAGAACGCCGCCCTTGTCCCCGAGCGGAGGAACCTCGCCGTCGTCCGTGAAGGTGAGTACGAAGGACTCGCGGCTCGGATCTCTAGCCCTGCCTGGGCACCGGACTTCGGGCCGGCACAGTTCAACGCACGTTCCGGAGCAACAGCCGTCGGTGCCCGCGGCTTCCTCGTGGCCTACAACATCAACCTGAACACGACATCGACACGCCGGGCGAACGCCATCGCGTTCGACGTGCGCGAGCGAGGTCGTGTGAAGCGCATCGGTGACCCCGTGACCGGTGAGGTAGAGCTCGACGAGCACGGTGAGAAGATCTGGGTACCCGGATCACTGAAGGGTGTCAAGGCGATCGGATGGTTCATCGAGGAGTACGGTGTCGCCCAGATCTCGATGAACATCACCGACATCGACGCCACACCGGTTCACGTCGCGTTCGACGAGGTTTCCCGACGCTCTGAGGCCAGAGGGATTCGCGTCACAGGCTCCGAACTCGTAGGGCTGATCCCACTCCAGGCGATCCTCGACGCCGGAAAGTACTTCCTCCACAAGCAGCAACGCTCCACCGGTGTCTCGGACACCGAGCTCATCAAGATCGCCGTCAAGTCGCTCGGACTCGACGATCTCGGCGAGTTCGATCCGACCGAAAAGATCATCGAGTATGCGATCGACGACTGCACCGACCGTCTCGTCGACCTGTCGGTACGCCGGTTCGTCGAAGAGACGGCCTCCGAATCTGTCGCCCCGGGCGGCGGATCGGTGTCGGCGAACCTCGGTGCGCTCGGTGCAGCACTCGGCACGATGGTTGCGAACCTGTCGTCACACAAACGCGGGTGGGACGATCGCTGGGAGGAGTTCTCCGACTGGGCGGACAAGGGAAAGGCCTGTCACGACGAGCTACTGACGTTGATCGATCGCGACACCGAGGCGTTCAACGCGATCATGGCTGCCTTCGGAATGTCGAAGGGGAACGAGGAGGAGAGGGCCGCCAGAACGGAGGCGATCCAGGCGGCCACCCGGCTGGCAATCGAGGTCCCCCTGCGCGTGATGGAAGTCACCGTCACCTCGATGGAGGTGATCCATGCGATGGCCGAGATCGGCAACCCGGCCTCCGTGTCGGATGCCGGTGTTGGTGCGCTGTGTGCACGGTCCGCCGTCTTGGGTGCCTACCTCAACGTTCGTATCAACGTCCCGAGCCTCACCGACACGTTGACCGGCGAGAACTACCTCGAACGTGGCCATGTTCTCCACGACGAGGCAATCGCCCGCGAAGCCAAGATCCTGGAGTTGGTCGACGAACGTCTGTGAGGAACATGGCGTTCACCGTTCACCGTTCACCATTCAGCGAATCGTCGGCTGGAGGCTCCACCCTGTCGCGTCGTCGGAGTTCCTCTTGAAGCGCCGCGTCGGAGTAGGCGAGCAGCGCCGGGTCCCACGCCCGCTGCTCGATCGGCGCCTCAGACTGTTCTTGGAGTAGCTCGACGATCTGGTCTCTGAGGGTGCGTGCCCACGCTCGACCCTTCGCAGAGGCTCTCAACGTAACGGTGCCGTCGTTGTTGATCTTCAACACCTGCGCCTCGACCTGGGGATTGGTCCGTGAGCCCCTCTCACCGTAGGCGAGGATGATCGATCCGATGGGAACATCTTGGATCCCACCCGTTGCGATGAAGTCGCCTTCGAACGCCCATCCGGACGCAAGCGACTCGTCCACGTTCGTGACGATCTTCGCCCAGTTCTTGCGACGTTCATCGCCCACGATCGGTACATCGACGGCGACCAGAATCATCTCATCCATCCCGACAGGGTACCGACCCGGCGAGACACGATCCTGCGTCTTCACCACCCACACGCCTGACTAGTCAGAACGCGCTGCATGAAAGCATCCTCTACGAATGTATCGCTTCCGTCGATGAATCCTTAGAAGGGATGAACATGGCAGAGATACGATCAACTCCTCAGCAACTCATTGCACTGGCCGTCTCGGGATGCCTGCTGTTTCTCGTCGGGGCAGCGATCGCCGCGACGTCGCACAGCACCCGCGTCGAGTTGATCATCGCCACCGTAGCGTTAGCGATCCTCGGCGCCTACGCCCTGATAGCCAGTCTCAGGCGTGCAGCTGCAGCCAAGCACGCCGCGAGCCTCCAGAGCGAGGTGGACCGACTTCGTATCGGCGATGCTGCTCTCCGGTCGCGCATGTCGCTCACCCTCCGAGATCCACTTGCAACGATCGTCGGCTTTGCAGACAAGATGGCAGATGATCCCGAGATGTCCCACGATCAGCAGCATGATCTCCTCATCACGATCAGGGACAACGCCCACGAAGTCGAGCGCGTACTCGCGACTCTTGCGCCGATCGATACCTCTCGAGACATATCGGGGCACGTTCCTGGGGTCGTTCTGCTCGATGAAGAGGTGCACGCCGTCGCCTCAGCGATACACACCGACGCACTGTTCGAGTCCGATCTCACCCGCGCTCGGGCATGGGCCGACTCCGCACATGTACGCCAGCTCCTGCGCACGCTCATCCGTGCTGCTCAGCAGAGTGGATGTGCACGCATCACGCTGAGAACCGAGCAGCGTGGGGGTCGTGCCACGTTGACCATCAGCGGGAGGGACAAGCTTCTCTCCGTCGAAGGGATCGCTGCACTGACCGGGAACACTCAGGCCTCCGATGCCGAGTCCAGTGTCTACATGTCGCTCAAGAGTGCACACGCCCTCGCAGCGGAGATGGACGGGTCGATCGGCTACGTCGAAGCATTCGGTGTATCGCACATCGTGCTCACGCTGCCATCACCTCCCGACGATCTTGGGCTGCAAACGCCGAGGCAGCTCACGACCGATGGCTCGGAGATGCCGTTCGGCACGGTGACCGGCCTCCGTCCACAACAACCGATGAGCGTCAGGTTCGGCTGAGTCTCGTCATGTGATTCGACGGTGTAGCGGACCACCGGAGCGTGTCACGAACCGGAGGCCGTGCAAGGCGAGTGCTATCCCCCAGAACCCGGCAACGTAGAAGAACCACCATCCGCCTCCATCGAGTACATCGACAACAGCGAGGATCGCGATCGTCACCATATAGGCGGATGCATGCCTGATAAAGCGCATCCTGCGCCGGATCGACTTCCGTGACAGCTTCGCCGATCTCCTGTCGTCCCGGTTGCGGGTATCGATCGCCCGACGTACCGCACTACTCGATATGCCGAGTTCGGCTGCGATCGACTGTACCTGAACAAGCGTCAGGTCGAGGTCGTCGCCCCGTTCCATCTCCTCGATGGCGGCGGCGAGATCGAGGATCTCTGCAGCCTCCTCTCGATCGAACCTCAGCGGGTCGCCACTCATCTGCTCCATGCCAACAAGTCTACGAGCCAGCCCAACACCCGCCCCCCCCCTCTTCCGTCCCACCTTCAGGGGGGACCGCGAGCCCGCGAGCCCGAGCCTCTTCCGTCCCACCTTCAGGGGGG
>CAYLVM010000155.1:0-4124 GCA_964387145.1 uncultured Acidimicrobiaceae bacterium
TTCCACTTCGTGCTCGCAGGCTCGCACTCCCCCCTGCATCGCTCCTGCGTCGCTCTGCCGTCCCCCCTGAAGGGAGGACCGAAGAGGTGTCAGCCGAACATGCTCCTACTTCCTTGCAGCGCTTGCGGCCTTTCTCGCTGCGATCGCCATCAGGTCCCAGACGGGAGCGAACGGAGGGGCGTAGGCGAAGTCGACCCACTCGAGGTCGGTCGCGGTCATCCCCTGCCATATGGCCGAAGCGAAGACGTCAATGCGCTTGCCGGCACCCGGGCCACCGACGATCTGGGCGCCGAGGACCGTCCCCGTGCCACGCTGGACCGTCAGCCTGATCGTCATGTCGCTCGCCTCGGGCATGTAGTGGGCAGCCGTCAGTCCGCTGACCGTTGCTGTGACCGCGTCGATCCCCGCTGCTTCGGCGTCGGTGGGACGGATACCGGTAATGGAGACCTCGAGGTCGTGGAACCGGGTGATCGCTGTCGCGAGGACACCGGGGAACGACGCGTCGCCCCCCGTCATGTTGATGCCAGCGATTCGGCCCGTCTTGTTCGCGACGGTCCCGAGGTGAAGGTTCACCATCTCCCCCGTGATCCGATGTCGAACCTCAGCGCAGTCACCAGCAGACCACACGCCCTCAGCACTCGTGAGCTGGTGGTCGTCCACCACGATGGCACCCGTCGCACCGAGCGCGATGCCAGCCTCCCCGGCAAGCTCGGACACTGGCCTCCCACCGACCGCGAGGACGACGACGTCGGCTTCGATCGATTCGCCACCAGCGAGAACGCCGGTGACCCGCCCGTCACCCTCGATCCTCTCGACCATCACATCGGTGAGGACACGCACGTTTCGCGTCTCGATGGCGTCGACGACCGCAACGGAGAGATCGGCGTCGAGCGTGCGGGCCATGATCGAGGGAAGCGCCTCGATCAACGTCACCGTCCAGCCCCGTGCATCGAAAGCCTCCGCGACCTCGATGCCGATGTAGCCGGCGCCGACGATGACGATGCTTCCCGCTCCTGCCTCGGCAACGGACCGCAACACCTCCGCATCGCCGAGCGTACGCAACGTGTGCACGCCCTCGAGCTCGACTCCCGGCATCGGTGGCACGAAGGCGCGGGCTCCCGTGGCAATGAGCAACGAGTCGAACCCGGTCTCACTCGTCGTGTCGTCGTTGTGGTTCCTCACCTCGACTACCCGACGGTCGAGGTCGATCGCGGTCACCTCGTGGCGCAACCGCAGGTCGATACCGGCCTTGGCGAACTGCTCTGGAGTTCTTGCGATGAGCTTGTCGATCGGGTCGACCTCCCCTGAGATGTAGTACGGCTCGCCACAGGCCGCGTAACTGGCGAACCCGGTCTTCTCGAAGGCCACGACGTCGAGTTGTCTGCTCCGTCGTCTGGCTTGACTGGCAGCCGTCATCCCTGCCGCGTCCGCTCCAATGACCACCAACCGTTGCGTCATGACCGTTCCCATCGTCGGTTCCAATCCGTCTCCCAAAAGATATATCGCGCCCGGTTTCCACTCTCAGTACAGCACAGTGACCGACACGAAACAGTCGTGTCCCGTCGACGTAGCCCGAGCGAGCAGGTACCGTTTTGTACTCCGGCCGGGACGAGGAGCTATGCCAGGATCAGATGCAGTCAACATGCCCGATGGGCGGGACCTTCTCCGTACGATGGGGTGGGTTCCCCTCCCGTTCTCATGCATCGGGTTGGCACGCAAGACCGGAGAGGTCCAGGGCAACAACATCTGGTCGTGGATCATCCTTGTGCCGTGGTCGTCGAACGGGAAGCCATGGATCGACGGCACCGAGGTCGTGCCTGCATCGCTCAAAACGCAGGACGAGGAACGCGAGCAGATGTTCGCCAAGATGCGAACGATCCTCGACGACCGCTACGGCGAGACGGTGGCGAACCAGGCAGTTGACAACCTCATCGCCGAGATCTTCGACGAGTCCTGACCCGACCCTGCCACATCAGGGTTCACCCCGTGGACGATGGTGACGTGTCGCGTGATCGATGTGCTGCTGCCATGTTGAACACGGCTGCAACGGCGACCATCACTGTCAGGACGATCAACGGCACCGTGTAGCCACCGAGAGCGTCACGCATCACCCCGACCAGCCATGGAGTCAGCCCGCCCACGACCGCAGCAGCCGCCCACTGCTTCCCCATGATCGCCCCGTAGTCCTCCCCCGAGTACCAGCCGTTCATGATCACGGCCCTCGTCGGCAGCAGGATGCCGAAGAAGATGCCGTAAAGGACGAAGAACCCGACCATTGCAACAGTGGACGATCCGACGACGGCCATCACCATGGACACGACGATCCCTGCACAGGCGATCGTGAAGAGTGTCGTCGCTGCGATGCGCTCTGCAGCCCTCGGCATGAGATACCGGCCCGGAAAGGTGAGCAGACCCGAAATGCCGGCGAGGATCGCGACCAGACCGACGTCGAACCCCTGCTCTTCGAACACTGCGACACGGTGAAAGATCACCGAGTTCATCGCAGCGAAGGTCAGGATCACGGCGAGTGTGAGGTACAGAAGGCGGCGGTCGCCGAAGAAGCGTGTCCACCGAATACGGTCCAGGGCGTAGTCACGGTGCTCGCCAGGCTTATGCCGCGGGTACAGCGTGCTCGCTGCAAGTCCCGAGAAGAAGAACACGCCACCGAGGGCCGCTGCCGTCGCCCTCCAGCCGAACGCCTCGAGAAAGGCTCCGGTTGCCGGGACGAACACGGGGCCTGCAAGCCCTGCGATCAGACTCAGCAATCCGATCGCCTTGTTCCTGTGCCCGTCGACGACCCACTGTCCCATCGCGACGTATGCAGGCTCGTACAGCGTCATCCCTGCAGCAGGCCCGAGCAGGAACCAGAACGCAACGAGGACGAGCCACGGTGTCTGTGCCACAGCGAAGAGAAACATCGCTGCTGCACCGAGAGCACCCCCGGCGATGGTGAGACCGCGCACCGAGTGATCATCTGCGTATCGTCCGATCCTCGGAGCGAGCAACCCGGCGATCACGGCGGATCCGCCGAAGGCGGCCGAGAGCAGCGAGATGGAGAACTCACCGCCCGCCGCCCGCTCGGTGAGGAGCACCGACATCGCGTAGAGGGTCACACCGAACGCGACCATGACGAACAGCGACATTGCCAGGATCGAACGGCGCGGGTAGGTGGTGACGGTCAAGCGCGAAGTGTACGAGCAGGTGGGCCGTCACGTCCTGCAAAGGGATGCTGCCCGAACGGAGGACCCGTTTCACGATAGGGTGGCGTCATGGCGCTCGAAGTCATCGTCACCGAACCGACACAGCCAGCCGATCTGCCGCCTCTGCTGTTCGTCCACGGTGCATGGCATGGAGCATGGTGCTGGACCGAGCACTTCACCGGGTACTTCGCCGACCGCGGCTACACGTCGTACGCGATCGACCTGCGAGGCCACGGTGCCTCACCAGGGAATCTCCGCACCGCCCGGATCGCCCACTACGTGGCAGATGTACGTCGCGTGGCTGTGGAACTGTCAGCACCTCCCATCCTCATCGGCCACTCGATGGGTGGGCTCATCGTCCAGCAGTACCTCGCGAGGTACCGAGCGCGAGCAGGCGTGTTGATGGCCCCCGTCCCGCGGACCGGAGCGATCGGCGCAACGTGGAGGGTCGTCACCAGCCACCCTCTGGCCTTCCTGCGAGCCAACGCCACACTTTCACTCGGCCCGATCGTCGATGATCCCGACCGTGCCATCTCGCTTCTCTTCGGCCCGAAGATGGGGCGCGACGCTGCCATCCGCTACGCCGCAATGCTTCAGGACGAGTCCTACCTCGCGTATCTCGAGATGATCCTCGAACTCCCCCATCCATCGCGTGTCAAGGATCCCGTCCTGGTACTCGGTGCGGGAGAAGACGCCGTTTTCTCCCCGGCTGAGGTCGAGGCAACGGCTCGTGCCTACCGGACCGAGGCGATCATGTTCCCCGGCATGGGACACGACATGATGCTCGAACCTGATTGGAGCGACCCGGCCGACGCAATGGCAACGTGGCTCGCAAGGCTCCCGCTCGACAGCTGAACATCCCCCGCACCGCCACACCGGGCTCGCGGGCTCGCGGTCCCCCCTCGCTCGAAGACTCGCTTGTCC
>CAYLVM010000156.1:0-4105 GCA_964387145.1 uncultured Acidimicrobiaceae bacterium
CGGCAAAGACCCCGACCACAAGCGAGTCTGCGAGCGAGGGGGGACCGCGAGCCCGGTACGCGATTCACCCCGAGGTGCCATCCCGCTGATCCTCTTGGTACCTGGTACTACGACTCGAGCGCTTCGCGAACGAGTCGGTTCACCAGGGTGCCGTCGAGGTCCTCTCCGGAACGCATGACGGCTCCGATGACCTTCCCTGCGGGAGTGTCGGCATCCGCGCCAAGCTCGGCGATCGTTCTATCGATCAACTCCCGGGTCGCTCCTTCGTCCAGCGTCTTGGGGAGGTACCGTTGGAGGTAGTCGATCTCGAATGCGAGTTTCTCCGCATGGTCGCTCCCTCGCTCACCCAACGCCTCATACTCGGCGCGGGATTTCGATATGCGCTTCACGTAGGTCGCGATGGTCTTACGGTACAGATCGTCGTCGATGTCACCGCTGAACCCGGGTGAGGACTTCGCCGTGGCAACTTCTGCCTGGATCGATCGGATGGCGTTGAGGGTCGCCTTGTCCTTGGCTCGCATCGCTGCGATCTGGTCTTCCTTGAGTTGCTCCTGGATGGCCATGGGAGAGCTCCTGACGTGCCTGGTGGAGCGCGGTACGCTAGCGGCAACGGCGCCGTGGGACATACTCGCGAAAGACTTTCGAGGAATATGGGGTTCCCGACGTAGAATTCCTGACCTGAGATTGCAAGAACCTGCAAGAACCGTTTGACACCGAGGGGTAGTTTGTGAAAAAATTCACTTTTAGAACCCCGAAGCGACCTGAAGCTCAAGGAGACTCGCGTGCTCACCGTCACCGATTGGAGAGAGCTCTCAGCTTGTCGTGATTCCGACCCGGACATCTTCTTCCCGGTTGGAACCACAGGACCTGCTGTAGAGATGATTGAGAGGGCTAGCGCCATCTGCACCGTCTGCACGGTGCAAGAGGAGTGCCTGCTGTACGCCCTCGAAACGAACCAGGAAGCCGGGGTGTGGGGCGGTCTTCCCGAGGACGACCGGCGACGGTACCGCAAGCGCTGGCTCGCCGAGCGACGGCGCCAGCGTCAAGCGTGCTGAAACTTCACAAACCGAAGGAAGGGACCCGGGTCATCCGGGTCCCTTCCTCGTTGATGGCCCTGAGAAGGGTCAGGCGCGACCGAATCCTACGCCACGCTCTTGTGGCCGTTCGAACTCGACGAAAGCAATCGCGGCAACGGAGACACCGAACTCATGGCCTCGCGTATCGGTGATCCACAGCACGGCGTCGCCGTCCTTGAGCGCCTTGACATACGCGTCACTGACCGCATTGGGGTCGTCGACCTGTAGTTCGAGTTCACGAGCGGCTGAGATTCCGATCCTCACGGTCAGTGTTTCTGGCATGTGATTCCTTCTTGTTCGTGTGTGGTGCTACGAAATGACGAGTTCAGGGTGGGTCCGCAGACGCGGCCCCGTCTCGATGAGCCGCGTTGCAACATCGTCGAACGCTCGGGCTACTTCGCCGTCGGGATCCACGACGGCGATGGGCAGACCATCATCTGCACCTTCTCGAACCGCTGGAACCAGCGGTATCTGGCCGAGCAGGGAGACATCGAGGTCATCTGCAAGACGCTGCCCACCTCCGCTACCGAAGATCTCGTACCGCTTGCCGTCATCGCCGATGAACCACGACATGTTCTCGATGACACCGATGATGTCCTGATTGACCTTCTGTGCCATGAGTCCTGCCCGCACCGCAACGCGCTGTGCAGTCGGTTGAGGCGTCGTGACGATGAGGACCTCAGCACGTGGGAGGTACTGGCTGATGGAGATGGCAACGTCACCGGTGCCCGGCGGCATGTCGATCAGGAGGAAGTCGAGGTCTCCCCAGTGCACATCGACAAGGAACTGCTGGAGTGCCTTGTCGAGCATCGGGCCACGCCATACGACCGCTTGATCTGGCTGTACGAAGAAATCCATCGAGATGACCGACACTCCGTATGCCTGTGGCGGGAGCAGGAGATCTCGCAGGACAGATGGCGCTCGGTCGACGCCCATCATCTTTGGTATGGAGAAGCCCCAGACATCGGCGTCGAGCACCCCGACCTTCTTGCCCTTTCCGGCAAGAGCCACTGCGAGGTTCGTCGTCACAGACGACTTCCCGACACCTCCCTTTCCAGACGCTATGCCGATCACCCGGGTCTGGGAGCCTGCTCGACCGATCGTGACTTCACGATCTCCCGACACCGGTCCTCTCAGGTCTGTGGCCAGTCGGTCTATCTCTTCATCGGACATGGCTGTGAACGAAACCTGGACGTCTTCGACGCCTTCGATCGCCTTCACGGCATCCGTGACCGCTTGGCCCAGGTCATCGACGAGCGGGCTACCGGGAACGGCGAGTGCTACGAGTACGGACACCTGGCCACCGGCCACGTCGATGTCCCTGATCGCTTCGAGATCGCCGAGCGACCGGTGAATCTCGGGATCCTCGACCTGTTTCAGGGCGTCGCGAACCGCTGCGGCATCGACCATGGGAACTCCTATCAGCTTGTCGGCGCGAGGCTAGCGCCAGCGTGCCTTCAATCAAACGCCTCGCCGAGATGGAGCACAGTCGGCTTCCTCGCTCGATGAGTCCGGGACCGGGGTGCTCGGTGGCAGCGCAGCGTATGATTACAAGACAGGAGGAACTCGCGTGCCAACCGCTGATTTCGACAGCCAGATCGAGGAGCTCACCGGAGCACTCGGCGACGCGACGCGACGAGGGATCTATGTGATGGTGAGAGAGTCCCACGATCCGGTGACGGCAAGCCAGATCGCAGAGGCGTTCCAGATCCATCCGAACGTTGCCCGCCATCACCTCGATCGACTCCTTGTCGATGGTTTCGTCCGCGTATCCACACGACCGGTCGAAACACCCACGGCCGGGCGCCCGGCGAAACGCTACGAGGCGACAGAGAAACCGGTTTCGATCGAGTACTCGGTCAAGAAGTACGACAGGCTCGCCGAACTCCTGGCAGAGGTGATCGCTGAACTCGACGACGGACGGGCGGCAGGGATCGCCTACGACATCGGGAGAAAATACGGTCGACAGCTCGGCGCTGAGATCGGGATTCCCGAGGATGAGGGGTTCGAGGCAGCGGCACTGGCTGTTGCGCGATCCATGATGGGGCGTGG
The DNA here is from genome assembly GCA_964387145.1 of uncultured Acidimicrobiaceae bacterium. Classification (GTDB taxonomy): domain Bacteria; phylum Actinomycetota; class Acidimicrobiia; order Spongiisociales; family UBA5794; genus JAMBLL01. Next base: position 3,129 of record CAYLVM010000156.1, read on the forward strand.
CCTCGGAGCATCGACGGTACCCTCGGAGAATCGCATCGTCGCCCAGTTCTGCCCGCTCTGTGACTCGGGAACCGCTGAACCAGGTGTCGTCCATGAGATCGATCAAGGGATCGTTCAGGGTCTGCTCGAATGCGCTGCGGAGCGACCGGTCGTCATCGACGTCTCGCACGCCGCCGTCCGCTGAACCTGCAATGGCGTGGATCGACACCATTCGAGAGGACGAGTGGGAGGGTGCCCTCGCCGAACTCTACGGAGCAGTCGTTGACCGCAACCACGATCGCGTCGACAACGTCATACAGATCCACTCACTCGACCCCGCAGGATTGGCGGCGCATCAGGCCGTGTACGCGTCGGCGATGTCCGGTACGAAGTCGCTCCGCAAGGTCGAACGTGAGCTGATCGCTCTCGTTGTCAGCTCCGCCAACGAGTGCCACTACTGACTCACCCACCACCGTCGCGGTCTGCGACGTCTCTTGAAGAACGACGACCTCCTCACCGCGATCGAAACCGATTGGCGAACGGCGGGACTCAGCGAACAGCGCCGAGTCATGCTGACCTACGTCGAGAAACTCACGACGACGCCGGGGCAGATGAATGAGGCCGACGTGGCAGCGCTCAGGCAATCGGGCTTCTCCGACCACGACATCCTGGACATCGTCACAGTGACGGCCTACTACGCCTACGCAAACCGTATCGCCGATGGTCTCGGCGTCGCGCTGGAGACCTGGATCGACGACTGAGGAAGAATCGGCCATCGACTGTCACTCGAAGACTCGCTTGGATTCTCCGTCCCCCTTTGAAGCTGAACGGCAGAGGAGCGCAGCGACGATGTACGGGGATCGTCCAGCTAGACGATGAAGACTCGCTCATCCCTGGTCTTCGTCATACCCGGCTCGCAGGCTCGCGGTCCCCCCTGAAGGGAGGACGGACGGAGGAATGGGATCGCAGGCCGTCGCGCCCGGTCGTTCTATACCCTC
>CAYLVM010000157.1:0-4093 GCA_964387145.1 uncultured Acidimicrobiaceae bacterium
AGCGCCTTGTCGAAGCGTTCACGGATCTCGATGAAGCGGCTGGCCATCGACACGCCGTCGGTGTCGAAGGATTCCAGCGCCTCCTTCTGTGCCAGATAGTCGATGTTCGTGATCCCGGCCTTGGACTGGAGCATCCTCCACGCCTTGCGGCGCTCGACGCTGAACAGCACGAGCTGACGGGACAACACCATCGACCTGACCTTGCCTGAAGCGTCTTCGACCTCGATGTAGACACCGAAGTCCGGGACGAAGGATCGATGCGTTGCATCGAACACGTGGCGCTGGACTACGTCGTTCTGTTCGATGAGTAACACCATGTCGTCGAGATGCACGAGTCCATCGGTATCACCGATCGGTCGAAGGTGCTTGCGGAACCTCGCCTCGGTCGCTGCGAAGTGCGCGACCGTGTAGTTGAACGTACGGTCGGTGAGCTTCGACGTGATCTCGGCCCAATCCCTGTCCCGGTTCGGGTTCCCCGAGACGTCGAGCGTCTCGGCGTAGGTCTCTCCGAGCTGGGGGTTGAACACGAACTGGGGCATCGAGCGGGCGTCACGAACGAGTCCGGCCTGAAGGCTCGAGACGTCATCTGCAATGCCGTGCTCGGGCTGGCACGATGTGTACGACTGGATGAACGCCGTCCCGCGGTAGTCGAGGGCTTCGATCATCGCCTTGTAGAACTGGGCAGCGTTCGCCATCGATACCTGTGCGACGTACGGCGACCCGTGCCCGGAGATGAACGACTCGGCAACACCCTTCTTCTCCGTCAGCTTGCCCTCGGTGGCCCGACCGAACTGGTTCATGTCGCCACCGCCGAGCATCGGAGACGAGTCCGAGTTCTGGCCACCCGTGTTCGAGTACACCTGGGTGTCGAGGAGGAGAAGCTTGACGTTCGGCCGGTTCTGAAGGACGACCTTGGACACGTTCTGGTAGCCGATGTCACCCATGCCACCATCACCGCCGATCGCCCATGCCTTGGGAAGCTCACGCACCTCGAGCGGGGTCATCACCGTGTCGGTCATGTGGGTCATCTCGAAATAGTCGTCATGCGAGATCCCGACGCCGAGCGAGATCCGATCGGCGATACGTTCCGGGATCACCGAGCGGCGGGCATGATCTGCAATGAAGCTCTCGCCGAGCAGCCAGGTGACGGTCGCCCCGTCCTGGAAGAGCGAGTTCATCCACGGGTACGGATGCGGGTTGTTCGGGGGCGTCGACCCGTACACGGTGTTGCACCCGGTGTGTGCCCCCATCGCCATCACCGACATGCCGTTGGGAACGGTGCCGTCGATCGCCTGGAGATCGCGGTGGTTGAACGCGTCCTGGCGCATCGTGGCGACAAGGGCGTCGAGCACATCCTGGTCACTCAGGTCGCCGTGGCCGGCGAGCCTGCGGGTGGTGTCGTCGTCATCCTCGCCTCCGAGACCCATGAGCGTGTGAGCGATGAGCCGCTTCAGGCGCTCGTAGGACTCCTCGTCGAGGTCCCTCATCTCGGCGAACATCTCAACGCCCTGGGCCTCGAGATCGGCAGCCTTCGCCTCGAGCCTGTCGGCTTTGGCGTGGTACAGCGGGCGCATGTAGGCCTCGGTGAGAGACGCCACGGTGTGCAGGATCGTCTTCTCCCCACATCCGGCACACGCACCGTCACCCGAGACGAGTGCTTCGTAGTTGGTGCGCACCATGAGGTGGTTCTTGAGATGTGCGGCTGCGGACTCCACCGGATCCTGCGGGTTGAACCTGCCGAGATACTTGGAGGGCGTGTCGGGGATCAGGTCGAGGAAGTTGGTGCCTGAGACGTGATCGGCGTTGAGTGTGGGCGTCTCTGGCGCCATCTCGAGCGCCTCGTACGGGCATTCGAGGACGCACTCGCCACAGCCCTTGCACAGGTCGGACACCATGATGGCGAACAGGCCGCCGGAGCCCGGCTCGGTTCGTTCGAGGGAGCGGAACAGATGTGCGGTCTTGGTGTAGGCAAAGGGGACCCGCTCGAAGAGTTCCATGAACTCGTTCCGGGCCTCGGGTGAGACGGTGTCGATCGCAGCGACCTGCTCACGCATGATCTCGACGAACGGGACCGTCTTCTTCTCCTTGACGGTGTCCTTCATCACCGATCGCACACGCTCTTCGAGATCGGGGAGCGCTTCGAGCATCTTGGACCGCTCACCCGGATCGAGGATGTATCCACGGGCAGCGGTTCCGAACACGACGTCGAAGTCCTGGGCCACGTTCGGGAGTGCCGTGTCGGGGCACGCCACGATGCAGTCCATGCATCCCGTGCAGTTCTCTGCGATCCACACGGGAGTGTCGCGCCTCGCAACGTACTTCGAGGAGCCACGCCCGGTCCCTGCCGCCATCATCGAGACGGAGGCAAGCGGTGTCGATGGCTGGTCGTAGCCGAGGCCCGCCTTGAACTCTGCGTTGAAGGTCGAGAGCATCGTCAGCGGGATGCGCACCTCTTGGTTCGCCGGTGGGACCGGCTGGGGGATCTCGACGACGCATGAGTCGCACGCTGCGAGGGCCGGGAGCCGCATCGAGGACCTGTCGGGGGCGTCGATCGGCCCGTGGGGGATCTCGACGATGAGGTCCCCTCCCTTGGTCATGACCTCCATGTTGGACTCGACGACTGCGTCGCCGAAGCGTCCGAACTTCTTGACGTACTGGGCTCGAACGATCTCGCGGTACCGGTCGTTGCTGACGCTGTACTCCTCGAGCATGCCCGACACCGCAAAGAACGCACCGAGGAAGGCGTTGCCCTGCATACGGAGTTGGAGTTCGGGGCGTTCGGTGGCCTCACGGGCGATCTTGAACCCGGGAAGCGTCACGATCCGGATGCCCTTGTCGATGATCTCCTGGCGGTACATCTTGGGGATCCGTTCCCACACGGTCTCGGGATCCTCCTCGGACTCCCAGACGAAGGTGCCGCCCGGGTTCATGCCGTCGAGCGGGTTCGTGTGGGTGAAGATCTTGGGGTCTGGGCACAGGACGACGTCGACGTGACGCAGGTCACAGTTGACACGGACACGCTCGGGTGCTGCCACGAGGAAGTACGACGTCGGGGCACCCTTCTTCTCCGAACCGTACTTGGGGTTCGCCGAGACGTGGATGATCTCCTTGGGCCGGCCGAACTCGTCGAGTTCCTCATGCTCACCGATGAGATCCTCACCGATGGCTCCGATGATCTCCGAGAGGTTCTTCCCCGTGGTGATCATCCCCCAGCCTCCGATCGAGTGGAACCGGACCGCAACGGCCCCTTCGGGCAGCAGCGATGGTGTGCGCTGGGAGACAACGGCATAGGGATGGTCGATGCCGAGGGTGAAGTAGGTGGCACCGTCGGCGAGCGTCTTTCCGTCCTGACGGGCTATCTCCCCGGTGGCGTACTCGTACGCTCCGATGATCGCCTCCGGTCGGAAGTCACGAGAACCGAGGCCGTAGGTGCCCGAGAGGATCACCGGCATGTCCTCGAACGCTATGCCGGGGATGTCCGAGGCGTAGCCGACGGAGTGGATCTCGTATGCCTTGGCGAGGACTGCACGGATCTCACGGGTCAGCTGGTTGTCGCCGGAGAGACCGTCGTCGGCCCGCTCGAGGATGATCACGGTCTTGTGCCCGGCAAGTGCTTCGACGATCGCCGCCTCAGGCATGGGACGCAGGACGTTGAGGTGGACGGACCCCACCTTGGCGCCGTCGTGCTCTCGCAGGTAGTCGACGGCCGCCTCGATGTTCTCTGCAGCCGATCCGAGCGACACGAACACGACGTCGGCGTCGTCGGTCTTGTAGCTGCTGACAAGTCCGTAGTCGCGCCCGGTGAGCTCGGAGAACTCGTCGTAGGCAGCCTCGAGCATGGGAAGGATGTCCTCGGAGAAGTTGTTGCGGCGTGCAATGACGCCGTTCATGTAGTGCTCCTGGTTCTCGACCGGGCCGAGGAGCATCGGGTTCTTGAGGTCCATCATCACCGGGACACGGCGCCGGGTCGGACCGAACAGCACACGCTGGGCCTCCGTCGGTGTCTCGATGGTGTCGTCGTGGGCGCCGAGGAACTCACGGATGAGGTCGGCCTCGTGCTTGTAGAAGGTCCGTTCGAGGTGCGAGGTGAGGA
>CAYLVM010000158.1:0-4044 GCA_964387145.1 uncultured Acidimicrobiaceae bacterium
GAGGGGGCCGGCCGTCGTTGGCGGGAACCTGAGGGGATGGACTCGTCGTCGTAGCGGTAACCGGCTGGGGAGCCGGGCATGAACGAAGGAGAGAGAGATGAAGATCGACGACAACCACACACGACGAAGATCGGTCCGGTTCGCCTTTGCGGCAGTTGTGATCGCGCTCGTTGCCGCAGCCTGTTCGAGTAGCAGCGACGAATCGGCTGCGCCCGTAAGCCAGGGAGGCAGCGGCGGAGAGGCCATCCAGTATGACCAGGACTACGCAGGAGGGGCAGACGCAGGGAGTCCTGGCGATGACGGTGCGTTCAAGACCGTGGTCACAGATAGCGGATCCATCGTGTTCGTACCCACCGGCAATACGTCGATCGACGCGAAGGTGATCAGGGATGGAAGCGTCGAGCTCCGGATCGATCCCGGATCGTTCGGCGCGACGACCGCCCAGATCCGAACGATCGCTGCGGACCTCGGCGGCTACGTCGCCTCCGGTGAATCCCGTATCGAGGAGTATGACGATGAGCGCTACGCGGTGGGATGGTTCACGATACGGATCCCGACCGATCGCTTCGACGACGCTGTTGCACGGGTCGGCGATCTGGGAGAGAACGTCTCGTCAACACTCTCGAGCCAGGATGTCACCGAGGAGTACGTCGATCTCGAAGGTCGGCTGAACTACTGGCGTGAGCAGGAAGCGTTCTACACGCGCCTGATGGAGGAAGCCACGACCATCGACGATCTCGTGACGATCCAGACCCGGATGCAGGAAGTTCTCCTGAACATCGAGGAAATAGAGGGACGTTTGCGGTACCTCGACGGCAGGACACAGTTTGCGACCCTCACGGTGGGGTTGACCGAGGTGCCGGACGGCCCGATCGTCCCCGTAGAGCCTCTCGATGCAGGTCCGATCGCCCAGGCGTTCGCCCAGGCCGGAGAGGTGCTCCTCGCAACGGTGGCGTTCCTCATCGTGGGAGCAGCAGTGCTGATCCCGATCGGTGTCCTGGCGTTGTTCGTGTACATGTTGACACGGCTCTTCTTGTCACTGCGCCGCAAGGAAGAGTCCGCCGAGGGCTGATCCGTGTTGAATCCGGTGGGGTCTGGACCGGCCTCACCGGATTCCCCACCCGGGAACTGAGCAATCGGCTCAGCGGGGTATCATCGATGCATGTGTGGCAATGGCACGGGCCCGTGATCTGATGAACTCACTTGAACGTCTCGAGGGATTGAGTACGTCCCTCCTCGCCCATTCCAGAGAGGCGACGGTCAGCAGTCACGCTGCTGAGGTGATCGATGCCTACGAATCTCTGGATCCGAAGGATCGGGCGGCGTACTTTGGGTTCCTTCGTGATGAGATGACTGTGGACCACGACGCGCTGCGGTCCGCTGCTACCTCCTACTTGGAGTCCCCGGATGAGGCGGGAGCTGTCGCGCTCGGAACTGCCTCCGAGCCAGTCCGGCGGGAGTTCCTCAGGCTCCTCAACACGGCTCCGTGGGGAACTCGATCGATCGTCAACATGCGTGCAGACCTGCTTGAGCTCTTGCCGAAGAATCCGGGCCTGCGGGTGGTTGACGCCGCGTTCCTCCACGTGTTGCGCTCCTGGTTCAACCAGGGCTTCCTCGAGCTACGGCGTCTCGACTGGTCGACGCCGGCGGCCATCCTCGAGAAGCTCATCGCCTACGAGGCGGTGCATGCCATCGTTGGGTGGGATGATCTGCGGCGAAGACTCGAGTCGGATCGCAGACTCTACGCGTACATGCACACCGCTCTTCCCGACGAGCCGTTGATCTTCGTGGAGGTGGCCCTCGTCGACCGTATCGTCGGTTCGATCGAGGATGTCCTCACACAGCCACCTGCCGTCGACCTCGCAGAGCCGACGACGGCGATCTTCTACTCGATCACCAATACCCAACCGGGCCTCAGCGGGATCTCGTTCGGGAACTTCCTCATCAAGCAGGTGATGGGGGAACTCCAACGGGAGATCCCGACGTTGGACACGTTCTCGACGTTGTCGCCGATCCCCGGGTTCCTCGTGTGGCTTCGTGGCCAGTCAGATGAGGATCTTGAGTGGATGGACCCCGGTGCCAGGGCGCGACTTCCAGCACTCAACGGAACGGAGTGGATCGACTTCCCGTGGGCGCAGCAGGACCTCGAACCGGTACTGATGCAGGCCGCAGCCCACTATCTGTACACGGTCAAGCGTCCCGGCAGCAATCCGCCGCGGCCACTCGACCCTGTGGCGCGTTTCCACCTCCGCAACGGTGCCTCGATCCATCGTCTCAACTGGATGGGAGATCCGTCCCCGAAGGGTCTCGGAGAGTCGGCAGGCATGTTGGTGAACTATCTCTATGACGCCGACGCCGTGATCGCGCACGTCGAGGCCTTCGTCGGAGATGGCACGATCGCAGCGAGCGACCAGATCAAGGCGCTGGCTGCAGGCAGGACGGTATCTGCCACGGACGTGGCGAGTCGATAGTCGTCTGTCGGCGTCAGCGCTTCAGAGTGAACGGTGGGTACTCGTCGGTCAGTCCAGCCATCCATGCCCACGTACGTGCCCACCATCGATGGAACCCCACGAAGTACCAATGGAGCGAAAGGGGAAGCGTTCCGTTGATGAGAATCATCAGGTAGCCGAACCACGCAAGGAAGAGCGTCCCGAGCGTCAGCCAGAGGAGCACGAACAGGTGCGGAACGGCGAGGAGTGGCCGGATCAGGACGATGCCGAGGGCTGCGAGAACGCGGTTCCGCGGTTCGGGGGGTGCTTCGACCAGTACCTGTGCTGGATGGTGTTCATCCGTCCCGAACGTGGGGTAGACGTCGGTGGTGCTGGTGAACCAGGCGAAGACGCGACTGGTCCACTCGAGAAAGATCATCTCGAAGTTCTCGACCCACAGCGGCGTACCGCCTGTGATGAGGATGTACCAGTACCCGATCCACACGATGAACTGCACGGCGATCCCATACGCCAGCAGTAGGAAGATGTGGGGGATCAGCAACAACGCCTTCGCAAAGGCGATGAGGCCCAGCGCAGCGAGGCCGCGACTGCGGTACTCGTCGTCGACGGGAACCACAAAGTCAACTGGATAGGGGGAGCCGTCGCTCATTTCCACCTCGATCGTGCGTAGTCGGTGTATTCGTCTGTGAGAAGCTTTCGAGTCGAGTTTCCCATACGAACGTAGAAGTCCGCAGTTCTTGGGCTCTTCGGCTCATCGAGGAACACGGGTCTGTCCGATGGCTCGACCCGAATCACGACGACGTCCTTCCCTCTGTACATCTCGAAGGATACGTCGACGAACGCGATCGCGGGTTTCCCGAGCGTGCGCTCGAAGTGATCCATCAGCCAGAGCTCGTACCGGTCGTGGTCGGGCTCCTTCATGAGGGAAAGGTCGCTGTCGAGTCCGAGGGGTGCACCGTCGTCATCGATACCGATGATGAGCGTGCCACCATCTCCGTTGAGGAATCCTGCCACCGTCTTGGCGATGACCAGTTCGATCTTGTCGTCTCGCTCACCCGTATGGAGGTTCCGCCGCGCCGTGGACTTGAACTCGACGCTCGCCGATTCACCTTCGCTGATGATCTCGTCGATCGACGGTTTCGGATCCGAGTGCCACCCGAAGTGATCGGCGAGCAGCGTGACGACACCGAGGATGATCACCGACCCGATGATGGCACCGAGGATGGAACCCAGGCCGATGGCTGCGACCTCGTCCGTGCTGAAGAGGATGTTCGCCCCCGTTGCCCCGATCGCCGCGCCGAGCATCCCGACGATCGTGGTCTCGGCGAGTGAGAGCCGTTGCTCACCCGGCAGGACCCAGCGCGCGATCGTCCCGAGCACGAAGCCCGCAGCGATGATCCCGATGATGAAGAGTGGCGTTTCCATCGAGACGCGAGGGTACCGGAGGCCGCGCGGCATGACTCTCGGGGCTGGTGTGGAAGGCCAGGGTCTTCACCCTTCTTGCCCGCAGACTTGCCCGTCCCTCCTTCAGCCTGGATCCGCGGTTCGGCTGGGATCGATCGGTGGCTGGTCCGGTGACGACAACGGTTTCGGG
>CAYLVM010000159.1:0-4043 GCA_964387145.1 uncultured Acidimicrobiaceae bacterium
ACCCGCCTGCCCTGAACCGTATCGGCGGTGAAGACCAATCCGTCGTACTCGAACCGCTCCCCCTCATTCGGCACCCGCCCTGCCAACTCGAGGACAAGGCCCCCAACGGTGTCCCACTCATCGGATGGCAGGTCTACTCCGACGAGATCAGCCAGGTCATCGACGTCGAGGCGGGCATCGACGATCCACTCATCTCCCATCTCGACGACCATCGGCTCCTCCTCGTCGAACTCGTCGACGATCTCGCCGACGATCTCCTCGATGAGGTCCTCGATCGTCACAAGGCCTGCCGTACCACCGAACTCGTCGATCACGATCGCGAGGTGCTGTTGGTTCGCCTGCATCTCCTTGAGGAGCTCGGATACCTGCTTCGTCTCTGGCACGAAGTACGCATCGTGAGCGATCTCATCGGCAGTTCTGGGCGGCTGCTCCTTATCGAAGATCTCGAGAAGATCTCGAGAGAAAACGATCCCGACGATGTGATCGATGGTCTCACCCGTGACAGGGATACGGGAACGGCCACTGGAGAGCACGATGTCGACCGCCTCGTCCGTCGATGCATCCGCCGAAATCGTGATCATGTCCGTGCGTGGCACCATCACCTCACGCACGATGGTGTCGGTGAACTCGAGCACCGAGAGGATCAACTCGCGCTCGTCGGCATCCGCGTCCGGGGTATCCGGCTCGGTGTCGTCGTCCGTGTCTGCGATCAGATCACCCGCGGCGGCCCCGAACGCCACCGACCAACTGAGTGGCAGAGCGAGCTTGTAGGCAAGGGATCCCGGGCGGTTCCGTCCGATCCATCTCGGGATCACATCGACGACGATCACGAGCGCAACAGCCATGGCGAACAACCCTGCGCCGAGTGCCGCACCCGAAAGCGTGTCGGTGAGTACCCAGGTGAGAGGGATCACCGCAAGGACGATGAGGAACGTGATGGTCGTTCCGAGGGCCGGCTGGACACGTGCTCGGTCTTCGAGGATGTGGGCCACGACGCCTGCCCCGTGAACTCCCTCGGCGTCATCGTGGAGCGCGTCGGCTCGCGATGTGCGCACGAGACTCGCCCCACCCGCCCGCAGCAACCCTGCAACGAACAGCATCACGAGTGCGACGAGGGCGACAGCGGCGAGTGCAGCTGCGTCAACGGTCATCGTCGGGTCCGTCCGATCGTCTCGAGATATCGTGCCTCTCTCGACTCCATGGCCAGTGCATCGGCGTCATTGTGATGATCCCACCCCAATATGTGCAACACACCATGCGTCACCATGAGAAACAACTCATCGGTGAAGGGCACCCCGTACTCGTCTGCATGCACCTCGACGACCTCGAGACAGATGAAGATGTCACCGAGTTCGAGCGGTGGGCCGCCGGGCGCAGGCATCGGTGGAGTATCCGGCGACGCATCCTCGATCGGGAACGACAGCACATCCGTCGGCCCGGTCTTGCCCATGAATCGCTCATTGAGATCGGCAATGTCCTCGTTGGAGACGAATGTGATCGAAAGGGAGGCATCGTGCGAAATGCCTTCCGTTGTGAGGATGGAGGTGACGTACTCACGTATCGCAGGCTCGTCGATGTCGGGTCGCTCTACCGGAGAGACGGCAACGTTCATGTGCCCTCATCAGTGTCGTCTGACTCATCGGCATCGATCGCCTCGCTGCTGCCGGCGGGGAGAGCGACCGGCTCCTGCTCCCCCGTCGGGAAACCCGGATACTCGACGCGTGCGTGGTAATACGCGGCGAGCCCGGCGACGATCTCATGTTTGATAGTCGTCAGCTCGCCAAAGGTCAGCGACGACTCATCGAACTGCCCGTCCTCGAGCTTCTCGGCAACGATCGTGTCAACCAGCTTCGCCAGACCTTCCTCGGACGGCTGCTCCTGCTGAGCGTACGACCGGGCGGCGGCCTCCGTCGCGTCGGCGATCATCACGATCGCCATCTCCCTGCGCGTCGGCTTCGCACCGTGGTGGCGGAACAACTCCGGATCGACGTTCTCATCCTCGATGAGGGCCTTGTGATAGAAGTACCGCATGAGGCTGGTGCCGTGGTGCATACGGATCCCGTCTGCAACGTCGTCGGGGATCCTGAACTGCTTTGCAAGCTCGAGGCCGTCGATGACATGTCCGCGGATGATCTCGGCGGAAGCCTCGGGCGTCAGCTCATCGTGCGGGTTGTAGCCGAGCTGGTTCTCGACGAAGTACTGGGGGTTCTCCGTCTTTCCGAGGTCGTGGTACCACGCAGCCGCCTGCGAGAGCAGCGGGTCCGCGTTGATCGCTCGTGCAGCACGCCCCGCGAGGGAACCGACGAGCATCGAGTGGTTGAACGTCCCGGGAGCGTTCTCCTCGAGGGTCTGCAGCGCAGGGTGGTTTCGATCGAGGAGGTCCAACAGAGACATCGTCGTCGTGATCCCAAACGCGGTCTCCATGAACGAGACGATGCCCTGTGCGAGGAACCCGCCGACCACGGCACCGACGAACGCCCAGAGCGCTGCCATCCACGGAGAGCTCCCTTCGGATCCGTACCAGAACAGGAACTCGAGGCCAAGGGCAACGGGTGCGATGACGATCGCTGAGCTGATGACGGACAAACGAAGTTGCGAACGCGTCGAGACACTCGACACGAATGCCACCGGTACAGCAGCGGCGATCCCTGCGAATACAGTGAACGTGAGATCGGTCGTCGCGATCGCCGTGAACCCCGCTACGGGTATGGCAAAGAGCAACGCCGTACGTGGGTTGAAGAGGATGGCAGCCATCACACCGATCGCAACGGCGGGGATGATGTAACCGATGCTGTGATTGTCGGTGCCCGTCACGAGGCCGGGCACACGGGCAGCGAGCACAGCGAGACCCAGGATGATGGCGAGGAGGACGACGTCGCGGATACGTCGGACGGTCTTGGGAGAGATGCGGTAGAGCAACAAGGCGAAGAGCAGGATGCTGATGGCACCAAACGCCGCGAGAGCCCATGCGGGCGCCACGATGACGATCTCGGGTTCGTAGAGGCCGAGTTCCTGGATCGCTGCCACCTGGACAGAGGTCAGGATGTCACCCTCTTTTGCGATTGTCGTTCCGATCGGGAAGCTCGTGGTCTGCTGGGGGACAGCGTCTCTCGCTGCCTGCTTGTCGATCTCCCACTGTGCTTCGTCGACGTCCTCGTTCGAGAGGAGCCGTCTCGCGACGAGGTTCGCGAGCGCGTTGTGTGTCTTGTCGACGTCCTCTTCCGGGATGCCGACGATCGCTATCGGCGGTCGAGTCGCCGGATTCAGATACTTCTGCTTGACCTCGTTGAGGTCCCCAACGCGGATGCCCTTGTCGAGCTCATCCTGGGCCCACGTGATCGCGGTGCGCTGCATGTCGGGGAAGACGCTCGCCTCTCCCTCTGCAACGCGGTCGAGGTCCTTCTCGTGGAGCTCGACGAAGTCGGTGAGGATCTCGGTGCCGAGAACTGCATGTTCCCTGGCGAGGGAATCGACCTGTTCCTCGACCGTGTAGCGATCACGCGTGGCAGCATCGGGCAGTGTCGTTGTCGTCGTCGGCGACAACGTCGACGTCGTTGTGGAGGAGTCCTGCCAGCGGAAGACGACGAGGTTGACACCCGAGCCCTCTTCGACCGTCAGGCCTGCGAGTGGGCTCTGGAACGCAACGGTCCCATCCTGAGCCTCGTCCGTCGTGATGACGGATCCGCCGACCGTAGCCTCGAGCCCACTTTCTGATGCGGTCTTCTCTGCGGCCGCGATCGTCATGCCGACGACGCTCGGGACGACGACCTCTAGTGGCTTCTCCTGTGGCTTGAACGCGCCCTCTTCGAGATCCGTGAAGAAGGCGTTGATCGAGTTGATGACGCTCTGAGATGTGGTCGTGTTCTTCTTGAACGGAGCCGGGACGTTGGCAGCTGCAAGTTCCCGTTCCCGCGCAGTCTTGACGGGGTCGGGGAACTCAGACGTCGTGCGGTCGGCGATGAAGTCCTGGGGCGACCGTTCGCCGACGGCGATCTGTGGCGGGACCTCGGTCGAGCCGTCGTACCCGTAGACCAGTACCAACG
>CAYLVM010000160.1:0-3957 GCA_964387145.1 uncultured Acidimicrobiaceae bacterium
CTTCCCCGTTCACCGCTTTCTCGCTCCTGCGGCATCGCGCTACCGTACCCCCATGAGCCTCACCAGCGACCTCGAACAACTGCTCGGAGCGGAGCGGGTTCGTCATCATCCGCTCGACATCGCCGTCTTTGCAAAGGATTCGGGAGTCGTTCCGGGAACCGTGCTTGCCGCCGTTCTTCCCGAAACGACACAGGAGGTCGCGGCGGTCGTGCGGATCGCAAACCGCCACGACGTTCCCATCGTCCCCCGCGGCGCCGGCACGGGCCTGGCAGGGGGCGCTGTTCCGACCGAACCAGGGCTACTTGTCGTGCTCACCCGATTCACGTCGATCGACTCCATCGACACGATCGGGCGCACCGCGTGGGTCGGCCCGGGTGTCATCAATCTCGATCTCTCGAAAGCTCTCGTGGATGTCGGGCTCCACTTCGCCCCCGACCCGTCGAGCCAGTCGGCGTGCACCATTGGGGGGAACGTCGGCACTAACGCGGGTGGGCCGCACTGCCTCGCCGACGGCACGACCGTCGCTCACATCTACGCCGCAGAACTCGTCACGCCTCAGGGCGACATCGTTGTCGTGGGCGGAGAGGCCCCGGACACCCCCGGCCTCGACCTGCGTGCAGTCGTCGTTGGTTCCGAGGGGACGCTCGGGATCGTCACGAGGGTGCTCGTCAGACTGATGCAGAACCCACCCGACGTCGCGACGCTCCTCATCGGGTTCCCATCGGTCGAGTCGGCCGCTGCAACCGTGTCCGATGTGATCGCCTCCGGCCTGATCCCCGCGGCACTCGAGATGATGGACAAGCGGATGGTGGAAGCCGTCGAAAACTTCGTCCACGCCGGCTACCCCACCGACGCAGCCGCGGTGCTACTAGCGGAAGTGACCGGCCAGACGTCGAGCGTTCTGGCCGACACCGAGCGGGTCGCTGGCATCGCGCGCAGCAACGGTGCGACCGATGTGCGGGTCGCCACCGACGACGCCGAGCGGGCGCTGCTGTGGAAAGGCCGCAAGTCGGCGTTCGGCGCCGTTGCACAGGCCGCTCCCGACTACTACCTCCACGACACGGTCGTGCCACGCACCCGGCTCGTCGAGGTGATGCATCAGATCTACGAGATCGGTGACCGCTATGGCCTGACGATGCTCAACGTGTTCCACGCCGGGGACGGCAACCTGCACCCGCTCGTCGCCTTCGACGCGAAAGAACCGGGCATGCTCGAGCGAGTCCAGGGCGCGGCCAAAGAGATGGTCAAAGCATCCATCGATGTCGGCGGGTCCCTGTCGGGAGAGCACGGTATTGGTTTCGAGAAGCGGGACCTCATGCCGCTCGTGTTCTCAGCTGCCGACCTCGACGCACAAGCCAGGGTCAAGGAGGCGTTTGACCCCGACGGGCGGATGAACCCCGACAAGATCCTTCCGGCAGGCTCACGATGCTTCGACGCCGCGGGAATCCGACTGTGAGCGCCCTTCCCGAGAGTGCTGTCACCGCCCTTGCCGGTCTGGCGAAGGATCACGCCCCGAGCGGTATCACTGCCTCTCTCGTCGTCGAGCCACGATCGAACGAAGATCTTATTCGGATCGTTCAGTCGGCCGGAGCCAACGGTGCCAGCCTGATCCCCGTCGGATCTGGATCGACGATGCTAGGAGTCGTCACCGACATCGCAGTCGTGACGAGTGGACTGGCAGGAGTCATCGACTACCAGCCCGACGACCTCACCATCGTCGTGGGAGTCGGCACCACGCTCGGCGAACTCGAAGACGTCCTCACCGAGCGGGAACTCTCCGCCATCCTTCCCGAGAACTCGCCGCGGCGCACGATCGGTGGCGTCGTAGCCTCCGGAGCCTCAGGGTATCGCAGGCTCGGATACGGCCCGACCCGTGACCGTGTGCTCGAGGTCACGATGGTGACCGGCTACGGCGAAGTCGTACGAGCCGGAGGACGCCTCGTCAAGAACGTCACGGGGTACGACCTGTCACGCCTTGCCACCGGCTCGCTCGGTTCGCTCGGCATCATCACATCGGTGTGCTTCAAACTGTGGCCCGTGACCTACGAAAAGCAGACCGTCACCGTCGAAGATGCGGCGTCGGCTCTGTGCGAAACGTACCGACCCGTCGCCGTTCTCGAGACGGACGCCGGGTCGAAGGTATACCTCCAGGGTGACCCCGCAACGATCCACGACCAGGTGAGCCGTCTCCGTGGCGACGCTGTCGACGGATTCATCTGGCCCGATGCCGTCGAGTCACCGGTACGGATCGCTCTGAACGTTCCACCGCGATCGGTGGTCGATGCCGTTGTCGAGGTCAGGAGCCTCGAGACCGATTGGTTCGTTACACAGCACGGTGTCGGTGTCATAGACATCGGCATGGGCACGTTCGACGACGAGGCCGTGGGATTCCTACGCCGCTGGACGGAGAACCGGGGCGGATCCCTCGTCGTGTCTGCTCCCGATCTCACATCGGCTCAGCGATGGGGGACACCCCCGAGCACGATCGAGATCCAGCGCCGCATGAAGAACCTCTTCGATCCTGCCGGAGTATGCAACCCCGGTGTCCTTCCCGGAGGCCTTTGATGGTGTGGGTTACCGATCACCCCCCGAAGTCTGTCGACCTCGACTCGTGCGTCACGTGTGGCCTGTGCCTTCCGGTGTGTCCGACCTTCAGACTCACCGGCGACGAGACGGCCTCGCCCCGCGGGCGTCTCGCAGCGATCACAGCAGTCGCGGAAGGTCGTATCGAGGTCGACGAGCGGTTCGATGAGATCACCTCGTTCTGCCTCCAGTGCCGTGCCTGCGAGACGGCGTGCCCGTCGATGCTCCCGTACGGCGAGGTCATCGAGGCTGCTCGTGCCGAGGCCGTTGCTCAGGTTCCTCGATCGAACCAGGCGATCCGTCGCCTCGCACTCGGCAGAGCGCTCCGGAGTCCGCTCATGATGCGAGCCTCGACCATCGAAGCCGCCGTACTCCAACGGATGGACGTCCTTGGATCACTTCCGATCGTGGGAGGGGCAACGGCTGGTCTTCGCAGACTTCCCCTGCCGCTTCCCTCTGCCCGCGGCGGCGCGTGGGGGCCGGTGGACGCCGAACGCGTCATCCTGTTCACCGGGTGTGTTGCCGACACGTGGTTCACGGAGATCCACACAGCAACGGTCCGGGTGCTGCTCGCCGCCGGCTATCGGGTCGAAGCCCCGGTGACCCAGACGTGCTGTGGTGCGCTGGCGAGCCATAGCGGCTTCGGGTCGGATGCCGATTCGATGGCCGACACGAACATCTCGTCGATGGCCGGAGATGCCACGATCGTCGTGAACGTTGCAGGGTGCGGCGCTCACCTCAAGGCGTATGGCCGGTACGGCGACGGCGGTGAGGGAATCGCAGCACGCACGAAGGACGTCACCGAGATCGTTGCCCAAGCGATCGAGGAGGGCAGACTCCCCACACTTGCGAGCAGCGGGCACCGTGTCGTCGTCCAGGATCCATGCCACCTCGAGCACGGACAGAAGATCACCCGTGAACCACGGCTGCTGATCGAGGCGGCAGGGTACGAGGTTGTCGACGCCGACCCGGGAGGTATGTGCTGTGGTGCTGCCGGGTTGTATCAGGTCGACCACCCGGACACTGCCGGGCAACTCGGAGTCGCCAAGGCGGCCAAGATCGAAGCAACAGGTGTACGCCTCGTGGCATCTGGCAATGCGGGGTGTGAGATGCAACTCCGTCGGTATCTCGACGACGGCTACGAGATCCTGCACCCGGTGGAGATCTATGCGAAGGCGCTCGCCGGTCAGAAGACCTGAAGGGAAAGCGCCCCGGTACTTGGTATCTGGTACTTGGAAGATCAGCGGATAAGGAGAGGTTGTTCACCGTTTACCTTTGATCCGCGAGGCCGTACCTGTCTTCAGGCTTGCAGTAACTCTGTCCCCCCTTCAGCCTCGATCCACGAGGTCGAAACCGTCTTCGGACTTCTGATGC
>CAYLVM010000161.1:0-3950 GCA_964387145.1 uncultured Acidimicrobiaceae bacterium
CTGTCCTTGAGCTCATCCGTTGATCTGGGCTACCAGCTTCTTCGGGTTCAACATTCCGTAGTCGAACACGAACGTCGCCCCGTCGTTCATCGTGACGACGGCCTGCTTCATCAGGCCCTTCTTGCGCATCTCTGCGCCGGCGACATCGGACCGTGGCAGGGCAAAACCGAAGTCGGTGTCCGTGTTGTGGAAGTACGACGCGTGGCCTCCCGAGACAGCGAACGCGCCAAGGGAGAGCCCGATGCCCTTGATCACCTCGGCGTTGCTCGAGTCGTACAACCCCCTGAAAACGAGCTCATCGTCGGTCAGCTTCAGCTTCCCCGTGACCCGTCCGCCGTCGCTGGGGAGGTAGTTGATTGTCCACTCGTTCGATGCCATGGATTCTCCGATATTCGTGGGCCGGCGGTCGTGCCGGCTGCGCCATCGTAGGTCAGGTGTGAGATACGCGCGCAACGGCACGATCACCTCCCGACTACCCTGCCGGCGTGGACGCCCCAACCGGACTCACCGTAGGACTCATCGTTGCTGCCTTTTTTCTCGGGCTGCGCCATGGGATCGATTGGGATCACATCGTGGCGATCAGCGACATCGCAGCGACCCAGGAGTCGAAGCGTCGTGGGTTCTTCGTCGGGACGCTCTACGTCCTGGGTCATGCCTCCGTTGTCATCCTCCTTGGCATTGGTGCCATCGCCCTCGGGGCAACGGTTCCCAACTGGCTCGATGCTGCTGCCGGCCGACTCGTGGGTGTGACGCTCATCGTTCTCGGCGTGGTGGTGGTGGTGACACTGATTCTCGAACGTGGCTCCTTCCGGGCCCGCAGCAGATGGATGATCCTCTTCGATGCTTCGCGCAGGGTGTTCAACCGTTCGGGCAATCCTTCGACTCACACACACGACCATGTGGCGATCGAGGGGGGACACCACGATGGACAGGAGGAGGTTCTCGCTGGAGCCTCGAGGTTGTCGGCTCCGACGCACTCACACGAGCACACGCACATCGCGGACGACGAGTACACCAACAAAGCTGCCCTCGGTATCGGGGCGATCCACGGCGTTGGTGCCGAGACTCCAACACAGGTAGTCGTGTTTCTCGCTGCCGCCTCTGCTGGAGGGGTCTGGGCTGGTCTTGCGGTGCTGTTCATCTTCGTCTTCGGTCTCGTGATCGCGAACTCTGCGATCACGACAGCTTCGGTCTTCGGTTTCTCGATGGCGTCGCGGAGCCAGGCAGTCCAGGTCGGGTTCGGCGTGTTCACCGCAGCGATGAGCATCGGCATCGGCGTGCTGTTTCTCACGGGGAACGACGCCGTTCTCCCGGCGTTCTTCGCAGGGTGACACCGCTCACCGTCGGGTAGCCCGGTCACCCCGTCTACCGTCACGGCGATGGAATTGATCCGTACACCAGCCGACCTCGAGGGCCAGCCGATAGGGCCCGTCGAGGTCGAGATCACTGCAGACCGGGTGGCGTTGTACGTCGATGTGACCGGTGACGATCCCGAGCGTTGGAGGGCAGAGGCCCCACCGGGCTTTGGGTCGGTGCTGCTCTTCGCCGTAGCCGACGAGTTCCTCTATCACCCCAAGATGATCGAGTACACAGCAATGCTGCTCCACCTCGATCAGGCGTTCACCTACCACGCTCCGATGCGGATCGGAACGACAGTGGCGGTCGAGGGAACGATCACCCGGGTGAGGGAGCGGGCCGGTTCGTTCTTCGTGACGTTCGAGGCGACGGCGTCTGACGACCACGGGCCGGTGGTCACGTCGCGATCGACGTTCGTGCTGTCGAACCAGCGGGCGCAGCCGCCTGCCGAGACCCGCAGAGAGCCTCCTGCGCGAGAGCGCGGGGAGAACGACGGCTCACTCCGCTCGGCGAGCAGGCACGATCTCGTCCGGTACGGCGCAGCGACGCGAGACTTCAACCCATTCCATTGGGACCACGATTTCGCGGTCGACTCGGGTCTGCCCGGGGTTGTCGTTCACGGACTCTTCATGTACGCGTGGATGGTGCAAGAGGTAGCCAGGGTCGCCGGGGGGCGACCGATCCTCGAAGCCAAGATCCGGTTTCGGGCGGCGCTTCACCCGGCTCAGCAAGCTGTACTCGCGACGACTCTTGAGGATGAACGTGTGGCCATCGTCCTCACCTGTGGCGACGAGCAGCTCGTCACGGGAACCGCTACGGTTGCCTTGGACGGGGGGTAACGCCGTGGAGCGAGAACGGGTCGAACTGGTCGAGGCACACGACCTCACCGAGCGCGCCCGCGACGGTGACAGAGAAGCGTTCGGCGAGCTCGTACGGATCCACCAGCACGAGGTGTACACGTTGGCAGTTCGGCTTGTTCGTGACAGAGATCAGGCAGCGGATGTGGCTCAAGACGCGTTCATTCGGGCCTGGCGGGCGATGCCGAAGTTCCGGGGTGACGCGAAGTTCTCGACGTGGATGTACCGCATCACGGTGAACACGGCATGGACGCATCGCTCCAAGCTGGGCAGGGTCCGGTTCGATCCGCTCGAGAATCTTGCTGCCGATCCGGTCTCGACGTCTCTCGACCCGTTGAGGGCAGCCGAGTCCGTGTCGGCCCGCCCGCACATCGAGAAGGCACTCATGGATCTCACTGAGTCCGTCCGCACGGTCGTGGTCCTCAAAGATGTGTACGACTGGAGTCACGGAGAGATCGCAGAGCACCTCGGCATCTCTGTCACGGCTGCCAAGGTTCGACTCCACCGGGGGCGCAAGGATCTGCGGTCGAAGCTGTCCGGGTTCGTGGACGGTGCATCGTGAACGTCGTATGTGCTGCCGTGTCTGTGACACTGCCCACGGCCGACGTCACGGGGGCCGCGGGGGTCCTTGCTACCCATGTTGAGGCGTGTGAGCGGTGCCGTTCCGAAGCCGACTCGTACCGCAGGTTGCACGAGACACTGGCCTCGATGCGTGATGAAATCGTCCAGGCACCCGGCGGCCTCAGACCGCGCGTCATGTCTTCCCTCGGGCCTGTTGCGGTCCCCGACCTCGAGACCTCGAGTGACCACCGCGTTCAGGTCGCGGCGGCGGCAGCCATCGCTACAGCCGCCGCCGGAACCGCGATGCTCATGCGTCTCTATCGTCACCGTGCCGCATAATCGGTTTCAGGAGCGCTGCGGTCGGTTTACACTTCGAGTGAGGGGTACATATACTCCCCGTCCGAGTCCCCAACAGGCACCGGAGGGGTGTAGCTCCAATTGGCAGAGCGCCGGTCTCCAAAACCGGATGTTGTGGGTTCGAGTCCCGCCACCCCTGCGAACTACTGAGGAGTACGTAGTTGAACCGTGAGATGCGACGCCTTCAGGCGAAGGAAGAAGAACGCGCGAAGAAGAAGCGCGCCGATGGCTCGCGCCCGCAAAAGAAGTCACCGAAAGATCAGAACCTCAGCATCTTCGCCCGGTTGAAGAAGTACATGAGGGAAGTCCGTCAGGAGATGAAGAAGGTGGCGTGGCCTTCGAACGAGGAACTCATGACATACACCGTCGTCGTCTTCGGCATGACGACGATCCTGACGATCGTCGTCTTCGGCCTCGACTGGGCGTTCAACAAGCTCGTTCTGAACGTCCTGGATATGTTGACCTGATGTCTGATACCACCCAGGACGTCGCCGTCGACGAGGCACCAGAGACCGTCGAGCCCAAGCCGCTGAGCCCCTACGACCTGCCCGGCTCGTGGTACGTCGTTCACTCGTACTCGGGCTACGAGAACAAGGTGAAGGCGAACCTCGAGAACCGCGTCAAGTCGATGCATCTCGAGGACAAGATCTTCGAGGTCGTCATCCCGATGGAGGACGTCGTCGAGTACAAGAACGGTAAGAAGGTGACGGTCCAGCGGAAGAAGTTCCCCGGATACGTGCTCGTTCGCATGTACATGGACGATGACTCCTGGTACGCCGTTCGCAACACCCCGAACGTGACCGGCTTCGTCGGTTCGGG
>CAYLVM010000162.1:0-3942 GCA_964387145.1 uncultured Acidimicrobiaceae bacterium
GCGTGACCCCGTCTGCCCAGTGCGAGAGCGAAGCTCCGGGCGTGGGACTTGAACCAAAAGCACCGAACACCCAGCGGCCCGGTGCCCTCGACTACCCAGACAACCGTCTAGCCAACAGGCAGACAACGACGAGAGCGAAGCGAACGACTCGAGTTCGACAAACGGATCAACAGTCCGTTCCACCGCGACGCCCTGACCGGGGGTTATGCCCGGACACGCATACGTGCCAAGGGTTTCGAGTACTCAACAGTTTGCAGCACCTTTCACCAGTTTTCAACGAAACGCGTCCTCAGCGCGTCCTGGCAAACGGAGATTCGGTAAATCCCTTCGCCGATCTTCGTGACGAGGTACGCTCCTGCGATCCACCCGAAGACTCACGCCAAGAACGTTGAGAACGGCCTCGCAAGGACGAATATCGCCGCTAGCCACTGAAGACACCATTGACAGATGTTACGTTTTCTGTAACATTCATTCCAATGGTTGCTTTGCATCGCCTCTACGACATAGCCGAGCCACAATCTGGCTATTTCACAACTGCTCAAGCAGATGCCGTCGGTGTGAGCAGACGATTGCTGACCCACTACACCAAGACTGGGGCGTTACAGCGGATGCGATACGGCTTGTACCGTATCGCCCGGTTCCCGTCAATGCCACACGAAGACATACAACAGGCGCTCTTGTGGGTTGGAGAGCCAGCAGCGGCCAGCTACTTGACAGCACTTGTTGTCTACGGCCTCTCGGATGCCATGCCGGCCAGGGTCCACATCACCGTCGATAGACCTTTCACTGGATCGCAACACGGCGTCGTGGTACACACATCTCCGCTACGACCCGATGAGACGATCAGCCGAGAAGGGATCACCGTAACGTCACCGCTGCGCACGATCGCGGACGTCGCTGCGACCGATCAGCAACTCGCGCTACAGGCTTTGCGTGAGGCTCTCGAACGAGGCATCATCCGAAGGAGCCAGATCGATCTGGAAGCAGACCGCTATCCGGGCGTGATGCGGCTCATCGAGTCCCTTGAGACAACGTGATCGGTCGATACGCAGACGCCGACGACCTTCGGCGTGCCCTCGACGATCGCATCCGTAGCGCAGCCAGGATTCAGGGGGTGGCACACGACCGGCTCCGCAAGGAGATCGCGTTCCAGAGGCTCGTCGCTCGGTTCACCGCTGTCGACGGGGATCGTTGGGCGCTCAAAGGTGGTGCCGCGTTGATTTGGAGAATTGGCGCACAGGTCCGCGCAACCCGCGACATCGACTCGAACTGGTTCGATGACGCGCCCAGTTTCGGCCCATTCTTTGATGCGGCACTCGGCACCGACCTCGACGACGCATTCTCCTTCGAAGCAAGCCAACCAACAGAGCTGCGAGGAGAAGGCGAAGGAGGACACCGTTACCGCATGGTTGCATTCGTTGCCGGCCGCGAGTTCGCGGCATTTCACCTCGACATCAACTACATCGAGAACGACCAACGCCCGGTCGAAATCGTCGAGATCGACGTGCCACTGCTCGAATTCATGAACCAGAGCAGGCTTCGTGTTCCCATGATTTCGATCTCACAGCAAATGTCGGAGAAACTCCATGCCGTGGACAGGCGATACCGGTCTGGTGGATCCAGCCGACCCAAGGATGCCTACGACACTGTCCTGGTCGCACAGACATATCCAATCCCGGAGCTACAGACGGTTCGTCAATCGGTCTCCGAAACCTTCACTCTCCGGCGTTACCCACTCCCCCGCAATCCACCGGGGTTACCAACTGACTGGCGGGCGGACATCGAGTCATACCTCTCCGACTTCAACATCGACGGCGTATCGGGATTCGAAGATCTCGCCCTGATCTGGAGCGAGCTATGGACACCGGTCCTGGACCATACGATCGAAGCGACCAGATGGGATCCGTCACAACGCCAATGGACCTAGCAACACTGGGAACGATCTGCGCCAAGCCAAGAGCGCTTCACGCCCCTGTGACATGTCGAGTTCCGGTGTCAAGTTCCGGTACCCGTAGCCAAAACACGTCCTGAGCGCGTCCTGGAGACCAGACTGAGCGAGGTGTCTCGTGCGGCAACGGGCCCCTTCCAGTCGCGGAGCCATTCTCGCGCCATCGCAAATCGGGGTCCGCAGCGATCATTGATGGATGTGCTGCCTCACCCTGACGATCGTGATCACGATACGACCGCCCTCATCCCATCTGCCAAAGGCGAGCAGGTGCGTGTGAGGAGCAGGATTTGACCACGATCGTTGAAATCCGCCGAGAAACCCTGGGGAATTTCACTGAGCGCCATCAGGCTCTTGATGTCAGCGGTCGTAAGACAGAGACGAAATCAGTAGCTGAGTTCTGCGGTCGGCCTCTGCGTTGATCTTGTGAGCAAGATCAGCCTCCGGCCCACAGCACACCACGGTTGCGTCTCGATATACGGCGGCCGACTCGTCCACAGTATTCGCAAGCGATTCGAGAACCAGACGGCGAACCTCGTCCTTTTGGGACTCCGTGAATTCGAGACCGGGGATCGACCGTACGAGCGATCGGACAGTCTTGTCGGCGATTCTGTCGAGTGACATGCGAACTCCTCATATCGGTGGTCATCTATGTATAAATTTTCGAGGATGCTCGAGATTCCCCGGCGGCGAGTCAACGACGGTGACGAGGGACACGTCACCCCTTGCCGGCACATGTGCGCCCTGCAAGTCACGGGCCGAACTGCCTGAATACTTTGGATAGACACAGGCACGAATCACAGGCCAGGACAGGCTCGCGGTCCTTAGGAAGCACGGCGTGACGGGGGGCAGGAAGAGCGTTATGGACGAGGTGAAGTTGGTCGGAATCCTCATCGGGATCGGCATCGACAAGATCGGTTCGGGGACGGAAAGGGCGACCGCCGACATCATGAACGCCAAGACGGTGTGGAGCCGCCCTTGCGGCCGGGCTGACAGTCTGGAGAGAACGCGACAAGAGCCACCAGAAGACTTTCACCTTGTGCAACCCTTCTTCGCAGCAGGAACACGTCGCTTCGGCGTACCCCTCTCATCTCGCGAGCACGGATTCAGGATCGAGGTTGCCACCTGGAACGGTCACGTGAAGCCGGACTGGCTTCTACCCGCAACAGCCCGCCGACTCGTCTTCCTCCGCGACAAATCCAGCCTCGGTCGCCAGATCGGAGATGATGCTGTGGGTCCAACAGTCGTCCGCTCCTGCTGCTTCTCGCATGGTCAGCGCGAACACGTAGCCGATTTCCGCTTCGGTTGCTCCGGCCGCCAACGCTCCACTGAAGTGCTTGCGAACGCAAGGCTCTGAACGCCCCTTGATCGACAGCGCAAAACGGATCAACTCATCGGTCTTGGAATCCACCGCCCTCACTGCCTCCAGTGCCTCGTCCAGGCTGCGTAGCGCCGAAGTGAACGGCGCAACGTGTGTGGCCAGAAAGCCTTGCCCGCAGCCGGCGACGGCGCCAGGGTCGGCCGCGGATGACGTGCCAGTTTCGCATTCCGTACTTACGACAGATCCGGATGTCGCCTGGTCCAAAGTCGTCATGGATTCTCCTCGCCAATCTCTTACTCAAGTCATTTCGACTGATGTCGATACGATAAACATCGAATCGACAACTGTCAATATGAATCGTATAGTTGATGACATGAATGCTCTGCACAGTGAACGGCTGACATCATCGAACCTCACCGAAGCCGGCGCGGATGAGCTGGCTCGGGTCATCAAGGCGCTTGCTCATCCAGTGCGCGTGCGACTAGTGAATATCATCGCCACTTCCGGCGAGGGATGCGCTTGTGACTTCCCGGCAGCAGTCGATCGGTCGCAGGCGACCGTTAGTCACCACCTCAAGCTGCTCGTGGAGGCCGGTATTCTTCACCGGGAACAGCGCGGCAAGTGGGCCTGGTTCCGGGTGGACCAGGACCGTCTCGCCGAGGTCTGCTCGCTGATC
>CAYLVM010000163.1:0-3799 GCA_964387145.1 uncultured Acidimicrobiaceae bacterium
TTCTTCGCAGCAGGCTTCTTGGCAGCGGCCTTCTTTGCTGGAGCCTTCTTGGCAGCGGCCTTCTTCGCAGGAGCCTTCTTCGTCGCGGTCTTACTCGCGGCAGGCTTCTTTGCTGGAGCCTTCTTTGCGGGTGTCTTCTTCGTGGCCACGGAACCTCAGAATTGGTGGGGAGAGGCGATTGTACCGGCGTTCGTGCGCTCGTGTTCCCTCACGACGATGAATCGGACTTGACGCCGGCATCACTGACTTCGTTCAGGTAGCCGCGGATCGTCTGTGCACGTGTCCGGCCGACTCCCTCGACCTTTGCGAGGTCCCCGACGGTGGCGTTCAGAAGGCGCTCGTAGGATCCGAACTTGCGCAGGATCGCATCGGCGACCGATTCAGGAAGACGCGGAACGCCGGCGACCGCCCGAGCACCGCGCGGCTGGACGTGTGCATCGAGAGGACCGAGCCCGAGGGCCTCTGCCAGCGCCTCAGCGTCGTAGAGGTCATCGGGGTCCATCATGTCGATCTTCTTGAAGACGGACGATCCCCTGCGCGGCTTGCGCGGCTGATAATCGATGTTCACGAGCTCAGCGATCTCTTCGACACCGTGAATGAGGTCAGACGCCTGGAGGGAAATGAGCGTTGCAGAATCTCCGAGCTCGGCTGCGATCGTGTCGAGCGCCCGAGCCAACCGGCGGATGACCGCCGCCCGCTGGAGGACACCGACGACGTCGCGGGTAGACACGAGATCGTCGGCCTCATACCGTGAAAGTCTGGCAACGGAGTCGTCGAACTGGTGACGGAGACGCTCGATCGATTGCAGGCGCTGGTTCGCCTCACCAAGGAGATCCGTCACCGACTGGAGTGCGAACCGGCCCATCCGGGAGAACACGATGGCGTAGAGGTGGCCCTCCTCCGACACCGCAAGAACGGGAAAGCCTGTCTGGGTGGCGAGACGTTCCGCAGTACGGAACCGGGTCCCCGTCTCAGCCGTCTCAATCGAAGGATCCGGCATGAAGTGCACGTTCGCCGCGATGATCTTCCCCGTTACGTCGTCGACGACGATGCCGCCGTCCATCTTCGCGAGTTCGGCGAGTCGCTGCGCGGTGAAGGTCGCGTCGTTCAACATGAATCCGCCTGTGCTGACGCTCTCGACTGAAGGACCTGAACCGATGACGACGAGGGCACCCGTGCCCTGGCTCATCACGAGTTCGGCTGCCGTGCGAAGAGGCGTTCCGGGGGCAAACCGGCGTACAAGCTCGATCGGTGTTGAAGAAGCTGGCGTCATCGTTCGCAGGCTAGTCGCAATGGTATCGCTGGGAGTACTACCGCCCCGGTGAGACGAAACCGACCGCGACCATTGCATCGAACAATCTTCGATGGGACTCGCTCGACACGACGGGGCCCGCATGGATCCGCTCGACCTCAGCCAGACGCACCGAAGGACGGCTGACGGGACGCAGCTCTCCCGTGAGCCCAACCTCACCCCACGCCGCTGTTCCCCCCAGATGCAGATCGGCGTACGCAGACGCCACAGCGAGCGCCACTGGCAGGTCCACTGCAGGCTCCGTCACCTTGATCCCGCCCATGACCGACACGTAGACCTCGAACTGGCGCAGTGGCATTGCAGTGTGACGCTCGAGAACGCCGAGCAGCTGGTGAACACGAGCAGCAGGAAGCCCTGTCACCGCACGCCGGGGCTGGGGTGCCTCCGTCTTGACGACGAGGGCCTGGACTTCGACGACCATCGGCCGCTTCCCTTCGATGGTCGGGAACAGAACGCTGCCGGCAGCGTCCGCATCACGGTGCGAGACCATGAGCCCGCTCGGATCGGGTACCTCGGCGAGACCCTCGGTCGTCATCGTGAACACACCGACCTCGTTGACCGACCCGTACCGGTTCTTGATCCCACGTAGGAAACGAAGCCCCTGCTCCGACTCACCTTCGAGATAGAGGACGACATCGACCATGTGCTCGAGTGTCCGCGGACCGGCGATGGAGCCATCCTTCGTCACATGTCCCACGAGGATGAGCGGGATCCCGGAGGACTTCGCGAACGAGATGAGACGTGCAGCAGACTCTCTGACCTGGGATGTCCCCCCGGCACTGCCGCCGACATCCATCGATGACACCGCCTGTATCGAGTCGACGATCAGGACTCGGGGACGACGCTCGGACGCTGCAGCAACGATGTCATCGACGTCGAACACCGAAGCGATCTCGACGCCCGGTGACACAACACCGACACGGCGTGCACGCATCTGCACTTGATGCACCGACTCTTCAGCAGTTGCTATCAACACCGTTCCGTCGTCCCCTGCAACGCTGTCGGCGACCTGGAGAAGCAACGTCGACTTGCCCACGCCCGGCTCTCCGCCGACGAGCATCGCAGCACCGGGGACGATGCCTCCACCGAGGACCCGATCCAGCTCGCCGATCCCGACCGCAGACCGATCACGGACCGTTGAGCGACCTGCCGTTGCGCTCACGACCTCGACGTTGCCCGACGCCCTTGGAGCAGCGACCACCGTCTCCACCAGGGCTTCCCGGTTGCGACACTGCGGGCAGAACCCCATCCACTTCCCGCTGCGATACCCGCACTGCTGACACAAGTAGGACGATGTCTCGTTCCGGCTACTACCTTTCATGCGGGCGACAGTATCGCGTCGGTATGACAGATCACGATCGGTAGACGAGCCACACGACGAGGCTCACCAGGGCAACACTGAGAGCGATCGCAGCGACGATCGAAACAGTGGTCCACGGTTCGGCAACACGAATCGACATGAACAGCAGCATTCGTGGCACAATACCCTGAGCCAATCGAAATACGTTCGATCCAGGGGGACCGAACACAAGGAAGAGCATGCAGGGCGACGACCGAAACGATCCAATCGACGATCTCTTCGAGCCCTTTGAGCTCGGAGAACCCCCATCGGGTGGATCGACGCCGCCACCACCTGCACAGCCTGCACCGACCCAGTCGGACCAGGACGCCACCGGCGAGGTCCCGACACAGCAACACGTCACGACGTCGACGGAGCAGCCAACCGACATCGCATGCCCCGCTTGTGGCGCGCGCAACCCCGGGTTCAACCATCACTGCGAGCGCTGTGGTGCACGCCTCAGTCAGGATCCGATGCCGATCGCGGCTTCGCCGTCATCCCGATCCTCGGCCGGTGGGAGAGCCCTCGGCGTCCTTGCCGCCGTCGTGCTCGTCGTGGCCCTCGTTGCCCTCATGGTCAACATCTTCCGTGGCGACGACGGCACCGCACTCCCCGATACGTCCTCGACGACGACCACGACGACGGTCCCGATCATCGTAAGCGAGATTTTTCCGACATCGGTGAAAGCGAGTTCGCAGCTCTCGGATCGTTTCGGTCCAGAGAACCTCATCGACGGTGATCCTGAGACTCGTTGGAACGATGACGGCCTCCGCGGTGTCGGGGCATGGCTCGAGTTCACGTTCGCTACACCCGTTCAGATCACAGAGATCGAGTTTCAGAACGTCACCGACGACGAGGCGTTCCGCAGGAACTACAAGATCCAGGGGTACACGATCACCGTCAACGACCTCAACGTGCCCATCAGCGGCAGGTTGGTGAACTCCAACGAACCCCAACGAGTCCGGGTGGCGAGCGTCGAGACGTTCACACTTCGTATCGAGGTGACGACCACCCACCTCGCCGAGCCCGTCGACAACAACCCTCCCTTCGACGAGTTAGCGCTCGAAGAGGTCCGATTCTTTGGAGTCGAGAAGTAGGAGCGGCTCGTCGGCCCTTCGGGCCGACGAGCCGCGGTACTTGGTACTTGG
>CAYLVM010000164.1:0-3635 GCA_964387145.1 uncultured Acidimicrobiaceae bacterium
TCGAAAAGGATTTCCTCCTGAGGCAGGGTACGCTGGTCCTGCTGTTCGGAGTGCTTGCCGGCTTGGTCGGTAGTTCTTTGAGCCTCGCAGTCCACCGTACCTTGCGCTCATGATCCGACGACTCGGCTTCCTCGCGCTCGTCGTTGCTCTCCTGACTGTCTCTGCGTCGCCGGTGTCTGCAGGTGAACTCGACAGGGAGCTGTCGAAAGTCAAGGATCAGATCTCTGGAATACGCAGCGAGATGAACGAGGCGACGGCCCAGCAGTCTGAGCTTTCGGCGAGACTCGTCGATGCGCTCGATCTCCTCGAGAAGGCCGAGACCCGTGTTCGAGCCGCCACGACGAAAGTCGAACGGATCGAGCGGGAACTCACCGTACGCGAACAGGATCTCGCCGATGTTCGCTCGCGACTTGCAGAGACCTTTGCGGCCCTCGCCCAAACACGAGCGAGTCGTGACGAGGCAAGATCGGAAGCCGAGTCGTGGGCGATGGATGCGTACATGGGTGGTGGCGCTGGGCAGCCTTCGATCGCGTTCTCGGCCACAGCCATCGTCGACGTCTCGGTCGGCGTCGCCTACCTCGATGTGCTCACCGATTACAGCTCCAGTGCTGCAGATCGGTACCAAGCTGCGGTCGAGCGCGAGGCGAGCGAGGAGGCACAGATCGAGGAGCTCGAGGCAACGATCGTCGCCGACGTCGCCGCTCTCGAGGAAACGAAGCAGGAGTCTGCGATGCTTGCAGGCGACCTCGAAGCGACCCGCGTCGCTCTTGCAGACGAGTACGAGGCCCAGGCGGCGCTGCTCGACGAGGTCGAAGCCGCCGTTGCCGAGTTCGAGGGTGAGCTGGCTTCTCTTGGCCGTGAAGAGACGTCGATCCGGCGCGAGATCGCCGAGGCTGCCGCTGCGGCAGCTGCCACGAAGCCACGCTCGTCGTCGAGTGCCGGCTCGTCGTCGACGGGTTCCGGGAGGCTGCTGCGGCCTATACCCGGGGCCATCGAGTCAGGTTTTGGCATGCGTGTGCACCCCATCACCGGCAAGACACGGATGCACAATGGACTCGACATGCATGGCAACTCCGGGGATCCGATTCGCGCTGCTGCGGATGGAAAGGTCATCTTCGCCGGAGTCAAGGGTGGGTACGGGAACGCGGTCATGATCGACCACGGCGGTGGCATGGTCACGCTCTACGCACATCAGTCCAAGCTGCTCGTCAAGGAAGGCCAGCGAGTCGACGCCGGTGACGTCATCGGCTTGATCGGCTCGACGGGGCTGTCGACCGGCCCCCATCTTCACTTCGAGGTCCGTATCAACGGTGCCCCGGTCGACGCAGCCAAGTACCTGTAGATCTCTCGGTAGCCTCACGGCCATGGCAGGGAGAAAAGCGGTCGCGACGAACCGCAAGGCACGGTTCAACTACGAGATCCTCGATACGTACGAAGCAGGCATGGTGCTGCGCGGTTCCGAGGTCAAGTCCCTGCGGGCGGGTAGCGTCCAGCTCAAGGACGCCTACGCCACGATCCGCAATGGCGAGATCTGGCTCGAGAATGCGCACATTGCGCCGTACTCGTTCGCCGAGAGCGGAGGACACGATCCGGAACGTCCCCGCAAGCTGCTGTTGCATCGTCGAGAGATCGACCGTCTCTACGGCCGCATACGCGAGGAGGGCCTGACGCTCGTCCCCCTCCAGATCTACTTCACCGAGGGGAAAGCCAAGATCGAGCTCGGATTGGCGCGTGGGAAGAACACACACGACAAGCGCAGGGCGATCGTCGAACGCCAGCAGAAGCGCGAGATCGCCCGGGCCAAGTCGCACCGTCGATAGGGACCGTCACCCGGTTCGAAAGCGGGCCGATTGTGGGCTGGAGCGGCGTACAATCCCGCTTTCGAGAACCCAACACCCAACGCTGGGAGCCCCTTCGTGAAACTGATCAAAGAGAACTTGCTCGCGTTCGGCCTGATGGCGGTGACACTCGCTTTCGGCTTCGCTGTGCTCTTCTTCGCAGCGACCGCCGGGGGCGGGGCAGAGGCCGCCGGTGGCGGAGAGGAACCGGCAGGAGGCGGCGAGTCCGCGTCCACGCTGTCGGTGACCCTCACCGAGTTCGCCATCGAAGGGAGCCTGACGGCACCGCCGGGAACGGTGACCATCGAGGCCAAGAACGAGGGAGCCGTTGCCCACAACCTCTCCGTCCTCGGTGAGTCCAAGACACCCAACTTCAGCGGCGGAGAGAGCGAAGTGCTCACCCTCGAGAACCTGGCCCCCGGTACCTACACGGTGATCTGTGACGTTCCCGGCCATCGCGAGGCCGGGATGGAGACCGCACTGGTCATCACCGAGGATGCATCGGCCGGTGGCGAGACCGGTGAAGGCGGAGGAAACGAGCCGGACTACGCAGCGATGGACGCAGCGTTCACGGCATCGATCCTCGAGTTCCCTGCAGAAACCGAAGGCAAGGGGAACCAGATCCTCGAGCCCGAGATCCTCGCTGATGGAACGAAGTACTTCGAGCTCACGACCGAGATCACCGACTGGGAGACCGAGCCGGGGCGGATCGTCCAGGCATGGACCTACAACGGTCAGGTACCGGGACCCGCGATTCGCATCGACGTTGGCGACAAGGTTCGCGTCAAGGTGATCAACAAACTGCCGATGGGCACCGACATCCACTGGCACGGCATCCGGACGCCGAACTCGGAGGACGGGGTTGCGCCCATCACCCAGACGTTGATCGAGGCCGGGACCGAGTACGAGTACAACTTCGTTGCGGAGCGTCCGGCGATCGGCATGTTCCACGCCCACCACGCCGGACAGATTCAGGTCCCGAACGGTCTCTTCGGCACGTTCCAGATCGGTGAGACACCGATCCCACGTGGCCAGACGATCTCGGGTGTGACGATCCCGAACGACATCGAGATCGCCCAGGAGATCCCCATGGTTCTCAACGATGCAGGCGTCATCGGTTACTCGCTCAACGGGAAGGGCTTCCCTGCGACCGAGCCGTACGTTGTGACCGAGGGAGACTGGGTCGTTGCGAACTACTACAACGAGGGTCTCCAGATCCACCCGATGCATCTGCACCAGTTCCCGCAGTTGATCATCGCCAAGGACGGTATCCCCCTCGACCAGCCGTACTGGGCAGACACGGTGAACATCGCCCCGGGCGAGCGCTACACGGTCCTCATCAACGCAGACACCCCGGGCACCTGGGTGTGGCACTGCCACATCCTGTCGCACGTCGAACGTGAAGACGGTGTGTTCGGCATGCTCACAGCGATGATCGTCCAGCCCGCGTAGGCGACGAGGAACATCATCGAGCAGTAGGGGCTCCACCGACAGGTGGGGCCCCGCTCGCGTTGGGTCTAGACGATCGTCAGATCCTCGAACCCGTGCTCGGTGAGCACGGAGGCGACGGCGTCGAGTACGTCGGGGCCTGCCTCGGGGATGTGCAATGCCTCGTTGCGCACTCCGTGGGCTCGGTAGCCGATGACCTTGATGTTCAGATGTGGATCGACTCCACGGAGCCAGAGTGCCGTGCGTTTCGTGGCCTCCAACCCGTCGTTGTAGCCGGGGACGATGAGGAGCCTGACCTCCTCGAGCTTGCCCTTCGACGCCAGGTACTCGATGGATGCAAGCACCTCG
>CAYLVM010000165.1:0-3613 GCA_964387145.1 uncultured Acidimicrobiaceae bacterium
TCGACTTCCTCGACTTCCTCGACTTCCTCGACTTCCTCGACTTCCTCGACTTCCTCGATCAGCATGACCGGGATGCCCTCGCGGACCGGGTACGCACGGCCGCAGTCGGCACAGACGAGGGCCGGCGGGTCGGCGCGTTCGGACAGTTCACCGGTACACGCAGGGCACTGCATGATGGAGAGAAGGTCGGGAGAGACGAGTGGTTCGGTCATGGTTGCTCCTTGATGATCTGTTCCACCTGATCGACGAGCTCATCGACGGCGGTAGCATCCGGCCCTTCGACGTTGAGTCTGAGAACCGGTTCTGTGTTCGACGGCCGGAGGTTGAACCATCGATCTCCGAGATCGACGGTCAAGCCGTCGAGGCGATCAATGGCATGCTCCTCGAACGCACGCTCCACCGCCTTGTCCGTGGCTGCGATGTCGCCAACGACGAAGTTGATCTCACCCGACTGGGCGTACGGCTCGTACCGCTTGCGCAACTCCGAGAGCGGGACGCCTTCCTCACTGAGGACCCTCAGGAGGACGAGCATCGCCATGATCCCCGAGTCAGCCCGATAGTTGTCCTTGAAGTAGTAGTGCCCCGAATGCTCGCCCCCGAAGACGGCTCCGGTCTCGGCCATGACCTGTTTGATGTAGGAGTGACCGACCTTGGTCCGCACCGGTACGCCCCCGGCGGCCGCCACGGTCTCTGGAACGGCTTTGGAGCAGATGAGGTTGTGCACGATCGTACTTCCCGGTCTCTGGCTGAGGAACCAGTCGGCGATGATCGCCGTCGTCGTCGACCCGGGCAACGGCACGGCATCGTCATCGACGAAGAACGCCCTGTCCGCGTCGCCGTCGAACGCTACGCCAAGGTCCGGTGAACGCTCCGCGACGAGAGCAAGGAGGTCGACGAGGTTCTCGGGTCGTAACGGATCTGCAGGATGGTTCGGGAACGTGCCGTCCGGCTCGAGATACAGCCCGTGCAGTTCAGCGTCGATCCGATCGAAGACCTGCGGAAGAACGGCTCCGGCCATGCCGTTGCCTCCGTCGGCGACGACCCTCAACCGCGAGATCTCGGTGGCTCCGGTCGCTGAGATCACGTGGTCGACATAGCCCTGTGTCACGTCCTGTGCGCGCACCGTCCCGACCGTCGAGGCAGGGTCCAGCCCCGACTCGGCCATCGCCCGGATGTCCTCGAGACCCGTATCGGCACCGATCGGCGCAGCACCTGGATTACAGAACTTCATTCCGTTGTACTGGGCAGGGTTGTGCGATGCGGTGATGACCACTCCGGGAAGAGACATGGCTCCCGAGGCGTAGTACAGGACGTCGGTCGGGATCTCACCGATCAACCTGACGTCGACGCCCTGAGCGGTGATGCCGTCGATGAGTGCCTCGCGAAGCGGCGGCGACGACATCCGACAGTCGTGTCCCACGATCACCTCGTCGGTACCGACGAACGCAGCGAACGCTGCCCCGAGCCTGCCCGCAGCCTCTTCGTCGAGCTCGTCGGGGAACACACCCCGTACGTCGTACGCCTTGATGATGGTGGAGTAGTCCATGGAGTGATTGTACGTCGATGCTGCTCCCCTGCCTGAACGATCAACGTCTTCCTACACTCCTGTCCTCATGGCCACCTCTCCAACCTCATCGGTCACCCCTGTGCCCGGACAGCTCGCTGTATCGGTGATCATCCCCGCGTATCAGGAGGAGTCGGGGATCGTCGAAGCTCTTGATCGGCTGCTCAAAGTGCTCGATGGCACCAACCGCGAGTACGAGATCCTTGTCATATCCGATGGAAGTACCGACGGGACTGCCCGGGTCGCCCGCAGTGTCCGACCTTCCAAGGTCGATGTGTACGAATACTCACCCAACCGCGGCAAGGGGTACGCGCTCGCTGTGGGAGTGGAACGGACTCGGCATCCACTGGTCGTGTTCATCGATGGCGACCTCGACCTCGATCCTGTAGTCATCCCGAGTTATCTCGAGCTGATCGCAGACGGGCAGGCCGACGGAGTCGTAGGCTCCAAGGTTCACCCCGACTCGGTCGTCGACTATCCATGGTCGCGCAGGGTGCTCAGCAAGGTGTTCCGTCTCCTGACGAGGTTGTTCGTCGGACTCGACCTGGGAGACACACAGACGGGCTTGAAGGCATTCAGACGTGACATCCTGTCCGATGTCGTGTCGGAGTGCGATTCAGAGGGGTTCGCTTTCGATCTCGAACTGCTTTGCAGGCTCAACGACAGGGGAGCGAAGATCGTGGAGGCACCGGTCGTCCTCGACTTCGACTTCACATCGACGGTCGGGGTGTCTGCAGGCACCGCTGCGCTGCGGGATCTGTATCGCGTGAGCCGCTGGAGACGACGCCAAACCGGTCAAGACCGTCACCCCGAGGGTCGCTGATCGTCACCGCGTGGCAGCGGGTTCGTCCTGCGCCTTGATGGCGCTTCCAAAGACGATGTCACGGTAGCCGGCAAGCTTGGGGAGGATCAGCACGGCCGCTGCGAACAGCAGCGCCAGGTTCGAGCCGAGCGGCGTCAACGGACCGAACAACGCCTCTGCCACCCACATGATCCCGACGGATGCAACGTACGCGACGATGTTGACCCCGAAGAACGACAGCGTCTCGCGACCCGATACGTGGCCATCGGTCAGCGAGAACGTCCATCGCCGGTTGATGACGTAGGACAGGAACGTGGTCACAGCGAACGAGACCGATAGCGACGGGAACCACGCCCAGCCGAGAACGATGAGGAAGACGTTGAACATCGCGAACGACACCACGGTGTTGAACACACCGACGATCCCGACCTTCACCGCCTGGAACAGGGACTCCCTGTTCGCAAACGACTGGAGATAGGATTTCACGCGTCTACCTTTCGTCGCCGATGCACAACGGCGTAGACAAGCAGTCCAATCACCGTGATCGCGGTGAGGACCGTACCAAGATTCTCGACCCACCGATTCGAGAACTGAAGCGTAACGTTCTCCTCCGTTGGGACGACGAGCATCAACGACGGAGCAACGCGGTAGACGCCATCGCCTCCCGACACTGTCCAGTTCGGGAAGTACGAAACCTTCACGAGATGCGGGAGACCGACGGCGTTGGTCGAGAACGACAGGGAGAGGTCATCGAACGATGTGATCGTTGCCTCTCCATCGACGTTGTACTGGCGTAACTCGTCGAAACGCTGATCGACCGACGTGACCCGGCGCCAGTTCTCCGGGCCGTCCTCGACGAGCCAAACGTCGAGGTTGTCGACGTCGTCGTACCACTCGAGTGCCGCGTCGACGAAGTCCTCCTCCCCGGCCCACACCACGGGCTCGTACGTGGCTACGTCGACCCGATTCGACTCGGGAAGAGCGAACACGGTCCATGGAGATGGCCTGGCGAGCACCTCGAGCCCGTAGCTCTCCGCGGCTTGCGCCGCTTCCTCGGTGAACGACACGTAGTAGGCAACGTCGTACACGGCGAGGTGTTTGACCGCTCGATCGAAATCCATCCCGCGGTAGTTGATGCCTCGCACCGGGTTCGAGGGCTTGAGACTGACCTCTGAGGCGTTCAAGAAGTGGAACGGCGTCGTCAGCGAGCTCTCGAAGAAGACTCCCTCCATGGATGGGTGATCCTC
>CAYLVM010000166.1:0-3546 GCA_964387145.1 uncultured Acidimicrobiaceae bacterium
GGCACCGTCAGACAGACTCGCCGAGGTGTTGCAATGGCCCCTTGAATCCGCAGCAGTTATGGGCGGCTTTGGTGCGGGTCGATTACCTTTCAGCGAGCGGCGCGCGGAAACAATGGACGGTCGTTTGTTGCCGGTTGGTCTCGGGATCTCGAGACGCTCGTGCGACGAGTATGTGAGGTAGTGGATATGGCGTTGGCGAGCCACGACGGCGTCGTATGCTCGCCCGGTGGACAAGGATGGGGTTGATGAAGGTTGGTCGTCGAATAGTCATGACGCTGGCGTTCTATCCGAGGGGCGGATCGGCGCAGGTGGTGCGCTACCTGGGCGAGGCGCTCGAAACGCGTGGGAACGCAGTGACAGTGTGTTGTGGATCGCTTGGGCCGCGGGGATCTTCTTCGCATGCGGCAACGTTCTTTTGGGGGCCTCAACGTCGAGGCGCTCGAGTTCACCGAAGCAGCAATGTGGTTTGAACAGGGACTGGACCCGATGACTGCGCCAGTGCCTTTCCACCCATCGTTTGAGGACCGGCCGGGTGTGCCCGATCGGGTGTTCGCCTCCCTGGACAGCGACGCGTACGTCCGCCAGGTAGCGGTGTGGCGGTCGCTGCTCGAGCGCGTCGAGGTGCCGGATCTATACCACGTACATCACTTGACCCACGTCAACGACGCGGTTGCCGCTCTTGGCGACCGGCCCACCGTCGCACACCTACACGGCACCGAACTCAAGATGCTTGCCGAGATCCGTCTCAGCGGCGAGAAGCGGTGGAGACACGCGGCCGAGTGGGATCAACGTCTGGTGAGGGTTGCCCGCCGGGCCGATCGTCTCATCGTGATCTCACCAACAGATCGCAAGCTGGCAATCGACCTGTTGGGTGTGGACCCTTCGCTCGTCGAAGTCGTGCCGAACGGAGTTGATGTCGACAGGTTCGCGCCTCTGCACCTAGCGAGGAGCGAACGGTTGGTTCAGTGGCGCCAGTGGTTGGTGGACGAGCCACAAGGGTGGGACGAGAGTGGCCAGCCCGGCACGATCCAGTATTCGGATACCGACATAGACCGCTTCTTCTTGGACCCGACGACAGGCGAGCTGCTCCCAGTGCTGCTGTTCGTAGGGCGCTTCCTCGACTTCAAGCGGGTTCCGCTGCTCATCCGCGCCTACGCCACAGTGCGCGAGGCTCTGGGACGACACGCGCCACCGTTGGTCATCTGGGGTGGCTATCCGGGCGAGTGGGAAGGCGAACATCCCCACACGGTGGCGACTTCATTGGGTGTCGACGGGGTCTTCTTCGTCGGCTGGCGGGGACATGAAGATCTCGCCACGGGATTCAACTGCGCTGACGCGTTCGTGGCGCCCTCGGTCGACGAGCCGTTTGGCCAGGTCTACCTCGAGGCTATGGGCTGTGGCCTGCCAGTAATCGCGACCGACTCGGGCGGCCCGACATCGTTCGTCAATATCGACCCTGCTCGGCGGAACGGCTGGCGTGTCACCCCGGACAACGAGACCCGCCTCGCAGACGCCATGATCCAGGCGGCCTCCGACACATCCACCCGACTTCAACGAGGGAACCAGGCTCGACAGCTGATCGAACGCGAATTCGACTGGCGCCACATTGCCGAACACATCGAACGAATCTACAGCGACGTGCTTGCGTAGCAACAAAGTCGCTACAACCCGAAGCCCACTCCTCAAGAGCGCATAGGTGCTGCAGATTCAAGGGGTCGTTGCATCACTTTCGACCAGAGTTGTCGCTGTCTCATTGGAGAGGTGAGCCTGCAATAGGTTTCTCCAATTTCGTGTCGGGAACCGCCACCGGCGAACCCTTGAATCGACGAGACAACCACACGAACTCACCGACGCGGCACAATGATCACCTGAAACCGCGGCCGACATGGGCGGGGGAATGTGTCAGGTAGGATTCGCTCCATGGACCTCCGAGAGTCATTCGCTAGCCTCGCTACTCCTCAAATCGCTGATGCCTGCATCCGGCTGTCTGTTCCGATGCTTCTGGCCCCGGTGGGGCTGAAGCCAATCCGGTCTGGCGACAAGGTCGCAGGTCGAGTTCTTCCGTCACGTCACTACGGATCGGTCGATGTCTTCTTCGAAGCGTTCGAGGCCGCCGAAGGCGGAGAGGTCTTTGTGATTGACAACGGCGGTCGCACCGACGAGGGATGCATCGGCGATCTCACTGTCCTTGAAGCTCAGGCCGCTGGGATTGCCGGAATGCTGGTCTGGGGTGTCCACCGTGACACGCGTGAACTCCGGGACATCGACATCCCGATATTCACCTACGGAACCTGCCCTGCGGGACCACGTCGAACGGATCCGACAGAGCCTGAGGCGCTGGCTTCGGCACGGTTTGGTGACGACGAAGTCGGGAAAGATCACGTCGTGTTCGCCGATGAGGACGGAGCGGTCTTCCTTCCCGCGACGGATGTTGACAAGGTGTTGGCGACTGCAACCTCGATTTGCGAAACCGAGCGCAATCAGGCCGACTTGGTCCGTGCCGGGTCAACTCTTCGGGATCAACTTCGATTCAGGGAGTACCTGGATATCCGTGACGGTGATTCAACCTACACGCTGCGAAAGCACCTCCGGTCGATGGGCGGGGCCATCGAGGAGTAGACCGACCCAAGACCAACCGCTGCGGTTTCAAGGGATCGTTGCATCACTCTCGACCAGAGTCGTTGTCTTCTCGTTGGCAAGGTGAGCCTGCAATAGGTTTCGCTATTTCGTTGTTGGGAACCTCCAGCAGCAGACCCCTGAATGATCGGCACCGTCTGACAGACTCGCCCAAGTGTTGCGATGACCCCCTCTGAACTCGCAGCGGCTTCGTGTGGGTTGGCGGTTGTTCTACGTCGCTGTTGTCATCACGGCTACGCCCGAGACAACCAGAGCCACTCCGAGGAATGACCGCGAACCAACGAGGTCAGTTCCAACGGCAACGTCGATAGCCAATCCGGCGGCAAGTTGAGTGCCGACCGATATGGCAAGAACCGTGGCGACCCCCACCCGGCTTGCTGCGAACCCGAGAGCAGCAACGACGATCCATCCTCCTACTCCCAACGGTATCCACCACCACAGCCGAGCGATGGCTGCAACATCGGACCAGGTTCCGTTGATCGTTGCCCACGCCCCTGCCACGGCCACTCCAGCAATCTGGAGGGCAAGGGACACAGCAAGAGGATGGGCGGTGTTGGAAGCCCTACCGACGATTGCAACCTGTACGGCGATTCCGACGCCGACGAGACCAGCAACGACATAGCCACTACTCATTTCACGACTCCTTTGTTGTCGTGCGGAGAGCAGTGACCGGCTCGCCCTGAAACACGTTGATTCAGACGGTCCGCAAGGCCGGTCATCACACTGTAGAACGTGCATCACGCCAAGAGCGCTCAACCGGAGACAGGTACCGCGCATATGTGCCTGATTGATGCGAGTTCAGGGAGTCATTGCATCACTCTCGACCAGAGTCATTGTCGTCTCGTTGGCTACGTGAGCCTGCAATAGGTTTCTACTATTTCGTGTCGGGAAACGCCAGGCTTCCGGGGG
>CAYLVM010000167.1:0-3460 GCA_964387145.1 uncultured Acidimicrobiaceae bacterium
CGTCCCACCTTCAGGGGGGACAAGCGAGTCCTCGAGCGAGGGGGGACCGCGAGCCCGCGAGCCCGAGCCTCTTCCGTCCCACCTTCAGGGGGGACAAGCGAGTCCTCGAGCGAGGGGGGACCGCGAGCCTGCGAGCCCGGTACGCGAAGAACTCAGGGACAACCAAGCTCCCACCCCGAATTGGCCGACGGTCGACGGTCACGTCGCGGTACGCTCGCCGTATGTATGACGAACTGCACTCTGCCGTAGCCAACGACAAGGACCGGATCCTCAGCGAACTCGAGATGATGGTGCGTGTTCCGTCCGTGAGCGCCGACGGATACGACCCCACCGAGGTTCGCAGATCCGGTGAGCTCGTCGCCGACCTGATGAGGTCGTCGGGACTCGATGACGTGCGACTCCTCGAGATCGAAGGGGCACATCCTGCTGTCTTCGGATCGAAGAAGGGCCCCGACGGGGCACCGACGATCCTTCTATATGCACATCACGACGTACAGCCGCCGGGACCTGCAGAGCAGTGGAAGACGGCACCGTTCGAGCCGTTCATCGAGAACGGCCGGATGTACGGGCGTGGCTCGGCAGACGACAAGGGGGGCATCGCCATGCACCTTGGGTCGATCCGTGCCTTTGGAGACGACCTGCCGGTCAATGTCAAGGTCTTCATCGAAGGTGAGGAGGAGATTGGCTCAGAGCATCTCGTCGACTTCCTCGATACGTATCGAGAGCTGCTCTCTTCCGACGCCATCATCATCGGGGACGCAGGCAACTGGAGGGTCGGCGTTCCCGGCCTCACGACGTCGCTGCGTGGACTCGTCGACTGTGTCGTCACCGTGCGCACGCTGAAGTACGCGGTTCACTCAGGCTCGTTTGGAGGGACGTACCCCGACGCCATCTCTGCGTTGGCCCGAGTCCTTGCTCACCTCCACAACGACGATGGGTCTGTAGCGGTGGAAGGACTCGTCACCGGGGACGCCGATCCCCTCGATCTCGCCGTCGACGAACTCGACGAACAGATGCTCCCCGTCGATGGACTCGACCTGATGGGATCGGGAACACTCACCTCCCGGCTCTGGCGGAAGCCGGCGATCTCCGTTCTCGCCATCGAAGCGGTCCCGATCGCTGAGGCCATCAACCAGATCGTTCCCGAGGCACGGGCCAAGGTCAGCATGCGCGTGCCACCGGGACAGGATGCCAAGGAAGCACTCGAAGCGCTCAAAGCTCACCTCTCCGCCTCTGCGCCATGGGGTGTGGAGGTCACCGTCAGCGACGGCGCAACAGGGGAAGCGTTCGATCTCGACACCAGCGGCCCCATGTACGACGCGTATCGAGCCGGTATGACAGAGGGGTACGGCACCGAGCCGGTCGAGATGGGCATGGGTGGCTCGATCCCCTTCGTTGCCGCCTTCTCTGAGCGGTACCCCGACGCCGATGTGCTACTTGTCGGTGTTGCAGATCCAATGAGTCGGTATCACGGCCCGAACGAGAGCGTCGAACTCGCGGACCTCGAATCTGCGATCGTCGCACAGGCCGTTGCTTTGGCGACCTTCGCCGAAGCAACCTGACCTCACACCTACCCTCCCAGGATGCGCAAGCCAACGCTCTGGTTGATCGTCATCTCCGTCATCGCCGTGGCGGTGGTCGCCTTCGTGCGCATCTCCGATGATGTACCCGGGGTCGCCGCACCACCAACGACGAGCGGGTCCGGGGCACCGACGTCATCGGTGTCGTCAACGAGCACGACGGTGACCGTCCCTTCGACGGTGCCACCCGCGACGCTTCCCCCCGGAGTTGGTGCGTGCGACCTGTACTCGTCGATCGTCGACGTCGGCACCGTGGGGTCGGAGGGACTCATCGAAGCTTCGGGCCTTGCCGTGAGCAGAGTTGACGAGACGGTGCTGTGGTCACACAACGACTCAGGTGATGACGCCCGGCTGTACGCATTCGATACGACGGGCGCACCTCTCGGTGTGTTCGACGTTCCCGGTGCGCTCGCGTTCGACTGGGAGGACATGGCGGCCGGCCCCGGCCCCGACGGGACGGGGTCCTACCTCTACATGGGAGACATCGGAGACAACTTCTACATCCGTGGAGGGAGAGTCGCCGTGTACCGCGTACCCGATACGGACCCACGCACGATGGGCAGAGAGTTCGATGAGGTCGTCGCTCTTGCGTATGCGTACCCAGACGACGTCTACAACGCAGAGGCCCTCTTCATCGACCCGGTCGAACCCGCCCTCTACATCGTGACGAAGGACAAGAGGAAGACGCTCGTCTTCAAGGGCCCGATCACCATCATCGACGGGACCGTCGAGCTCGAGCTCGTAGCGACGCTGCGTCTCGACAACGAGGTCTCAGGAGCGGACATCTCGTGGGACGGTGGCGTCATCGCGTTCCGGGGCTATCGCAACGTCTGGATGTGGGTCCGCACCGAAGGCTCGACGATCGCCGACGCGCTCACCGCCGAACCGTGCCTTGCTCCCAACCCCGACGAGCGACAGGGCGAGGCGATCGCCTTCGACCGGGAGCTCTCCTATTGGACGGTCAGTGAGGGCCGGGATCCGGGACTTCACATGGTGCCGGCGGGCTGACGGCCATCACGAAGAGTCCGCTCGACGACGAGGCGGGACTCTCGAACCGACTTCAGATACCACACGGCGCGAACCCTGTCCCTCTCGGCTGCATCCAGGCTTCCTGCCGATCCGTACCGACGGGTCCGTTGGCGACGCGTCGCGTAGAGAGCGATCGACGCGGCCACCGATACGTTGAAGCTCTCCGCAAACCCTGCCATCGGGATCGTGAACTCCAGATCAGCGAGTTCCCGAGCCTGCCTCGAGACACCATCGAGCTCATTGCCGAACACCAAAGCGACACGCTCGGTCAGGTCTATCTGATCGAGCGGCGTGGTCTCATCACCGACGGTGGCAACCACGATCTGAAAAGCACGTGATCGCAGAAACGCGTAGCACGACTCAACATCACTCCATCGGTACCGGTCGAGCCACTTGTCGGTGCCCCGCGTGGTTCGTCTGGAGCGCTTGTACGTGTTCGCTGTGTCGATGGCGTGGAACGACTGAACACCGAATCCATCCGCAGAGCGCATCACGGCCGACACATTGCCGAGGTCGACCATACCTTCGACAACGACGGTCACGTCGTTCGTGCGAGCATCGAGTACCCGCTCGATCGTTTCGATCCGCGACTCCGACAGGCGTGGCTTCAGAATCGTGACGATGTCATCCGGGGCAAGCACCCGGTCCCCGAACTCGAACCACGACGGATCATCCGAACGCACACCGTGAACAAGCTCGAACATCTCCTCTGGAGTGGCGGGCTGCATGACGAAAGCGTAGACGGCCATCGGCCATCGGCCATCGGCCATCGGCCATCGGCCATCGGCCATCGGCCAAGCATCGCGCATGTTGCATACCGAAAGCGAGCGCAGTGAGCCAACGCCGAGCAG
>CAYLVM010000168.1:0-3222 GCA_964387145.1 uncultured Acidimicrobiaceae bacterium
GCATAGATCTGCTCGATGATCACCGCGATACGGAACAGAGCCAGCGCCTCGTAGAAGTTGATCTCGGACAGGTCAAGGCCAGACCGCTTTGCGTAGCGCTCGCGAACGGCTTCCTTCGGGAGAACTTCACCGATGGCCACTGCGTTGGCCCCGAACACCAGATACGTCGGATCGTCCGGCTGGGCCCAGTAGGCGAGAAGGGTCCCGGCGTCGACCAGTGGATCGCCGCGGGTCGCCATGTCCCAGTCGAAGACTGCGACGAGGGAACCGTCATCACCGATCATGGTGTTGTCGAGCTTGAAGTCGTTGTGCAGGATCACGACGCGTTGCCGCTGCGGGATCCGCTCTGTCAGGAGTTTGCTCACCTGCCCCATCGCTGCGACCGGGCGGGTAGCGGCTGTGAACCATCGATCGGCCCAGCCCGATATCTGACGCTCGATGAAACCGTCCGGCCGACCGAGGTCCCCGAGGCCGACCGTATCCGGGTCCACAGCGTGGAGATCGGCGAGGGCATCGACGAGGGATTCAGCGACCTTTCGCTGCTTGGTGCGGTCGCGTTCAAAGGACTCCGGCCAGGTCTTGCGAACGACATGGCCGCGGCGCCGCTCCATGACGAAGAAGGGCTTGCCCATGACGTCGGGGTCTTCGCAGTAGTGGAACGCTCGCGGGGCAAGATCGGACGCTCGCCACAGCCGTGACAGCACCCGGTACTCGCGTTCCATGTCATGTCCACCCTTGGGCACCTGCCCGAGTGGTGCCCGACGCAAGACGTACTCCGCCTCTCCATCGCACCACGCCCGGTACGTCAGGTTCGCCGCGCCGCCGGGGA
The DNA here is from genome assembly GCA_964387145.1 of uncultured Acidimicrobiaceae bacterium. GTDB lineage: Bacteria > Actinomycetota > Acidimicrobiia > Spongiisociales > UBA5794 > JAMBLL01. The sequence goes on from CAYLVM010000168.1 coordinate 830, forward strand.
ACTGGTCGAACCGAACGCCCGCACACGGGAACAGTTCAGGGAGGCACTCTGTGAGATAGCCAGAGACGCGAGCTTCGTCGAAACGTTCCTCCGGCCGGATCGGTGCAGTGTCCTTCATGGCAACGAGCCTAGAAGCTCTCGGAGCGGTCAGGCCACGATCGTGAGCAAGCTCACGGCCAGTAACCCGATACCGAACGCCACCGTGATACCCACCTCGAGAACGTGCCTGACGGTCGAGACACCCTCGGCGCGAACCGACGGCCGCGACTCGACGGCGACGGCTCCGGCGAGACCGATCAATACGAGGCCCGTCGCGACCGTTGCCCAAATGAGGTCACCGCCGATACCGCCGTCGAAGACGAGACGATCGATCAGCATGGACAGGAAGACGGCTGCAAGGAACAGGTTCGTGTAGACGAAGTACTTCATCGGGTGCAGTTGCCCGGAGCGGAGCCTCATGGGCATCGCAACCATCGGGAGTCCAAAGACGACCGCGGTCACCCCGTAGATCCACGAGAGACCTGCAACGGGTACCAGAAGGAACGCTACGCCTACGGTCACCGACGAGTACCACAGGATCTGCTCATAGGAGGCCCTGGAACCTGCCACGACCGGGAGCATCGGGACGTCGGCCGCCCGGTAGTCGTCGGCGTACTTGAGCGACAGCGCCCAGAAGTGTGGGGGCGTCCAGAAGAAGATGATCGCGAACATCACCCACGCAGCCATCGACAGGTCCCCGGTGACCGCCGCCCACCCGATGAGCGCCGGGACCGCTCCTGCGGCCCCACCGATCACGATGTTCTGCGTGCTCGAACGCTTCAGCACCATCGTGTACACAAGGACGTAGAACCCGAAAGCGACGAGCGACAGGAGGCCAGCAAGGAGTGTGGTCCCCAACCACAGCACGACGAAACCTGCGATCCCGAGGAGGATCCCGAAGATGGTTGCGGCTTTCGGAGTGACACGCTCTGTCGGGAGGGGACGGGACTTCGTTCGCTTCATGATCCGGTCGATGTCACGGTCGTACACCTGGTTGATCACGTTCGCTCCACCCGCCGACAGCGATCCACCAACGAGCGCCATGACTACGAGCAACGTATCGGGCCAGCCACCGGCTGCAACCGCCATCGCGGGAACGGTCGTTACGAGAAGGAGTTCGATGATGCGGGGCTTCGTCAACTCGATATAGGTTCCAAGCGTCGACGGAACACGTTCCTCCGCGCCGGATCGCCTACTCATACAGCTACCGCCTTGGTGCGCTTCGCCTCGACACGGTCACCAACGCGGGATGCAGCGAACACGACGTACACGATCCACAAGACGTCGGCGACCATGAGGTGAAGCACCTGCATAGCAAGCGGTGTCAGCAGGAAGATGTTCGCGATACCGATGAAGAACTGGCTCAGCACCGCCACACTGACGGCCGCGGAGAGACGCTTCGTTCGCGCTGAAGCGAAACGGGTCTGCTGGGCGGCAACCCATCCCACAAAGAGGCCACCGAGGATCGCGAGCGTTGGATGAACGACCCGCAGCTTGCTGAGGAGCGGGGCCGTCGGGCCGAACTTGTCTGCAAGGCCCCCTGTGATCGACTCCGACGGGAAGATCGTGTCTGCCAGAGCGTTGAGTGCACCCGTCGCCCCGAGGATGATGATGACGAGTGCCCCGGCACCAAGCCATCCAACGGTCGCCCTTCGCAGCGGCCTGACAGGGGCAGGGAACCCACTTCCCCACCATGCGGTCAAGGTCAAGGCCCCCAGTAGCAGGAAGGTGTTCGTGAGGTGAAGGGGAACCACGAACATCCGACCTAGAGAGATATCGGTATCCACCCACCCGTAGAGCACCAGCGCTGCACCGAGCAACGCCTCGACGATCAACAGGACGCCGGAGACGACCGCTGCCTTCCGGGTGATGTCTCCCTTCGGAAAGAACCAGAGAGCGAGGATCACAACGGCAAGAACTCCGAGTCCGGCAAGGAACGAGGATGCTCGGTGCGAGAACTCGATCAGTGTCTCGATCGTTGCGTTGGGTGGTACGAACTGGTCACCACATTTGGGCCACGTGTCACCGCACCCGTCACCGGATCCCGTTGCTCGCACGATCGTCCCGCCGAGAATCACGAGCACGTTGAATGCAAGCGTCGCCCACGCAACCGTGGAGAACACACGGCGGCGGCGCTGTATCAGATCACTCATGGCCAGCAGGCTACAGGGGGTGGAGGTAGCAGATCACAGATCTCTTCCACTCGACACCCGTTCGGTTCCGGGGTAACCGAACGGCTCGCGCCACCCTCGAACCTCGATCCGCTGTTCACCGTCCCCTACCGATTCAGCTTCCTTCCGTCCCCTCTTCAGCCTCAATCCACGAGGTCGAACCCGTCTCCAGACTTCCGGTTC
>CAYLVM010000169.1:0-3190 GCA_964387145.1 uncultured Acidimicrobiaceae bacterium
CAGGCAGATCCCGACGAGAGGGCGACGCCGTGCTGGTCGAGCGCTACCACAAGGGATTCGCCGCGGAGCCCGGGCAGCGTGAGGTTGAGCGTGTTGGGTAGTCGATGGGTTGGGTCACCGTTGAGTACGGCAGTGGGAAAGAGGCTGGTGATACCCGCCTCGAGGCGGTCCCGCAACGCTGCCAGTCGGCCACCATCTCTGACCCACGCAGGTGCCAGCTCCGCTGCCCTGCCCATTCCCACGATGCCAGGGACGTTCTCCGTGCCCGCACGCAACCGTCGTTCCTGTTGGCCGCCATGGATGAGTGGCTCGAGTTCGACACCTTTGCGAACATAGAGAGCCCCGACACCTTTGGACCCGTGGAACTTGTGTGCTGCGATGCTCAGGAGGTCGACATCGAGATCCTCGACATCGACGGGGATCTTCCCCGCCGCCTGGACGGCATCGGTGTGAAAGAGCACATCACGATCATGGGCGATGCGACACAGCTCCTTGATCGGTTGGAGGGTGCCGACTTCGTTGTTGGCCATCATGATCGACACCAGGATCGTGTCGTTGCGTATCGCCTTGCCGAGTTCTCCGGGGTCGACCCGTCCCCACTCGTCGACCGTGAGATACGTGACGTCGTACCCGATGCGTTCCAGAAACGCCGCTGTCTGGAGGACTGCAGGGTGTTCGATGGTCGTTGTGATCAGGTGACGACCCTTGTCGGCGTATCGGAAGGCAACACCCTTGAGTGCCAGGTTGTCCGCTTCCGAGCCGCCCCCGGTGAAGACGACGCTACGTGGACGTGCGTTGATGAGTCGTGAGACCTGCCGCCGTGCCTTGACCACTGCTTGCCTGGCGTCGCGGCCTGTTCGGTGGATACTCGAGGGGTTGCCGTGGAAGGTGCCGAGGTACGGCGTCATGGCCTGCCGCACTTCCTCGGCGATCTGCGTCGTAGCGTTGTTGTCGAGGTAGATCCGCGGCCGCTCACCATTGTTTCGTGTAGGCAGCACCGCCAGATCGGGATGGAGGCTGTGCCCATCCTTGCGGGTGGCCCCGGTGCCCTCCGCGATCTTGATGACGCTGCACAGGAGCGCCTTATAGACGGGGAACCCCGAGATCTCGTCGTAGTTGCCGAGATCGGTGAGGACGTTGACGTTCCACTCCTGCCACGACACCGGCCCGACCGGTGTTCCGCCACCCATGTTGGCCTCGATCGCACCCTCAACGATGCGGTCGGTGACCACGGCGCGGAACGTGACTGCACCGCGACGTGTCACGACTTCCACGAGGTCACCGGCAGCGATCCCGCGCTCGGCAGCATTATGCACGTTGATCTCCACGATCGGCTCGGGGCTATCGACGACGAGGTCGGGGATGCTGTGGTGCTGAGAGCGGAAGTCGTTGTGTGGTCGTGCACCCGAGTTGAACACGAGGGGGTACTCCACGGCGAGGTCCGGCTCGGCGATGGGCCCCTCCGTCGGCTCGGTGTACTTCGGGAGCGGCTCGTACCCGTACTCCTCGAGGATCGTGGACCAGATCTCGAACTTCCCCGTCGGTGTATCGAAGCCCGGAGTGCCGTCGGGGCGCAGCCCACCCTTCTGCCACTTCTTGTACTCCATCATCGGGGTTGGGAGTTTCACCCATCCCCCGGCTTCCTGCACGTCTTCGAGCGTGTACCCGGAGCCGTCGAGCGCGCGGCGGATCATCGCATCTTCGGTCGCGGGGAAGAGATGTCCGTAGCCGAGGCGGTCGGCGAGCTCGGCCATGATCAGGTAGTCGTTGCGGGCCTCTCCGACCGGGTCGATGACCCTCTCTCGCAACCGGAACATGGGGCCGTACGTCATGTACGAGTCGATCTCGAACATGGTGGTCGCCGGCAGCACGACGTCGGCGTAGCGGGCATCGGCGGTGAGTGTGCGGTCGATGCAGACGACGAAGTCGAGCTTGGACAGCGTCTCCTCCCAGATGGGTGTCTGGGGCCAGGAGGTCAAGATGGATGCACCGTGGATGATCAACGACTTGATCGCGTAGGGGTCGTCATGGAGCACAGCGTCGACCAGACTCGAAGCGTGACCCTCACCGCGATACTTGGAGTAGAGCGGGAACTTGTCGAAGCCCACCGCTGTGGTCACGTCCGGGTTCGGTTGGTTGCATGAGCGATTGATCGGGAAGTGCGTGTCGGGCATTGCCAGGCCTATGCCGCCCGGCACGTCGAGTTGGCCTGCCAGAGCGAAGAGTGTGTGCACCGCACGGATCGCCTGGATCCCGCTGTTGGAGTACTCGAGGCCGGTGTACATCAACGGACAGGCACCCGAAGCCGCTGCAAGGCGCCTGGCAAGGTCCCGAATCGTGTCGGCGGGAACTCCTGTGATGGCCTCGGTGACGTCGGGTGAAAAGTGCTGGATGTAGCTGCGCAACTCGTCGAATCCGTGGCACCAGCTCTCGGCGAAGTCGTCGTCGTAGAGATCCTCGTCGATGAGTACACCGATGAGGGAGAGGGCGAGAGCACCATCGGTGCCGGGGCGGAGCGGGATCCATTGGGCGTTACTTCGCTCGACTGTCTCGGTACGTCGGGGGTCGATCACCACGATGTCTGCCCCCCGAGCCGCCGCTGATTCGAGTCGGACCATGTCGAGGGGAGGAGAGTCGGTGGCCGGGTTGGCTCCCCAGACCACGAGCATTTCTGCGTTTTCGACGTCCGAGAACATGTCGATGAGCATCCGACCCATCGTGACGTGGGGAGCGATGATCGCGAACGAGACGTAGCACAGCGCACCGACACCCATCGTGTTGGGTGATCCGAAGGGAAACAGCACGTTCGAGGCCGATGAGACGGGAGCCTCTTGTGGTTGATACATGTCGCACAGTGACAGCTCGAACGCTCCGCGCCCCGTGTAGATCGCTGTTGCCTCGGGACCCGACTCTGCCTTGATCCGTTCGAGGTTCTCGACGATCAGGTCGTACGCCTCGTCCCACGAGATCGGCTCGAACTCGTGCGTTCCTTTGGGCCCGACACGCTTCATCGGGTGGCGAAGCCGGTCTGGTGAGTACACGATATCCCTCGCATGCGCACCCCGCCGACACAGCATCCCGAGTGGGTGGCCCTTGCTTGGTGCGATCGTCTCGAGCTCGCCGTCGCGAACGCCGACGTCGACCCAGCATCCTGCCGGGCAGATCCCACAGATAGCACTCGTGACGACCA
>CAYLVM010000170.1:0-3153 GCA_964387145.1 uncultured Acidimicrobiaceae bacterium
AAGCATCAGAAGTCCGAAGACGGTTTCGACCTCGTGGATCGAGGCTGAAGGGGGGGACGGCGTCAGCCCGCCCGGTTGTAGTCGTCCTCGAGCCGCACAACGTCGTCGAGGTGTGGTGTCGAGACCTCGATGATCTCGACGCTGCCGTCGTCGGGTGCTGCGAAGCGGTGGATGTCCCCCGGGGGGATGTCACGTGATTCGCCAACCTCGAGGCGAACCACACGGGCGTCGTCCCCTCGACCAAGATGCAGGAGCAGCGTTCCGGAGGTGACGAGCACGGACTCGCACTTGTCGTTGTGGTACTGCAGGCTCAGCCGCTTTCCGGCATCAATGTGGATGATCTTTCCCGCGTAGTGTTCGGTGTGACTCCACAGGAGCTCGTACCCCCACGGCTTGTCGGTCCTCGTTGCCATCGGTGGCTCCGTATTCGTCGATCGATGTCTGGCTAAGCGTAGAAGAGGTGTGTCCGAAGATGACGTTCCGTCCGACGGTACCCTTGCCGAGCACACGCGGCCGCTCACCTCTGGAGGAACGGATGGACTACGACATCGCCGACATCGCCCTGGCGGAAAAGGGGCACCTACGCATCGAGTGGGCAGCGCGTCGGATGCCGGTTCTCGAATCGATCCGGGAGCGTTTCGTGACAGAGCAGCCTCTTGCCGGGTACCGCATTGCTGCGTGCATGCACGTGACGACCGAGACGGCGAACCTCGTGCTCACGCTCATCGCCGGAGGAGCCGAGGTCGTGCTGTGCGCGTCGAATCCGCTCTCCACCCAGGATGACGTCGCCGCTGCTCTCGTCGATGCAGGTATCTCCACCTACGCCGTTCGCGGCGAATCGGCCGAGACGTTCTATGAGCACATCAACGCCATCCTCGACACGAACCCGCACATCGTGTTCGACGACGGTGCGGACACGACGACCGTCCTGCACAAGGAACGGAAGGACCAGCCCATCATCGGTGGGATGGAAGAGACCACGACCGGAGTCATCCGCCTCAAGGCCATGGCCGAAGAGGGGGTTCTGCGATACCCGATCGTGGCCGTCAACGACTCCGCGACAAAGCACCTCTTCGACAACCGCCACGGCACCGGCCAGTCGAGCCTCGACGGAATCCTGCGTGCGTCCAACATCCTGTTCGCCGGTCGACGGGTCGTCGTGGCAGGGTTCGGCGACTGCGGCTGGGGTATTGCGACCCGGGCCAAGGGGCTCGGTGCCGATGTCATCGTCGTCGAGTCGGATCCCGTGAGGGCGGTCGCCGCTGCAATGGAGGGCCACCGGGTCCTGACGGCCGACGACGCCGCCGAAGCCGGAAACGTGTTCATAACGGCAACGGGCAACATCCATGTCTTCCGGGGCGAGCACTTCGCGAAGATGCCGGACGGCAGCATCGTGGCCAACGCCGGGCACTTCGACGTCGAGCTCGATCTCGTCGCACTCGACGAGATGGCAGTGTCGCGTCGGGTGATTCGTGACAACCTCGAAGAGTTCGAACTCCCCGATGGGCGACGGATCTACGTCGTTGCGGAGGGCAGGCTGGTGAACCTCGGAGCAGCGGAAGGTCACCCTGCAGACGTGATGGACATGTCGTTCTCGGATCAAGCGCTCGCCGCCGAATGGATCATCCAGAACGCAGACACGCTCGAAGCGAAGGTCTACACGTTGCCGGACTACCTCGATGACGAAGTTGCCAGGCTCAAGCTGAAGGCGCTTGGGGGAGGCCTCGAGATCCTCTCCGACGAGCAGGTCGAGTACCTCTCTTCCTGGCAGCACGGAACGTGAGCCGAGCTCGCTGAAGACCGAACTCGGCCGTTTACCGTTCTCCGTTTTCCGAACACGGTGGCGGGATCGCTCGTGCCCGATGTCCGTCGTTGGCACCGGAGACGTCGAGCGACGATCCGGTAAACGGTGAACGGTGAACGCCCACGGTTCTTGTCACTGCCGGGCGATACCTTGAGTCCATGCTCTGTCTTGCATGTTCTCGGCCGGGTAGGCCCCTGTGTTCAGCGTGTGAGCGCGACCTCGTGGTCGCATCCGACCGTGTCCTCGGCGACGTTGTGGTTGGCGTGGCGTTCCAGCACACGGGTACTGCGGTTCGACTCGTTCACAATCTCAAGTACCGGCGCTGCGTTGCTGCCGGTCGGTTTCTTGCAGGAGCGATGGCAGCGCGCCTGCCAGGCGATGCATCGGTGCTCGTCCCCGTCGTACGTTCGCGAAGTCGTCGGGTCATCTACGGCATAGACCAGGCGGTCGTCCTTGCAACGGCGCTCTCCACGCTCACCGGTCTGCCGGTGGCACCGGGAGCGCTCGAAGCTCCCGTGTGGTGGAGGCGGCGAGCGGGAGCATCGAGGGAGACCAGGAAACCGATCTCGTTCTACGCCCCGACGAACCTTCCCGACGGTGTCGTTCTCGTCGACGACGTGTGCACGACCGGCGCCACCGCCCTCTCGGGCGGACGTGCGATCGCCCCGACGAAGTTCTCCGTCCTCGTTGCCACGACAGCAGGTAGAATCAGAGGAGGAACCGAAGAGGTCCCGAACCTGGGAGGTGACGTGGCGACCGAGCGTCAGATGAACGCTGACCGGTCACCAGCCGCGTTGGGCCACCCCAGGACCGATTCCCGTGTACGAGACCGTGCGTACAGCGCGCGCTCACATGGGATTCCCGACAGAGAGGAGCGCGGGTGACCGTTCGCATCCACGGCAGGAACATGCAGCTACAGGATGAGATCAAGAAGATCGCAGAGGATCAGGTGCGGCATGCTGGAAGGATCTTCGATGACGGGGGGAGCGTCGACGTCGAGTTCACAGAGCACCAGAACCCTCGACTTGCCGACGAGCGTTTCCGGGTCGAGATCACCTCGAAAGCCGCAGGGACCATCGTGCGCGTCGAAGCTCAGGCACCCGATCCGCGTGCCGCGATCGACCTTGCCACCGACAAGTATGAACGCAAGCTACGGCGCTTGAAAGAGCGACTGATCCAGCGGAACAGAGTTCCCAACAAAGGTCTCAACCAGGTCGATGGACGACCCGATGAAGAAGATGACCGTGGCGCTGGGATCGTCCGGACCAAGAGGTTCGCGATGAAACCGATGACGGCCGAGGAAGCTGCTTTGCAGATGGAGATGCTCGGACATGAGTTCTTCTTCTTCC
>CAYLVM010000171.1:0-3060 GCA_964387145.1 uncultured Acidimicrobiaceae bacterium
CCGCCCGGTCCCACTGCCACAGCCAGTAAAGCGACACCCCCTGAAGGGGGGACGGTTGACAAATGGTCGGGAATAGTCGACCATACGGGAAACCCCGACGGAAGGGCATCTGATGCCGCACCCTGAACCCGTTGCACCTGACGACCGCCACGTCCTCGACTACGACCTCGACGAGTTCGTCGAAGCATCGACGACCGCCCAGATGAAGGCCGTTGCAAACGACACCCGTATGGACATCTTGAACCTTCTCCTCGAGAAGGCAGCCACGGTGAGCCAGCTCGCCGACACACTCGGGAAACCCAAGGGGACGATCGGGTATCACACGAAGGTCCTCGAGGATGCAGGCCTGGTACGCGTGGTGCGCACGAACAAGGTCCGTGCGATGACCGAGAAGTACTACGGGAGGGTCGGGCGCACCATCAAGTTCGTCGGGCCGCTCGACAGTGACGACCCGCTGTGGTTCGTCCACGATGCGCTGCGCTCCATGGTGCGCATCGAAGGGCATCCGCTGCCGCTGTTCACCTCGAGGGTGGCACGCATCCCGCTCGAGCGTGCCGTCGAGTTCTCCGAACGGATCCTCGAACTGGCCGAGGAGTTCATCGAACTCCCCCGCGAGGGCGACACCGTGTACGGGATGCTCGTAGGCGTGTACCCGACCGACCATGCTGTGTTCGCCGAAGAGGACGACGATGTCTGAAGGCCCCGAGGCCAAAGCGACCGTCCAGGGAGACAAGGTTCGTCTCGGAACGAACTACTGGAAGCTGTGGACCGCAAGCGTCGTGTCGAACCTCGGCGACGGCGTGGCGGTGATCGCCTACCCGTGGCTGGCATCGGCGGTCACCCGCAACCCGATACTCATCGCACTGATCGCCATTGCACAGAGGATCCCATGGCTTGTGTTCACCCTCCCCGCCGGTGTCATCACGGACCGTGTCGACCGACGCAAGATCATGACGTCGACGTCGATGTTCCGCGCCGCCCTGACCCTTGGCGTCGCCGTCGTCGTGTTCCTCAACCAGGATGTGCTCCCGTCCCCCGATGACATCGCATCGGGGGCGCTCGTCGAGTCGAACGTCGCCGTGTACGTCACCCTCGTCATCTCGGCGCTCCTGTTCGGGTTCGCCGAGGTGCTCTACGACAATGCTGCCCAGACGATCCTGCCCGCCATCGTCGAACCCGAGGGCCTCGAACGAGCCAACGGGCGCCTGTGGGGCGCCGAGATGGTGATGAACCAGTTCGCCGGGCCACCACTCGGGAGCGTGCTCATCGCCGTTGCCTTCGCCGTCCCGTTCTTCTTCGACGCCGGGACGTTCGCCATCTCTGCGGCGCTCATCTTCGCCCTCACCGGTGTCTTCCGGGTCGAGAGTGAAGCCGAACTCGCAGGCGAGGAGCGAGCCGGTTTCTGGGACGAGATCAAAGAGGGCGTTCGGTGGCTCTGGGCACACCCGCTGCTGCGCCCCATGGCGATCATCCTCGGTCTGATCAACGGCCTGTTCGCCCTGATGTTCGCCACGATGGTGCTCTTCGCCCAAGAGGTGCTGCTCGTGACGACGACGACGTTCGCCTTCCTCATGATGGCCGGTGCCATCGGTGGGGTGCTCGGATCGGTCCTTGCACCGAAGATCTCGGAGAAGGTCGGCAGCGGGACGTCGCTGTACATCACACTCATCGTCCAGACACTCTCGGCACTCATCGTGGGATTCGCAACCCACTGGATGATCGCCGCCGTGATGTTCGTGTTCACCTCCTTTACCGGAGTCCTGTGGAACGTCATCACCGTGTCGTTGCGCCAGACCATCATCCCCGACCACCTCCTCGGTCGGGTCAACAGCGTCTACCGGTTCTTTGCGTGGGGGATGATGCCGATCGGACTCGCCATCGGCGGACTGGTCGTGAGCGGCGCAGAGATGGTCGGTGTCGACCGCATCACGGCGCTACGCGTTCCATACTTCGTGTCAGCCGCAGCCCTGTTCGTCGTGTTCCTGTGGGCAGCCCCACAACTCACGACGGACAAGATCGAAGCTGCACGAACCGAGGGCATCGCGGTGAATGACCCCGAGGACACCCCCGACTGACACCCGGTCTGGGGTCCTCCCTTCGAAGGGGGACGGCAGAGCGACGGAGGAGCGATGCAGGGGAGGGTGAGCCTGCGGGTACGAAGGGGGAGCGACCGGTCTTTGCCGTGCCGGGCTCGCGGGCTCGCGGTCCCCCCTCGCTCGAGGACTCGCTTGTCCCCCCTGAAGGGGGGACGGCAGAATCGGAAGTCTGGAGACGGGTTCAACCTCGTGGATTGAGGTTGAAGGGGGGACGGCAGAATCGGAAGTCTGGAGACGGGTTCAACCTCGTGGATTGAGGTTGAAGGGGGGACGGCAGAAGGCCGAATCGGAAGGACACGGTTCAGTCGGGGAGGTTGAGGGGGTTGACGACGCTCCTGGGATCGTCGAGAGCATCGATGATCAGGGCGATCGTCTCGTCGATGTGAACGAGGACGTCGTTGTCGTCGAAGCGAAGCACGAACCATCCATTGGCACCGAACCAGGCGTCACGGATACGGTCGCTCTCGGGGTCGACATGGGACTCGCCGTCGGTCTCGATGATGAGACGGTGAAGTCGACACGAGAAATCGGCGATGTAGGGACCGATCGGGTCCTGTCGTCGGAACCGGACACCAAGCGCCAACCCCTTGAGTTCCTGCCACAGAGCGACTTCGGCAAGCGTCGGGTCCTTGCGGTTCGCCCGTGCGAAACGGATCTTCCGGGAGGGTGGTCGCCCCATGGGCAAGAGATATCAAAGAACACGCGGCCGGTTCAAGGGGTACGGGTCTCCATCCTCCAGCGGTTCGGGGGCTTGTTTGTTGCTGGGGTCTTCGCGTACCGGGCTCGCGGGCTCGCGGTCCCCCCTCGCTCGGGGACTCGCTTGTCCCCCCTGAAGGGGGGACGGAAGAGGGGTGGGGCTCGCGGTGCCCGCTTGTCCCTGAGTCTTTGCCGTACCGGGCTCGCGGGCTTGCGGTCCCCCCTCGCTCGGGGACTCGCTTGTCCCCCCTGAAGGGGGGACGGAAGA
>CAYLVM010000172.1:0-3042 GCA_964387145.1 uncultured Acidimicrobiaceae bacterium
CATCGGTGTCGTCGGGCACGATCGGACGGATGCGCACCGTGCCGCCATCCTTGAGCACCGCATCCTGTTCCCACTCGGCCGGGTACGCCGCCGGTGGGTCGCTGATCGTCGTGGGCACGGTTATCTTGGCCATGGAACCTTTCCTGCTTCTCACTGTCGATTCTGGCACGACTCAGGAGTCCCGTGGAATCGTGCTCTCGGGGCGTCGAGCGACGCCGTGGTCGAACCGGCCATCGTTTGTACTCGTCGTCGTGTCGAGCGACGACGACCCGAAGACGACCTCGATCTCGGCACCTCCCGTGGCTGAGGTGCCTATCCGGATGCCTCCACCGGTGCGTTCGGCCGTCCTTACGACGATGTCCAGGCCGAGTCCAGTGCCACCTGCGCCGCTTCTCCCTCGCTGCATCACGCCGAGATCTGCGAAGCCGTCGCCGTCGTCTGAGATCGTCAGCGAGTGGCCACCTTCCCCATGTGCCCGCACCACGATGCGGTAGCCGGCGCCTTCGGGTGTGTGTGCGAACACATTTTCGATGAGGACGTCGATGAGCGCGCCGAGATCGGATCTCGGCAGGGCGACGGGGTGGTCGCCGGACTCTACGCGCGCTGTGGTGGATCGATTCTGTTCCTCAGCGAGAACCCTCCAGAATCCGGAGCGGTGGCGTACGACCTCACCAAGATCGACCGTTTCGATCGGTGATCCTGCGACCGAACGCGATCGTGCTGTCTGGATGAGCTCGTCGACGGCGCGTTCGAGGTCGTCGATGTCCGCCTTGAGCTGGGCGCTCTCCATCGGGTCCGAGAGCATCTCTGCTTGGAGTCGGAGCGCGGTGAGTGGCGTTCTGAGACGGTGCGAGAGATCGGCAACGGACTCTCGTTCGGCGACGAGGAGAGCGTCGAGTCTTCCGGCGAGGGTGTTGAACGCCTCACCGACTTCAGCGATCTCATCGGGACCGTCCGGCACGACTCGGACCTCGAGGTCGCCGTCGCCGAGCCGGTGCGCCGCGTCCGACAGCTCGATGACCGGGCGAACGATCGAGCGGCCGAGACGGTCCGCTGCAAACATCGCCACACCGACGAGGAAGATCCCCAGTCCGATCAGCATCGCCCATGCAACGGGAACACCGGCCGTGAGCTCGGCATCGGCGACGAACGCCCGAACGACGATCGAATGCTCGCCCCCGGGGGTGTCGGGAAGGAGCACACCGACGAGCACCTCGGCTCCGCCCTCCGTCTTTGCGGTGAACGCAGCCGGGCGCTGCGCTTGCTCGATGTTGGCGGACCATACAACGTCGGCCCCGACGATCTCGGACTCGGAGAAGATGATGCTCAATCCTTCAGGGTTCCCGAAGGCGGCGAGCACGGTGCGGGCAAGTGAAGGAGTGATCTCACCCGAAGGATCCGTCACTCCCGATACGGCCAGTGCCGCGGCAACCGATTGAGCGTCCCGTTCTGCCGCAGACAGGGCACGGGTCTGTGCCTGGTTCCGGATGAGCACGGCGACCGGTACGAGGAACGCGACGACGACGAGCGAGGCGATTGCAAGGCTCAAGAGGGCGAGCCGCTTCCTCACGTTGGATCGACGAGCTTGATGCCCACACCGAACACCGTCTCGATGTAGCCGGGTTCTGCGGCGGATTCACCGAGCTTCTTGCGAAGCCACGATATGTGCACGTCGACGGTCTTCTCCGAACCGCCGTACGGCTGGCGCCATACCTCAGCCATCAGTTGCCTCTTGGATACGACGACCCCCTCACGTTCCGCCAGGTACACGAGCAGATCGAACTCCTTCGGGCTCAGCTGGATCGTCGTGCCGTTGAGGGACGCGACCCTGGCACCGGGATGGACCCGAAGGCCGCCCACGACGATCACCGAGGTGGATGCCTCGACTGCTGAACGGCGGAGTACGGCGCGAAGGCGTGCCTCGAGTTGATCCACCGAGAAGGGCTTGACGAGGTAGTCGTCGGCTCCAGCGTTGAGGGTTCTGATCACATCGCGATCCTCGCTGCGGGCCGTGGCGACGATCACCGGGACGTCGGTGACGGCCCGGATCATCTTGAGAAGTTCTGCACCGTCGAGGTCGGGAAGGCCCATGTCGAGGACGACGACGTCGGGGGACGACCCCACGATCTGCTGGAGACCATCGAGCGCGGTCGCTGCGCCCGACACCTCGTATCCTTTGTCGGCGAGCACACGCGCCATGAGCTCGCGGATTCGCTGGTCGTCCTCGATGATCACTACCGATGCCATGGTGCCAATCAAGCAGATGGCGCCTTTCTTAGCAACTCCTTAACATGTTGTTGAAAACGTCACAACCACGGGGATACGACGATGTCTTCAATGCGGCAGAGACTCCTCCTGGTCGCCGGCTGGTTAGCAGCAGCTGTCGGCTCAGGTTTGGTGGCCTCCGGTGCTGTCGCGGTAGCAGGTGGCCAGGTCCTCGACCGACCACTTCGACCCTTGACGGCGGCTGAGGTCGCTGCGCTCCCTGTCGTGCAGGTGGACTCACCAGACATTGTCGAGCCCCATGCCTCCGGTGGCCTCGAGCCAACCACAGGTGGGATCACCGAAGGGAGCGCCGACGATGCGGCAGACTCTGACGAGTCAGCCGGCACCAGGGGGAGCACCGCAGAAGGCTCCGATGAGAGGACGGCCGACCCGGTCGGCCCCAACGCCCGCGCCGTTGTCGAGATCGCATCGGTTGCGGGGGGCCTGGCGTCGTTCGTCGTCTCGGACGGGAAGCTCGTCCTGTTATGGGCGACACCGTCTGCCGGGTACGTGGCCCAGACCAGCGCGGCCACCGATACGTCGCTGACGATCCAGTTCAGCTCCAGCCTCACCGTCTGGGTCCTCGAAGCCACGATCGACGAAGGCCGCATCACGATCGAAACCCGCACCGAGCCACTTACGTGAGGAGTTCACAGATGACAGATGACAGTTCACAGATCAGCAGCGAGCCGAGCGAACTGTCAACTGTCAGCGAGGCGCCAGCCGAGCGATCTGTCAACTGTGAACTGCTACGCCAGGCTCACCAGTTCGAGCATC
>CAYLVM010000173.1:0-2790 GCA_964387145.1 uncultured Acidimicrobiaceae bacterium
GACCCAGGCACAAGCGAGCGAGGTGAGAACCCAAGCCGAACGCGCCCATGCCCCCATCCCCCTCGATGGGGCGACAGGGGCATGGATCCACCACGAGCAGCTATGTCACACGTGCTACGTACTGCGTGCCTCGCTCTACGAGCGGTTCTGTCAGCCGCCCATGGCTTCGAGCATCGCGGAGCCCATATCGGTTGGCGTGGGGGCAACGACGACTCCTGCTGCACTGAGTGCCTCGATCTTGGCTTCGGCCGTGCCCTTGCCGCCAGAGATGATCGCACCGGCGTGGCCCATGCGCTTCCCTGGAGGCGCGGACGTGCCTGCGATGAAGCTCGCGACCGGCTTGGTCATGTACGCCTTGATCCACTCGGCAGCTTCCTCTTCGGCTGTGCCACCGATCTCACCGATCATGATGACACCCTCGGTCACAGGATCGTCGTTGAACATCGTGAGACAGTCCACGAAGTTCGTCCCGTTCACCGGGTCACCACCGATACCGATCGCTGTCGTCTGACCGAGTCCGTTCAGCGTCAGCTGATGAACCGCCTCGTAGGTCAGCGTTCCGGAACGCGACACGACACCGATCCTGCCCGGTGTGTGGATATAACCGGGCATGATCCCGATCTTGCACTCCTGGGGCGTGATGACACCGGGACAGTTCGGCCCGACCAGGCGCACGTTCTTGTCCTCGAGGTACCGCTTGGCGATCACCATGTCTGCGACAGGGATTCCTTCGGTGACCGTGATGATCAGTTCCACCCCGGCATCTGCGGCTTCCATGATCGCATCGGCTGCGAACGGTGGCGGCACGTAGATGACCGTTGCGTTCGCTCCGGTCTCGGCAACGGCCTCGACGACGTCGCGGTAGATGGGGATCTCCACGCTGTAGGCGTCGTCACGACCCTGAACACCCGAGTGGTCCGTCTCACCTGTGTAGAGCTCGACCTGTCCCGCTCTCGATGGGTGAACAGCACCCACCATGTTCGTACCGTACGCGATGGCCTTGTCGGTGTGGAACCGGCCGGTCTTGCCCATCCCCTGGACGAGGACCTTCGTGTTCTTGTTTACCAGCACACTCATCGGGCCAACTCCACGATCTTGACTGCTCCGTCTTTCATATCCTGCGCACTCACCACGTTGAGCCCCGACTCATCGATGATCTGCTTGCCGAGTTCCACGTTCGTTCCTTCGAGGCGAACCACGAGCGGTACTTCAAGCCCGACTTCCTTGACTGCCGCTACGACGCCTTCTGCGATGATGTCGCAGCGCATGATGCCGCCGAAGATGTTCACGAAGATCCCCTTGACGTTCGCGTCTGCGGTGATGATCTTGAAGGCCGCAACGATCTGGTCCTTCTCCGCGCCCCCTCCAACGTCAAGAAAGTTCGCAGGTTCCCCTCCGACGTAGTTGATGATGTCCATCGTCGCCATTGCAAGACCTGCGCCGTTGACCATGCACCCGATCGACCCGTCGAGCTTGATGAACGACAGGCCGTACTCCTTGGCTTCCATCTCGGAGGCGTCCTCCTCGGAGGGATCTCGCAGGGCCACCACGTCGGGGTGCCGGTACAGGGCGTTCGCCTCGAAGGACATCTTGCCGTCGAGAGCCATGACACGGCCGTCTGTCGTGACGACCAGCGGGTTGATCTCGACGAGGTCGGTGTCGAGTTCGACCGCAGCCGCCGTCAACATCTTGAGGAACTTCACACCGTTCTTGAACGCATCACCTTCGAAGCCGAGGCCGTATGCGATACGCCGGGCCTGGAAGTCGAGTAGGCCGAACGCCGGGTCGATCTCTTCCTTGATGATCTTGTCCGGTGTCTCGGAGGCAACGACCTCGATCTCGGTGCCGCCCTCGGTCGATGCCATCACGATGTTGCGGCTCGTCGAGCGATCGAGAACAACGGAGAGGTACAGCTCGGTGGCGATGTCGATGCCTTGCTCGATGTAGAGCGTGTTGACCGTCTTGCCTTCGTCCCCGGTCTGAATCGTGACGAGTGTCGAACCGAGCATCTTGGAAGCAAGCTCGCGAACCTTGGCACGAGCAGCATCGACGCCACCGTCGATGCCGTCGAGAACGACGGTGACGCCACCGAGGTCTGGGAACTCCTTGAAACGACCCTTCCCCCGCCCACCTGCGTGGATCTGGGACTTGACGACGACGACCGGATTCCCGGTCGATTCGATGAGCGTCCCTACTGCGTCGACGGCCTCATCGACCGTCGTCACTACGACACCTTCAGGGACCGCGATACCGCGGTCCTTCATCAGGGCCTTGGCCTGATACTCGTGAATCTTCACGTGCCCTCCTCAAGAGCGTGTTGTGCAATCAATCTGAAAACTGTTTGTCGACCCATGCCTGGATGTCGTCGAGCGACGTACCGGGTCCGAAGATGGGTGTGATGCCGGCGTCGGCGAGTGCCTGAACGTCGGTGTCTGGAATGATCCCGCCTCCGAACACGACGATGTCATCCGCCCCACGTGACCTGAGCTCCTGGACGACGCTCGGAAACAGGGTCATGTGTGCCCCCGAGAGGGCCGATAGCCCGACCCCGTCGACGTCTTCCTGGACCGCGATCTCTGCGATCTGGGCCGGAGTCTGGTGCAGGCCCGTGTAGATGACCTCACACCCTGCGTCGCGCAGAGCGCGAGCGACGACCTTGGCTCCGCGGTCATGGCCATCGAGTCCAGGCTTGGCGATCAGTATCCGTACCGGCATCGCATCGCATGCTAGTGACGGGTGAACGCCTTGCTGCTGTGACACCACCGGCCGTTCACCGTTCACCGTTCACCG
>CAYLVM010000174.1:0-2688 GCA_964387145.1 uncultured Acidimicrobiaceae bacterium
CCCCCAACCTTCTGATCCGTAGTCAGACGCTCTATCCAAATTGAGCTACGGGCGCTTGGTGAACCTCAACGGTAGTGCGGAATCGGTCCAACAGAAAGGCTGATTCAACCACGCCGTTCCCGACGTCGCCTCGAACAGACGTGCCTGAGCCGATACAGTTCGTACTGGTCCCTTCCACTGCGAATCCGAGGAGACACCGTGAACGAAGAACTGCGCCGACTCGCCGACGAGTACTGGGAGTACCTCATGGAGTCCCAGCCGTCCTCCGCCCACATGCTGGGGGATTATCGGTACATGGACCGCGTGGAGGATGTCAGTCGCGCCGGTGAGGATGCCAAGATCGCGAAGCTGCGCGACTTCGCAGCCAGAGCGCGAGCGTTCGACCCCGAGACGCTCTCATCGGACGACAAGGTCACACGCGAGACGCTGATGTTCGAGTGCGAGTCCACGGCCGGCATCGAGGAGATGCGCCAGTCCGAGTTCGGCATCGACCCGATCTTCGGTATCCAGGTGTCGTTCCGTGTGATGATCCCGCAGATGTCCGTCGAGACACCGGAGCATGCCGAGATGATGCTCTCCAAGTACTCGGCGATTGCCGACATGATCGACCAGAGCACCGAACGCCTCCGTGAGGGCATCGCGTCGGGCCGGGTCAACGCCGAGTTCGCCGTCACGAGCACCGTCAAACAGATCGATACCATGCTCGCATCTCCGGTGGCCGAGGACGCCTCCCTCAAGGCTCAGATGCCGGCCGGCTTCGACGACGCCGCTACCGCGAACTGGCGGGAACGAGCCTCGACCATCGTCGAGAACGAGATCCGGCCGGCATTCGCACGGTACCGCGACGTCATCCGCGACGAGGTCGGTCCCGTTGCCCGCCCGGATGAGCGGGCCGGGTTGTTCGGCCTCCCCGACGGTGACCTCGTGTACTCACGCCTCATCGAGCGCTACACGACGCTCCCGATGCAGGCAGCGGAGATCCACGAGATCGGCCTCCAGCAGATCGACCGACTCGCTCAGGAGTACCTCGAGATCGCCGGCCCACTGCTCGACACGACGTCCCTCGAGGACATCTTCACCGCACTGCGCGACGACCCGGCGCTGCACCACACGAACGGTGCCGATGTCGTCAAGCAGTCCGAGGAGGCTTTCGCCGCCGCGAAGGCAGCGATGAGCGACTGGTTCGGCCGGCTCCCCAAGTCGGACTGCTTCGTGCAGGAAACCCAGCACGGTGCCGTGGCTTTCTACCTCCCACCAGCCGAAGATGGGTCACGAGAAGGTACGTTCTTCATGAACACGACCGATCCCACCTCGTGGGGCACCTTCGAGGTCCAGGCCACGGCGTTCCACGAGGGTATCCCCGGACACCATCTCCAGATCGCCATCGCCCAGGAGCTCGGGGACTCGATTCCCGCCTTCCGCCGCAACGGCTTCATCTCTGCGTATGGGGAGGGCTGGGGCCTCTACACCGAGCGCCTCGCCGACGAGATGGGCCTCTACTCGAGCGAACTCGACCGGGTCGGAATACTCCAGGCAGACTCGATGCGGGCGTGTCGCCTCGTTGTCGACACCGGCATGCACGCCCTTGGATGGAGTCGCCAACAAGGCATCGACTACATGGCGGCCAACTCGCCGATGACGATGCACTCGATCATCGAGGAGATCGACCGGTATCTCTCTTTCCCCGGCCAGGCGCTGTCATACATGATCGGACGCATCGAGATCCAACGCATGCGCGCCGAGGCAGAGTCGACCATGGGAGCCCGGTTCGACATCAAGGGTTTCCACGACACGGTGCTCGGCTCAGGGTGTGTCCCCCTCGAGACGCTCGATCGTCTCGTCAAGGAGTGGGCGAGAGCCTGACATAACGGTTCTGACAGACGAACGAAGGGGCGCTGGACCTTCCAGCGCCCCTTCACCCGCGTAGGCCCTGCCGTGGAAAGGGCCTCAGGAGGAACTGGCCGGGATGGCTTCCTGCTTGCTGGATGCGATCGCGATCTTGCGCGGCTTCGCATCCTCACGTACCGGCAGTGTGACCGTCAGGACGCCATCGTCGTACGTCGCGTTGACCTTGTCGGGGTCGAGCGCGTCACCGAGACGGATCTGGCGACTGTGGATCCCCGTCGCACGCTCACGGAGCATCCAGTTCACCCCGACGTTGTCCTCGAAAGAGCGCTCGGCCTTGACGGTGAGGACCTTGTCCTCAACGGTGACCTCGATCTTGTCAGGATCGACACCGGGAAGGTCGAAACGGAGCGTGTAGACCCCATCCTTCTCCCAGGCATCGAGCGGCATCACGCCGCCACGCCACCGGGTACCGGCCGTAGCCAACATGCGGTCCATCTCCTCAAAGGGATCAAAGAATCGTGCCATCATGATCTATCACTCCTTTCGCAGGTGTCCCACACCCCCTCAGGGGTGCCTTCTCATGTCATCCACTGCATATAACTTTATAGCATTCGACTCATATTCCATCAACCCCAAACTTTTCGCGTACCCAGGGTTGGTCGTCCGATATATGCCGCAGTGAGCCCACAGAAGGGGATCCACCACGCAGAAGAGCCCCCGATTGGATACATCGGGGGCTCTTGCCCATGGCGGAGAGGGAGGGATTTGAACCCTCGAGGGGGCTTACACCCCCTACTCGCTTAGCAGGCGAGCGCCTTCGGCCGCTCGGCCACCTCTCCA
>CAYLVM010000175.1:0-2647 GCA_964387145.1 uncultured Acidimicrobiaceae bacterium
GCCTCGTCCCAGAACGGGTCCGGTCGTTCGGGGTGTCGCTCGTAGGCCGCACGGTCCGATTCGATCATGGCCGCCCTGACCGCATCAGTGACGCCCTTGCGAGCAGCAGCAGAGATGTTGATGTTGAGTTCACGTGCTCGTGCAGCGAGCTCGTCGTCGAGCGTGAACGTCGTACGAGTTGATGCCATACGTAGATGCTATCACTAGTAGATAGCATGTTGAAGGAGATCGCTCCCGGGGGCAACACCGCGGACCGCGGCAGGTTCATGATGGGGGCGACCCCGTCGCCCCAGGTCGTAGCGTCGATGAACTCGACGTCGTAGGACGCCAGGCGCTTGTCCGCGGGGAGATGAGCGTGGCCTGCTCGATCGTCACCTGGGAGATGTACTTCATGTCGCCATCGTGCGCACCGGGATCGACCGAGTCAATGCCCCCGTGAAGCCGATCCATGCACGACTGGCAGACAGGGGCGGGTCGCCGACAGTCGAGTGCCGGAGTTCACCTGGATGGATAGACACTTCCGATAGCGGCAGCAAAACATCTTGTGAATCATACCGATATCGGTAGTATTGACGGTATGGATGTGATGTCTGTGCGAGATGTGGCCGACGAACTGAGTGTCAACGAGCGACGGGTTCGCCAGTTGATCGAAAGCGGGGATCTGCGAGCCGAGCGGTTCGGGCGTCAGTGGATGGTGCTCCGCGGCGACGTCATCGATGTTCGTGAGGCAAAGCGGGTGGCTGGCCACCCGTTCTCATCGGCCAACGCGTGGGGCATTCTTGCGCTCGCCGAAGGCAAGGACGCCGGGTGGTTGTCGGCGTCGGAGAAGCGCCGGCTCTCTGAGATCCTGTCCGAGCGTGGCATCGAGGACCTCGTACCGCGTCTGCGTGGGCGCGCCTCGCGTGAGTCGTGGTTCGTACATCCGTCGTTGCTGGGTCACCTCGCCGAGGATCCTCGCACCGTCCGGGCCGGGAGCAGTGCCGTCGATGCCCTCGTCTCCGAGGACTCGCTGGAGGTCTACGTTCCGGCCGCCTTCGTACGGGACCTGGCGGCCGCCTACCACGCCGATGTCGCAGCCATGGAAGGGAACGTCAGAGCCCGCATCGTCGACGGACTCTGGCCGTTCCTGCCGGGTGAGGAAGCGGTTGGTCCCATCGTCGCTGCAGTCGACCTGCTGGATCACGCGGGTGACGAACGACGTGTGCGTGTTGCTCGGGAGATCCTCGATGGTGTCTGACCGGTTTCCCGTCGCACGTGACGACCCGGTCGATGTGTCTTCGCCCAATGACGAAACATGGCGTGTGCTCGGTGCTCTGGAGCACCGGTTCCCTGGTGGGTGGGTCCTCATCGGTGGGCTCATGGTGTATCTGCTCGGTGCCGAAGCCGGGATCACCCCCGTTCGTGTCACCGCCGATGCAGATGTGCTCGTTCGGGTCAAGGTCCTCACGGCGGGCTCGCGTGAGATTTCCGCGTGGCTCGTCGAATCGGGTCTGGAGTTCGAAGGTGCTAACGCCTTCGAGCAGGGAAGCCGGTTCTCCCGCGAGGGTGTGTCGATCGATGTGCTCATTCCCGGTGGAACGGGGCCGAGGGTGGAGCGGAGAACGATCGGCCAGAACGTCGCGATCGAGGCTGCCGGCGGTCCGGGGCTCTTGCGAGCCGCCGAGCTGGTGCCGGTCAGATTCGGAGATGTCGATCCGATGTTCGTCCCGAGGCCTCGGCTGGATGCCGCGATCGTTGGCAAGGCAAAGGCTGCGATCCGATTGGAGCAGCCGCGGAGGCATCTCGAGGACCTCGCATTCCTGTTCGGGCTGGTCGACGATCCTGTCGGCGTGTCGGAGGTGATGAGCACCAAGGACCGTCGTGTCATCAGGCGGGCATCCGATGCCGTGACCGATGCCCGCGCCTGGTCGTACGCACATGACGAGTCGATAGCCCGGGCTACCGCACGCATCCTGGGACGGCGGTAGAGACGAGGTGCCGGCCATCTCGAGGCCCGTAATCGGCCGATCGGGGAGATGGCGAGGGTTGCGAACCACGGCATGTGAACGTTGCATATCACGGCATTGCAGCAGTGGCACGACGATGATGGGTACCGCTATCGCGGACGCCGGGGGACGGGAAGCCTGTGGGCTGCGAGTTGTCGACATCTATCTGCAACGGAACATGTATGTTACGCTATCGGCATGTCGACGGAGACCCCATGACCAGCGCGTATGAGCAGTACCGGGCCCGGCGTCTTGCCGATCCGGAGTTCCGATCACACTACGAGCGTCATCGTCGTGAGATCGATGCTGTCGATCGGATCGTTGCGGCCATCGACGCCAGGAGAGTCGAACTCGGCCTGACGAAGGCAGACCTTGCGCGTCTCGTTGGTCGGAAGCCCGAATCCGTACGCCGGTTGCTCTCGGGCAATCTCGTGAACCCGACGGTCACGACCGTGTCGGAGATGGCGATCGTTCTGGGGTTGGAAGTGGTCATGAGCCCCACGATCGCTGCAGGGGAGTTGGGCCCGAAGGTCCAGAAGGAGGCTCGCCGTCTCGCTGTGGACGCCCGCTGACCTATGAGAGCACCTGTCGAGGGTTGCTCTCGAGGTACGCCGTCCCGAGCTCACGTATCTTGCGGTAGAAGGTCTCAGAGAATCCGGCCT
>CAYLVM010000176.1:0-2640 GCA_964387145.1 uncultured Acidimicrobiaceae bacterium
ACGAAGAAGGATTCCTGATGCGTAGGGCACCAGCGGAAGTTCGCAAACTCGACCCGGACCCGATCTACCGATCGGTCCTCGTCACCCAGATCATCAACAAGGTCCTACTCAAGGGCAAGAAGGGCGCCGCCCGTCGCATCGTTTACACGGCGATGGACATCGTGGAGCAGCGCACGGGGCAAGACCCGCTTCCCACCCTCAAACGGGCCATCGACAACGTTCGTCCCACCCTCGAGGTGCGGAGCCGACGCGTCGGTGGTTCGACCTATCAGGTACCGGTCGAGGTTCGTCCTCGCCGTGCCCAGACCCTCGCCGTTCGCTGGCTTGTCGAGTTCGCACGCAAACGCCGTGAGAGCACGATGGCCGAGCGTCTCGCCAACGAGATTCTCGATGCTGCGAACCGCACCGGCGCTGCTGCAAAGCGCCGCGAAGATGTCCACAAGATGGCGGAGTCCAACAAGGCTTTCGCTCACTATCGCTGGTAGTTAACCATGGCACGCACCATCCCACTAGAAACCGTTCGCAATATCGGAATCATGGCCCACATCGACGCGGGCAAGACGACGACGACCGAACGCATCCTCTACTACACCGGTCGTACGTACAAGATCGGTGAGGTCCATGAAGGCGCGGCCGTCATGGACTGGATGGAGCAGGAGCAGGAGCGCGGCATCACGATCACGTCTGCTGCGACGACCTGTCTGTGGGATGGACACACGATCAACATCATCGACACCCCGGGCCACGTCGACTTCACGGTCGAGGTCGAGCGTTCGCTCCGGGTGCTCGACGGTGCCGTCGCCGTGTTCGATGCCGTCTCTGGCGTCGAGCCACAGTCTGAGACCGTCTGGCGTCAGGCCGACAAGTACGGTGTCCCGAGAATCTGTTTCATCAACAAGATGGACCGCATCGGTGCCGACTTCTTCGCTGCTACCCAGTCGATCATCGACCGCCTCGGTGGCAACCCCGTAGCGATCCAGATTCCGATCGGCGCTGAGGGCGACTTCAGGGGTGTCGTCGACCTCGTCGAGATGAAGGCGATCGTGTGGCAGGATGACGAGGGAACAGAGTTCGAGGTGACCGACATCCCCGAAGAGCTCGTCGAGCAGGCCGAGGAGTGGCGTGCCAAGATGCTCGACGTTGTCGCCTCCGAGGATGAGAAGCTCATGGAGCGCTACCTCATGGAGGAAGATCTCACACCACAGGAGATCCGCTCGGTGATCCGTACCGGGACGATCAACCGTGACTTCGTTCCCGTCATGCTCGGCACCGCTTTCAAGAACAAGGGTGTTCAACCGTTGCTCGACGGCGTCGTTGCGTACCTCCCGAGCCCATTCGATCTTCCCCCGATGGAGGGCTTCAAGCCCGGCAAAGAGGACGTGCTCCTGACCCGCAAGCCGTCGGACGATGAGCCTTTCGCAGCCCTCGCTTTCAAGATCATGTCCGACCCCTACGTTGGGAAGCTCACCTACTTCCGGGTGTACTCGGGTCGTGCAGACAAGGGCGACTCGGTTCTCAACACACGTAGCGGCAAGAAGGAGCGCTTCGGGCGCCTTCTGCGCATGCACGCTGCCAAGCAGGAGGACATCGATGAGATCATGACCGGCGACATCGTTGCCGCCGTCGGACTCAAGAACACGAAGACGGGCGATACGTTGTGCGCGATCAACGACCCCATCCAGCTCGAGTCGATGACGTTCCCAGCACCGGTCATATCTGTAGCGATCGAGCCAAGGACGAAATCCGACCAGGACAAGCTCGGCGGCGGGCTCGCCCGTCTCTCTGAGGAAGATCCCACCTTCAACGTTCACACCGATGACGAGACGGGCCAGACCATCATCGCCGGTATGGGTGAGCTCCACCTCGAAGTCATCGTCGATCGCCTGTTCCGTGAGTTCAAGGTCGAGGCCAACGTGGGCCGCCCCCAGGTCGCGTACCGCGAGACGATCAAGCGTGCGGTCAAGAAGGTGGACGCCAAGTTCAAGCGCCAGACCGGTGGATCCGGCATGTACGGCCACGTCGTCATCGATCTCGAACCGATGGAGCCTGGCTCCGGGTTCGAGTTCGTCGATGCCGTCAAGGGCGGGAACGTTCCCCGTGAGTACATCCCTGCCATCGAGAAGGGCATGCGTGAGGCACTCGATGGAGGCATCCTCGCCGGATACCCTCTCGTCGACATCAGAGCACGCCTCATCGACGGTTCGAGCCACAACGTCGACTCGAACGAGATGGCGTTCAAGATCGCTGGGTCCATGGCGATCCAACGAGCAGCCAAGACTGCCGGCATCAAGATCCTCGAGCCGGTGATGGAACTCGAGGTAGTCACACCAGAGGACTACATGGGTGACGTCATCGGAGACCTCTCTGCACGACGTGGCAAGGTCGAATCGATGGATTCCCGCGGCCCAGCGCGTGTCATCAAGGCACTCGTTCCTCTCGCGGAGATGTTTGGCTACGCAACCGACCTTCGGTCCAGGACCCAGGGTCGTGCCACGTACACGATGCAGTTCCACTCATATCAAGAAGTACCGACCTCAGCAGCCACGGAAATCGTGGCCAAGGTCAGAGGCGAATAGGAGACCCGTCATGGCGAAGGAAAAGTTTGAGCGGTCGAAGCCGCATGTGAATGTTGGCACGATG
>CAYLVM010000177.1:0-2424 GCA_964387145.1 uncultured Acidimicrobiaceae bacterium
ACAAGCGAGTCCTCGAGCGAGGGGGGACCGCGAGCCCGCGAGCCCGGCACGGCACCATCCCACCCACAGGTTGGTTCCACTTCGTGCTCGCGGGCTCGCACTCCCCCCTGCATCGCTCCTACGTCGCTCTGCCGTCCCCCCTGAAGGGAGGACCGAAGAACCCTGCGAGCCCGGTACGCGAACACTCTCGCGAGCAAGTACCCCATCACCAATCGCGAAACCTGTGGCGCGAACGGGTTACCTGCGAGAAGATGGAGCCAGGCCGATCACCGGAGGTGGCATGCACAAGCACATCACGATCGAGATCGGCATTGACGAGGACGACATGACCACGCTCGTCCACACTGTCCTCGACCTTCGAGGGGACCACTTCACCGCAACGGGAAAGGCACAACGTAACCCCGAGGATCCGTGCATCCCCGTCATCGGAGAGGAACTCGCTCTGGCAAGAGCGCTCAGCTCCCTCGAAACGCAGGTCGTCGATGCCGCATACGCCAAGATGGAAGGTGTAAAACCTTCCGTTGAAGTCGGGTAGAAGAGAGATATCAGACGACAGACAGACAAGAGAGGTGTCTGAGATCTGTTGTCTGTGTTCTCACGCGAGAGGGCGCCCCGAAGGGCGCCCTCTTCACATCACGTGGATCTGGACCTAGAAGTCCATGCCTCCACCGTGCTCGTGGCCACCCGGCATCGCGGGGGCATCCTCAGGCATCTCAGCAACGAGTGCCTCGGTCGTGATCAACAACGCTGCGATCGATGCTGCGTTCTGCAGCGTCGAGCGCGTCACCTTTGCAGGATCGATGATCCCTGCAGCGATGAGGTCCTCGTACACGCCCGTTGCAGCGTTGAAGCCAACGTTGCCCTCGTGCTCGTTCTTGACCTTGTCGACGACAACGCCGCCCTCGAACCCAGCGTTCACTGCGATCTGACGGATCGGAGCTTCGAGCGCCCGGAGAACGATCTGGCGACCGGCCTTCCAATCATCGGTCTTGCCGCGAAGCTTGTTGACCGCAGCCTGGCTGCGAAGCAGAGCAACACCGCCGCCGGGGACAATGCCCTCGTCGACTGCAGCACGAGTCGCCTGGATGGCGTCCTCGATACGATGCTTCTTCTCCTTGAGCTCGACCTCAGTAGCAGCTCCGACCTTGATGACGGCGACGCCACCGCTGAGCTTGGCGAGACGCTCGGAGAGCTTCTCACGGTCCCAGTCTGAGTCAGAGTTCTCGATCTCCTGACGGA
Organism: uncultured Acidimicrobiaceae bacterium; assembly: GCA_964387145.1. Classification (GTDB taxonomy): domain Bacteria; phylum Actinomycetota; class Acidimicrobiia; order Spongiisociales; family UBA5794; genus JAMBLL01. The sequence goes on from CAYLVM010000177.1 coordinate 1,240, forward strand.
TCTGCTTCACGCGTGCTTCCACGTCGCCCTGGGATCCGGCACCTTCGATGATCGTCGTGTCGTCCTTGCTGATGACCACCTTGCGAGCGGTACCGAGCATGTCGAGTGTCACGCCGTCGAGCTTGAGCCCAACCTCTTCCGAGATGACTGTTGCACCCGTGAGGATCGCGATGTCCTGGAGCTGTGCCTTACGGCGCTCTCCGAACCCAGGAGCCTTGACGGCCACCGAGTTGAACGTTCCGCGGATCTTGTTGACGACGAGTGTTGCGAGGGCTTCGCCCTCGACGTCCTCAGCAATGATCAGCACGGACTTGCCGGACTGCATCACCTTCTCGAGAACCGGAACGAGATCCTGAACAGATCCGATCTTCTGGTTCGCGATGAGGATGTACGGATCTTCGAGAACCGCTTCCTGACGATCGGCATCGCTGATGAAGTACGGCGAGATGTAGCCCTTGTCGAACTGCATGCCCTCCGTGAACTCGAGATCGACACCGAACGTCTGAGAGTCCTCGACGGTGATGACGCCCTCGTTACCAACCTTGCGCATCGCATCGGCGATCGGTAGGCCGATCGCATCGTCTGCGGCAGAGTTCGAAGCAACGTACGCGATCGCGTCGCGGTCGTCCGAGCTCACCGGCGTCGCCAGGTCCTCGATCGCAGCGACAACAGCGTTGACCGCTTCCTCGATACCACGGCGCATCTCCATCGGGTTCGCACCTGCAGTGACGAGACGCAGACCGTCGGCGACCATCGCCTGAGCGATCACCGTGGCGGTCGTCGTGCCGTCACCGGCAACATCGTTCGTCTTGTTCGCTACTTCCTTGGCGAGCTGTGCACCCATGTTCTCGTACGGGTCAGCGAGCTCGATCTCCTTGGCGATCGTCACACCATCGTTGGTGATGGTGGGAGCGCCCCACTTCTTCTCGAGAACGACATTGCGGCCCTTCGGGCCGAGTGTCACCTTGACGGTGTCGGCGAGCTTGTCGACACCTGCCTGGAGACCACGTCGTGCCTCATCGTTGAATTTCAATTCCTTGGCTGCCATATAGGTATTCCCTTCTAGGCCAGGACGGCGAGCACGTCACGGCTCGAGAGGATCAGATAGTCCTCACCGTTGTGCTTCACCTCGGTGCCGCCGTACTTCGAATAGAAGACGACATCACCTACGTTGACGTCGACGGG
>CAYLVM010000178.1:0-2301 GCA_964387145.1 uncultured Acidimicrobiaceae bacterium
AGTCTTCGAGCGAGGGGGGACCGCGAGCCTGCGAGCCCGGTACGGCAAGGACCCGGGACAAGCAAGCCTTCGAGCGAGGGGGGAGTGCGAGGCGTCGCTGGACTACGCGATACGTACCACGTGCGGAATACTGCCACCGAACCATTCGTTGCCCCAACGCAACGTATCGACGGACGAGGTAGGTGGGGACATGGACCTGAGCTTCTGGTGGCTGTTCCCTGTGTCCATCGCCATCGCTGCGATCGCGAACGGCGCAGGGATCGGTGGAGCGACGTTCTTCTCGCCCCTCTTCGTCATCGTCCTCGGACTCAATCCGGTGATCGCCATAGGAGCTGCCCTCCTCACCGAAGTCTTCGGATTTGCATCCGGGGTCATCGCCCATGCACGGGCCAAGGCGATCGACTGGTTGGCAGTTCGTCGCCTCATCGTGGTCTCCGTGCCCATGGCGGTCGTTGGGTCGCTGCTTGCCGGGTTCGCACCTGAAACCGTGCTCAAGCTGCTACTCGGATTCGGCCTGTTGTTCATCGCTGTTACCTTCATTCGCCACCATGATCCGAAGGTCGAGGACGAAGAGATCGCAGCAGGCGTCGGTGTCGTGCAGCCGGCGATCCGTCGGCGCATCATCACCGCCGACGACCAGGTCTACGACTACGAGCTCTGTCGGTTGCAGGAGGGCCGAATCGGGGCAGGAATCGGGGGACTCCTCGTCGGCCTCATCTCGACGGGACTTGGGGAGGCGAACTCGTACTCCCTCGTCAAACGATGCCGCATACCAAGTCGCGTCGCGATCGCTGTATCCGTGGTCACCGTCGCTGTGACCGCGCTTGCAGCCAGCGTCACGCACCTCATCAACTTCCTCCAGACTCCCGACGCCGACTTCGCTCTGATCGCATCCCTCGTCGTGTTCACGATCCCCGGCGTGATCATCGGTGGCCAGCTAGGACCGAGGATCACCGGCAGGATCCCTGAGCGAACCCTCATCCGCTCCATCGGCTGGCTGTTCATCGCCGTCGCAGCCATCACCCTCTGGGAAGCCCTGGCCCGCTGAGGGGAGGTACCAAGTACCGGGCACGAAGTGCCCTCCTCGTTCCTTGACCGTATGGCCGTCGCGCGGTATCGTTCACGCCACAGTTGAAGACCTTTTCACGACTCTCCGAAAGCAGAGGCGGGTTAGCTGCGTGCTATCCCGTATTTGTGCTATCCTGACCCATTCGCCCGTTACTGCTCCCAGCTCTGTGCTGCTGCAATGCCTATATGAGGAGGACCCGCGTTGGCCCGTGCGCGTTCCACAAGGCTGTCATTCGCCAAGATCCCCGAAGTTCAGGACATCCCTGACCTTCTTGCGGTCCAAAGGGAATCGTTTGACGCTTTTCTAGAGTCCGGTTTGAAGCAGATGTTCGATGAGGTTTCGCCCATCGAGGATTTCACCGGCAATCTCGCCCTCGAGCTCACCGATCACAGGTTCGATGCGCCGCCCCTCACTATTGAAGAAGCCAAGGACCGCGACTCGAACTACTCGCGCCCTCTCTTCGTGACCGCCAGGTTCCTCAACAAGGAAACCGGTGAGATCAAGGAGCAGCAGGTCTTCCTCGGGGACTTCCCGATGATGACGAGAAACGGTACCTTCATCGTCAATGGCACCGAGCGCGTTGTCGTCAGCCAACTCGTGCGGAGTCCCGGCGTGTACTTCGATGAGACGCGCGACAAGACTTCGGGCCGAGCCGTTTACGCGTGCAAGGTCATCCCTGGCCGCGGAGCCTGGCTCGAGTTCGACATCGACAAGAAGGAGACGATCGGCGTACGTGTCGATCGGAAGCGCCGTCAGTTCGTGACGACGTTCCTGCGGGCCCTTGGGATCGCGGAGACCGACGAAGAGATCATCGCGTTGCTCGGGGACAACCAACTCGTGCGGAACACGCTCGAGAAGGATCCGACATCCACGAAGGAAGAAGCGCTCCTCGATCTGTATCGCAAACTCCGGCCGGGTGAGCTCACCACGGTCGAGTCCGCTCGCAGCCTCATCAAGACGCTCTTCCGCACGCCGAAGCGGTATGACCTGACGCGAGTCGGTCGTTACAAGATCAACCAGAAGCTCGGTGGCGATGCATCCGTCGAGATGCTCGACGCATACAGTGCCGAGGAGCAAGGCCTGATCACCGACACGGACATGATCAACACCATCCTCTATCTCATGGCGCTGCACGAGGGTCGTGATGGGTACCGCATCGACGACATCGACAACTTCCAGAACCGCCGTATCCGTACGGTCGGAGAGTTGATCCAGAACCAGATCCGTGTCGG
>CAYLVM010000179.1:0-2270 GCA_964387145.1 uncultured Acidimicrobiaceae bacterium
AGGCGACAGTAATCAGCGGCTTTTTCAGCTTCCAGGCCATGTATTCGATAAAGCGAGACTTGCCGCAACCGGTCGGACCTTTAACCATCACCGGCAACCTGCGATTGTAGGCCGATTGATAGAGCGCTACTTCATTCGCAGTGGTTTGATAAAAGGGTTCGTCCTGAATCAGATATTGCTGCGTATCATTCATTATATTATCCCCTCGTTGCGGGTCGATCTTCATTAAAGAAAGCAGAGACACCTCTGCCTTCTTTGATGAAGACCGTTCACATCCCGCAAGACTGGCGGGATGTGAAGCAGTCATGGGCTGATGCCTACTTATGCACGCCCAGTTTCTCGCGCCAACCTGGATACAGGTTGTCGGCATCTTCCTGGAAGGTTTCCAGAGCACCGCGCAGTTCTTCATGCTCTTTGGCGTAATCAACCAGATCGACACCTTCCTGCCATGCGGTAAATGCCTGACGCAGGGACGTGGCGCCCGCAGCAATGCCGTCTTTATGACCCAGTGCACCGCCACCTGAGGTTTGAATCACGTTACAGTGACCCAGATTATCGAAGAAGCCAGGTAAACGCAGAGCATTCATGCCGCCCGAGATGATCGGGGTAGTGCCTTTCATTTTGCCCCAGTTCTGATGGAAATGAGTGCCTTCAACATCATCATCGGTCAGCATCATGGCGTTAACCTTGTCGCTGGCGTAACCTTCCATCTTACCGTAACCCATGGTGCCGACATGGATACCGGATGAGCCCGACATACGCGCCCATTTCATGTGCGCCAGTGAAGTGTAACCACGATTAGACTCTTCAGAAGTAACCGCGCCATGTCCGGCACGATGGTAGTGCAGGAACTGGTTGGGGAAGTAACGGCGAGCCAGGGTCACCATGCCGCAGCCACCCACATAGCCATCCACCAGGAAGGCGACGTTTTCAGCATGTTCACCAAAGGTCTCGAGGATATACTCACCACGCGCAATCATCTCGAAAGGATCATCTGCAGTAATATTCGCAGAGAAAATCTTCGCCTGACCGGTATCATCCATCGCGCGCTTCATGGCATCGGCAACCAGTGGCGTAATCTCACGCATAGGGGCGTAAACCTGATTACCCTGGGGTTCGTCGTTCTTGATAAAGTCGCCACCGAGCCAGAACTGGTAGCAGGCTTCGGCGAAGGGTTCAGAGCGCAGACCCAGCTTGGGCTTGATGATAGTACCCACCACCATGCCGCCGTTATCAAGATCACGGCCCAGAACCCGCCACATGTCCTGGATATTCATTGACGGGCCGTCGAACAGGCGCAGAAATTTAGGCGGAACCCAGAAATCAAGCAGCTTGGCGTATTCCACGTCTCCCATGCCCTGATTGTTACCAATCATCAGGGTCATCATGGAAACCACCATGGCGCGGCCATCCGTGATATTACGGTCGAATAGATCAATCGGGTAGGCAATCTTCATCAATTCCTTTTCTTCATCGACGAAGTAGCAGATGGCATCCAGATTTTTGGTAAAATCGTCGGTGGTAACCACCTGCACATTGGTGCCAGTGGAGGACTCGGCGCAAAAATGTGCTGCAGTGCCGATGAAGTCAAAGAAGCCTGGCTTCGGTTTCATTTTGTAAGCAGAGAGAACATGTTTGCCACCGGCAATCAGATCTTCTTCTTTCAGGTTCAGGTCGCTGTAACGACTAGTTTGGTCAAGCATGGAAGTCTCCTTCTCAGGTTTAAATTTTGGTAAGTAGCAATAACCGCGTGGTGGCTATTCTGGGCAAAATCATATATAAATAGAAATTAATAGTTTCTATTTTACATATAGAGTTTTATCTATGGTTTATTCAACCGCTGAAAACCTCATCCGCCATGTCAGCCTGCGCCAGCTGCAAATTTTCGAGGCAGTGGTTCGCCTCGGCGGTTATACCCGCGCCGCGGAGGCGCTGCATCTTACTCAGCCCACCGTCTCAATACAGATTAAAAAACTCTGCGAGGCCCTCGAGCTGCCACTGATCGAGCAGGTAGGCCGGCACATCCAGCCCACTGCTGCCGGGCGAGATGTGTACGCCGCCGCCCAGGATATACTCGGCAGAATGGTGGCCCTGGGTGAATCCGCAGCTGAGCTTGAGGGTGTGGTAAAGGGGCCATTGCACATTGCCGTCATCACCACCGCCAAATATTTCATGCCTCATCTACTGGGCGCTTTCATTGCACAACATCCCCAGGTGGAACCCCGGCTGACAGTCACCAATCGATCCAAAGTGCTGGAGCGTCTCAAATC
>CAYLVM010000180.1:0-2250 GCA_964387145.1 uncultured Acidimicrobiaceae bacterium
GGGTCGAGTTTGCGAACTTCCGCTGGTGCCCTACGCATCAGGAATCCTTCTTCGTTCCGTATCGGGAGCGGGCCTGCTTGCGCCCATCGACGCCTGCGGCATCGAGTGCTCCGCGGATGACCTTGTAGCGAACACCCGGAAGGTCCTTCACACGTCCGCCACGGACGAGGACGATCGAGTGTTCCTGGAGGTTGTGGCCTTCGCCCGGGATATACGCCGTGATCTCGGCCCCTGACGAGAGACGTACGCGAGCGACCTTGCGGAGCGCCGAGTTCGGCTTCTTGGGGGTAACGGTGTAGACGCGTGTGCACACGCCACGACGCTGCGGGGACCCGGCGAGGCCGACGGTCCTCTGCTTCTTCGGCTTTGGCTTCCGGCCCTGGCGGACCAGCTGCTGTACGGTTGGCACGTTGCTCTATGTCTCTCTCTTCGGCACGCTCCGACCCGACACCCGGGTATCGGAGCTCTTGACGAACGAAAATCGGCCACGCAGGCAAAATGCACAGCGGGACCGAACCCTTGTGTGAATCTCTTCCGGTACAACAGCGCCATAAGGCGCCTCCGGGTACCGGCGGACTCGGCTGGGAAAAACCAGAACGGAGTATACGGGGGTCGCGCCGTAACGCACAAGGGGGGAAAGGACGCTCTCGGCCATCGGCCATCGGTTGACCGTTTACCGTTTACCGTTCACCGAATCTCCGGGCGCCGGACGGGCGTAGGTGCCCTGGGCGACGGCAACGAGCTGGTCGGGTTCCCCATCGATCCACAGCTTGACAGTTCCAACGACGCGGCGCTTGCTCACTGAATCAACAGTCGCTTGGGCGAGGAGGTCGCCGTCTTTGGCGGGACGCAGGAACCGGATGGACATCTCGGCGGTGACCGCCATCGACTCGATTCCGATGACGCTGAACGTTGCAAACCACAGTGCCGTGTCCGCAAGCATGAACATCGTCGGGCCGCTGATGTAGCGCCCCGGCCGGAGCTGGGTCTCGTCGAACGTCCAGCGAGCAGTGGCGATACCCGCCTCGATACGATCACACCGCACGCCGGTCGAGGCAGCAGCTGGGAACACCTCGGCGAAGTGTTCGTTGACCTCATCGGCCGACGGGATGGAAAGGAGTTCACTCACGCCGCCAGCGTAGCCACCCGGTGAACGGTGAACGGAAAACGCCCTCAGCTTCTTCAGATCGGAAACTCTGGCGGCGGCTTGGGCGGAGTTGGATCGGCAGGTGGTGCGGGACGCGGTTCGGGTGGGGCGGTCGGCTTCGGTTTCGCTCTGGCTGTCTCCTCGCGGAACTCGCGCAGTCCCGAGAACGCGAAGAGAAGCACGATGACAACGGCGAACCGATAGCCGTTGATCCACGCGTACGGAACGAGGATCGCCACGGCGGTCCACGTGATGATCTGGCTGATCAGTGGCGCCCTCTCCTCGTTGAAGATGGCGACGAAGTGCCGCACCATGTGGCCACCGTCGAGCGGCACGATCGGGATCCAGTTGAGAACGCCCCAGACCAGCGACGTGAAGATGAACGAGTTGACGAAGATTGCGACCTCGTAGGTCGCCCAGTCGAAAATACCGGCGCGCACGAGCGCCCACATCGCGCCGCCCACGACGATACCAACTGCCGAGCCCGATGCAGAGATGACGAAAGACCGGCCGTGCGACATGGGCTGGGCGTGTTTGAACGACGTCAGGCCACCAAGGCCGTAGAGGGTGATATCGACACCCTTCGCCCCAAAGGACCGCGCAACAAGGGCGTGGCCGAGTTCATGCATGAGAATCGAGACGAACGCCGCCACGGTCCACACCGCGATAGCGACGTAGTTGCCCGGATAGGACGTGGCGCCGAGCAACGCTATGAACAGGAACGTCGCGTGGACGCCGACGGGGATATCGAAGAGTCGAAATCTGAGCATGGGGGGAAGGTAGCCGATACGTCACACCACCGAGCCGATGGGCAGGCGACAGACAACAGACGACAGATGACAGGATGCGAGGTTCTAGTGTCTGAAAGCGAAGCGATCTGACAGTCCCCCCTTCAGGGGGGACGGCAGAGCGACGCATGAGCGATGCAGGGGGGAACGCGAGCCCGCGAGCACGAGGTGGAACAAACCTGCGCGAGCCCGTGCCGTACCGCGCTCGCAGGCTCGCACTCCCCCCTCGCTCGAAGACTCGCTTGTCCCCCCTGAAGGGGGGACGGAAGCATCAGAAGCCCGAAGACGGTTTCGACCTCGTGGATCGAGCCTGAA
>CAYLVM010000181.1:0-2245 GCA_964387145.1 uncultured Acidimicrobiaceae bacterium
GGAGTCAACCTCGATGCGGCAGACGAACTCGTCGACCGCATAGGCTGGCGCGTCACCAGCACCTGGTCCGAGGACGTCGTCGGTGGCTTCGGGGGTTTCGCTGCCGGTCTCCAGATCCCTGCCGGTTTCGAGCAGCCGATTCTCATGATGTCCACAGACGGGATCGGCACCAAGGGTGAGATCGCCCGCCAGGCGGGGCTGCTCGAGGGCCTCGGCTACGACCTTGTCGCCATGGTCGCCGACGATCTCGCTGCTGCCGGTGCCCAGCCGATCGCGCTCACGGACTACATCGCCATCGGCCAACTCGATCTCGACCGGGTCGAAACGATCGTCGAATCGATCACCGATGCGTGCGCCGAAGCCGATATCGCTCTGCTCGGTGGCGAGACCGCGGAACACCCAGGAGTCATGGACCGCGACCAGTTCGATATCGCTGCGACGGCCCTCGGCATCGTTGAGATGGGTGATGAGGTCAACACCGACCGCATCGTTCCCGGCGACGTCATCGTCGGCGTCACGAGTCCCAACCTCCGATCGAACGGGTTCTCTCTCGTGCGTGCGATCGCAGCGAAACATCTGCCTCTCGATGCCCCCTTCCCCGATACCGACACGCCGACCGCCCATGTTCTGCTCGATCCCAGCGTCGTGTACGCCCCGGCGGTCGTGAACATGCTCGCCAGGGTGCAACCCCACGGCTTGTCCCACATCACCGGTGGCGGCCTCCCCGGAAACGTGATGCGGGTGCTCCCCGACGGCACGAGGGCCATCATCGAACGATCCCGCTGGGAGGTCCCGCACGTCTTCCAGGTCCTCCAGCGCCTCGGCAAGGTCCCGTTGGGCGACATGTTCCGCACGTTCAACATGGGGATTGGCTTCGTCGCGATCGTACCTGAGGAGGACGTCGACGCGACCCTCAGAGCGTTCGAAACGAGCGACCTCGGCTCCGTCGTGATCGGCCGCATCATCGAAGGTGACAAGGGCGTCGAGATCCGATAGCTGCCGACCGCCACACCCTGCCTGCGAGTATGCGTCGTACGGATCGACAGGTCGCCGCTTCCTTTGGGTAGAGAGGCAGAAGGAACACGTGGGAGAGGACACCCTCACCGCATCGTTCACCGAGTTCGTCGTCGAACACGAACGAAGGGTCCGGAGCGCGTTGACAGCAGCACTCGGCATCGAGATCGGCCGCGAGGCCACTGCAGAAGCGTTCGCCTACGCCTGGGAACACTGGGAGAAGGTCTCTGCCATGGAGAACCCCGGCGCGTACCTCTTCGTCGTCGGGAGAGACAAGGGACGACGCATGGCCCGTAAGCGCACCGTGTTCCTCACGGATGTCCACCGGGAGGAACTCCCCTGGGTCGAACCGGGTCTCCCTCTTGCACTCGTATCGCTGACGGAGAACCAGCGGACCGTGGTCATGCTGCTCCACGGATACGACTGGACGATGGAGGAAGTCGCCTCGACGCTCAGGATCTCGAAGTCGTCTGTCCAGACACACGCCGGGCGAGCGATGAAGAAGCTGAGGCGAAGACTGAAGGTCGAGGGATCATGAGAACCATCGAAGACCAGCTTCGGGCGTACACGGATCAGATCGAAGGTGAGCAGCGACCGGTATCGGTAGAAGATGCACTTGCGCTCGTCGAAACCGTACGAATCCAGGATTCGGGCACACGTCTGGTTCCGGAGCGGGGCCGAAGGCAGGGCACCCTGATCGCCGCTTCGATCGCCGCCGCCGTTCTCCTCCTGCTCGGTTCGACCTTCCTCCTCCGCTCCCGCGTCGACGACACCGAGGTCGGGACCGCATCGACGATCGCTCCAACGACGACCCCCACACCCGTCACGACAGTGGCACCCGATCCCGTGCAGTCGATCGAGACCCCCATGGGAACCTGGGTCTGGCAGAAGATCGATCCTCCGATCACCGGGCTCGTCATCGAGTTCAACGGAGCCTTCTACACCGTCGACAGCGATCCGCTCTGGAGTCGGTACGGTGAGCCGGTAGCACCCGAGGATCGGGATCCTGAGAACTGGCTACGCACGTCATCGGACGGCATCACATGGGAGCGCAGCCCCTTGCCGGACGAGATGCGGGGTCTGGCGCTTTCGATCGGCTCTCGAGACGACAGCCTGCTCATCTGGGGGATCTCGGAGGTCGACACGAAGCGATGGGCGAGTGTCGACGGCGGCACATGGACGGCCCAACCTGCCCTCGCAGGACCCGTGTTCCGGCAATCCAACCCGCTCG
>CAYLVM010000182.1:0-2241 GCA_964387145.1 uncultured Acidimicrobiaceae bacterium
CTCACGAGCTTCCGGAACCTCGAGACGCACAGGAAGCGGATAGCGTCCTTCAACGACGACATTCAGGGAACGGCAGCGATGGTCGTTGCAGGTGTCCTGTCGGCGAGTGACCACCTCGGTACGGTCGCACAGAAGCACCGGATCGTCATCTCGGGAGCCGGATCTGCCGGCTACGGGATCGCCTACCAGCTCGCCTACGTCATGATGGTCAGCGGACTCAGCGAGGAGGAGGCCTGGAACCGGCTGTACATCCTCGACTCGCGTGGTCTGTTGGTGTCGAACCGGCGTGGATTGAAGGGCATCAAGGCCAAGCTCGCGAGAGACGCATCGGTGACGGATGATTGGGACGTTGTCGAGGATCCACCGACACTGCTCGACGTCGTACGCAACGTTCGGCCCACCGTGCTCATCGGTGTCAGCGGACAGGCTGGCCTGTTCACAAAAGAGGTCATCGAACAGATGGGGAGCACGTGCGAGCGGCCCGTCATCCTGCCCCTCTCGAACCCAACGAGCCACACCGAGGTGACTCCGGCAAACGTCATCGCGTGGACCGGTGGCCGGGCGATCGTCGCGACCGGGAGCCCGTTCGATCCTGTCGAGTACGACGGTGTCACCCACTACGTCGGCCAGGCCAACAATGTGTTCATCTTCCCCGGCATGGGCCTGGGCATCATCGCCATCGGTGCGAGAGAGGTCACAGACTCGATGTTCCTCGAAGCGGCAAAGGCCTTGTCCCGCATGACGGACCAGGCTCTCGTCGACATGGGGCAGCTCTATCCGAGTATCGAAGACGTTCGCGCCGTTTCGCGTGCCGTTGCGATCGCCGTTGCGAAACGTGCGGTCACCGATGGCGTCGCCGACCCGGTCGATGACATCGAAGCGATCATCGACGCCGAGATGTGGTACCCGGAGTACCCGGAGGTACGACCGGCGACGTGATGACGCTGTACCGGGTGGTTCAGGGCTGAGCGAGGAGTCTGTCGACGGCCTCGACGACCCGGTCCACCTCGTCCTCGGTGTTGTAGTAGTGCGGTGACGCGCGTACGACCGAGTCGACGCCGACGGCTTCGAACATCCATCGGCTGTTACTCGCCGCCGGTGCCGAGGTATTGATCCCCTCAGCACGCAGCGCAGAGGCAACGTCCTGGGGAGGGAGCGGACCCGTCGTGAACGACACGATCCCGCACCGGTCGGGACCCAGGTCGGTGATCGTGACGCCGGCAACGACGGCCAATCGGTCTCGGAGGCGGTCGGCAAGCATCCGTACACGCTCCTCGATCGCTCCGAGCCCGATGTCGAGTGCGTAGCCGACAGCGACCCCGAGCCCGACCTTCCCGGCATGGTTCGCCTCTCCGAACTCGAACCTGGTCGAACCCGGCGCAAGCTCGTAGGAGTCCGTCGTCGTCCATGTTGCAGACTTGCCATCGACGAAGACGGGGTCGGTGAGGCCGTCGAGGATCTCGTTGCGGACGTAGAGCAAACCGGTACCACGAGGGCCTCGTAGCCACTTGCGCCCGGTCGCAGTGAGGAAGTCGCACTGGAGGTCGTCGACGTCGACCGGCATCTGCCCCACCGCTTGGCATGCGTCGAGGAGATAGAGGGCACCGGACGCCTTGACGATCTCGCCGACCGCCGCTGCCGGGTTGACGAGCCCGTTGGACATCGCGATCTGAGTGAGACCGACGAGCTTGACCGATGCGTCCATCATCGATTCGAGCGCAGCGAGGTCGACACGTCCGGTCTCGTCGTCGGGGATCCGTTCGACGACGACGCCCCGCTCACGGGCCTGCAAGAGGCCGAAGGCGGCGGACTGGAACTCGGTGGTGCCGACAAGGACACGGTCACCGGGTCCGAGCCCGACGGCGAGGAACGCTCGCCACCAGGCCTCCGAAGCCCCGGACTGGAACGCGACTTCTTCCGGCCGACAGTTGATGAGTTGTGCAGCTGAGTCGTAGAAGGCACCGAGGTCGTCGGACGCTGCTGCCATTGCTTCGTATCCACCGATGGACGCTTCGAGCTTCAGATAGCCGATGTGTGCATCGAGCGTCGTACTCGCCGGGAGGGAGCTCCCTGCATTGCCGAAGTGGATGACGTTCTCACATCCAGGTGTGTCTGCGCGAACCCGGGCGATATCGATAGAGGTCATGGGAGGAAGCGTAGACACCCCACTCCTCCGTCCCCCCTTCAGGGGGGACCGCGAGCCCGCGAGCCCGGTGTGGCAGAGACTCAGGACAAGCGAGT
>CAYLVM010000183.1:0-2064 GCA_964387145.1 uncultured Acidimicrobiaceae bacterium
TAGGACGCCGCCCTCTCAAGGCGGTAGCGTGGGTTCAAATCCCATCGGGGCTACAAGTCAGAATCCCTTGCAGTGCAAGGGATTCTGCGCGTGTGGGGTTATGGATTCTGACGTCCCAATTCGGGCTTGGGACACGCCTGGGACACATGCGGTTCTGCAGTCGGCAACTCGTGGTCTGTGTGAGTGCTGCTTGACAGGCAGGTCTGCGACGGTACAATAGTGCACGAATACACGAAAACCGTGAATAAGTGCATACTCGGCAGAGGACCCCGCATGGCCCGTAAGACAGCATTGAATCTACTCGACCGGCTCACCGCTGCGGGAGAATCGACGTTCTCAACAGCAGAAGCCGTCGAGATCCTTGGTCGCTCGCCCCAGTCGACCGTCAACCTGCTCGGCAGACTCGTCGACGACGGCTTGATCGGGCGCGTGAGTCGTGGCCACTACGCAATTCGGCCTCTCGGGCGACTCGGAACGTCCGCAGCAGCTGAGGACACGGCCCTCGCGGTTGCTGCCGTGTTCTCGGATCGCCCGCACCGTATCGCATATCGGTCTGCACTCGCTCATCACGGATTGGTGATTCGCCCGTCGCGAGTGATCCAGGTTGCGTGCCCGGACCAAGTACGCATTGCCGAGTTGGCCGAACGACCCCTCGACGTTGTCCGTGAGCGCTCGGCCACGGTGGCCGTGGGATCGATCAGCGCGGGTCACGGCGCCAAGGTTTCCACATGCGAGCGGGCACTGCTCGATGGTGCTCGTCGCAGCGACCTCATCGGAGGGCTTGGCGTTCTTGGCGACGCCCTCGACACGGCATCCTCAGACATCGAGATCGAAGAGCTGCGTTCTCTTGCCAAGCAACTCGGTGCGATCCCGGCCCTTCGGCGCCTTGCATCGCTTGCCCGGATACTCGAGTTCGATGATCTTGCGCGAGAAATGCTTGTGGGCGTGAGCGTCCCCAAGACACCGATTCCTGCAGATACCCGTCAACCCGATCCCCGCGAGTGGGTAGATACGGCTGCAGGTGTCGTCTGGTCCACACCCACACTCGATTCCGTACGGAGCCGGTAGTGCGATGATCACACTTGGCCGTATCACTCAGCAGGCAGACGCAGATGGTGTTGATGCGGACACGGTTGAACGCGACTACGTCCTCACCCACGTCATGGCTTCGCTGTCTCACCATCCCGACAGCGATATGTTCCAGTTCAAGGGCGGCACACTGCTTCGCCTCTGCTACTTCAACGAATACCGCTACTCCGCCGATATCGACCTGAACCTGGAGCCCGGCACCGAAATGCAGGACGCCCTTGGCGTTCTCGGTGAGATACTCGATGCGACCCAGGAACGTGTCGGTCTGCCGCACCTCGCGTTGGTCACAGAGCCGAAGCTACGTATCGAGTTCATCGGACCGAAACGAACGGCGCGGCCCCGGATCATCAAGCTCGACATCTTGACAGACGAGTTGATCATCGACAGCGACACAAGCCGCTCTCTGCTGCACCGCTATGACGACCAGCCACAGACGCCTCCGATACGAACATATGGCTTGCCTGAGGCGACTGCCGAGAAGCTCCGGTGTGTGATGCAGCGACTCCAATGCCGGGACCTGTACGACATCTGGTACCTGCTGGGGGAAGCCGGGATCGACGCCGCGGAGATCAGACGCCACTTCGAGATGAAGGCGGAGCACCGAGGACTCGACCCCGACTCCTTCGCTCAGCGCTTCGAAAAACGCATCGAGTCGTACGAGCAGCGCTGGGAGGGCGAGCTGGTGTCGTACATGACACCTGTACCCGACATCGATCGAGTCGTCCGGGAGGTCAAGCGAAACCTGCGGCAGGCCAACTACCTGTAGCTGCATGTCAGAGGCTCGAACACGTCACAGTGAGATTTCCGGCGGGTCCCTGCTGGTGTCCCGCCTATGAATGGTCGCAGCGATGGCGTCGAGCCGGATGGCGGTCTGTTCGTCGAGGCCATCCATCAGGTGCCCATAGCGGTCCATCGTGACCTGGATCGAGGAGTGGCCGAGTCGGGTCTGGATATTCTTGGGGTGTTCGCCTTCTG
>CAYLVM010000184.1:0-1966 GCA_964387145.1 uncultured Acidimicrobiaceae bacterium
GCTTCATCCCGATCGTCGGCCCGATCTGGGCAATCGTCGAGACCGGGTTCCTCGAGGGAACCAAGGGCGACAACGAGTACGGCCCGGACCCGCTCGCTGGCGTGTAGAACCAAGCAGTTCCGAGATATCGAGAGGGCCTTCCACATTTGGGAGGCCCTCTCCGCGTCCCAAGTACCAAGAAGTCGACAGTGGACAGGACGCGGGGGAATCGTCGTAGCCGTGACACGACTTCCGTTCTGTGAACTGTGAACTGTGAACTGTCAGCTGTGAGCTTCGGTAAACGGTAAACGTCTGCTCCCTGTCTGCTGATGCTCCAGGTACCGGGTCCCACGTTCCGGCAAGCCACTTCCCCGTTGTGCCTACCCTTCCTCCATGGCCCTCATCGAAGTCACCGATCTGTACAAGTCTTTCGGTGACGTGCGCGCTGTTGACGGTATCTCCTTCGTGGTCGAGGAGGGCACGATCTTCGGGTTCCTCGGACCGAACGGTGCGGGCAAGACCACCACGATCCGCATCCTCGTGACGCTGTCGAAGCAAACGTCTGGATCCGCGGTCGTTGCCGGTGTCGATGTGTCGAGTGACCCTCACGGGGTCCGCAGCCGCGTCGGGTACGCCGCCCAGGCGACGGGTATCGATGGGGACCTCACCGCTTTCGAGAACGTCGTCCTCCAGGGTCGTTTGCACGGCATGTCCAAGAGCGATGCATCGAGTGAAGCCCTCCGGATTCTCGAGGTGATCAGCCTCTCCGACGTCCAGGACCGTCGAGCCGGCACGTACTCGGGGGGTATGGCGCGACGCCTCGATCTTGCCCAGGCCCTGATTCACCGTCCAGCGGTGCTCTTCCTCGATGAGCCGACCACCGGGCTCGACCCACAGAACCGCCACGCTATGTGGCAGTACCTCAAGGAACTCAACGAAGATGGCGTGACGATCTTCCTCACGACCCAGTACATGGAGGAGGCCGATGAGCTCGCCGATGACCTGGCGATCATCGACCACGGCAAGATCGTTGTCGAGGGGTCCCCGAGTGAGCTCAAACGTGGAGTCGGAGGCGACTCGGTGACCCTGACACTGCGACCGGGCAGCGGGCCCGACGATGTCGCCAGCGTTGCCGGGGCTCTCGAGACACTGGTAGGTGCTGGAAGGGTCAAGACCGTCGACAACGCTGTCGTGGCACATCTCGAGGACGGCAGCAGCCGAATCGCTGAGATCGTGCGGGCCGTCGACGCCACCGGCGTGCCGATCGGCCGCCTCGAGCTTGCTGAGCCGAGCCTCGATCAAGTGTTCCTCAAACACACCGGAAGCCGGCTGCGGGTCGAAGAGGTCAAGCCTGCCAGCAGGCTGTCGAGGAGGCGGAGGCGGCCATGAACGTCCCGATCGAAACCCTCATCATCGCGCGCAGGAACCTGATCAAATCCGTGCGGGTACCGATCCTGCTGTTCATGTCCTTGTTCCAGCCCCTGCTGTTCCTGATCCTGTTCTCCCAGATCTTCAGCTCGCTGTCGAACCTGCCCGGGTTCCCGTACGACACCTACCTGCAGTTCCTCGTTCCTGCGATCATTGCGATGACGGCGTTGAGTTCGGCGTTCCAATCGGGTCTCGGAACGGTCTCGGATATCGAGGAGGGGATGCTCGACAAGTTCCTGATCGCTCCGATCCACCGGGTGTCGATCATGTCCGGGCGGATCCTTGCAGACGGCGCGCGCATCGTCGTTCAGGCAACCGTCGTCATTGTCACCGCCTTTGCGATGGGTGCACGCTACGAGACGGGCATCCTCGGGATCATCGTGATGATCCTCCTGGCATCACTGTTCGGAATGGCCTGGGCCGGCCTGTCGAACATCGTTGCGCTCCGCACACAGAATGCCGAGGTGACGATGGTGATCGGCATCGTGTTGCTCTTCCCGATCCTGTTCCTCTCGACCGGGTTCATGCCCTCGGCGTTGCTTCCCGACTGGCTCGACAC
>CAYLVM010000185.1:0-1876 GCA_964387145.1 uncultured Acidimicrobiaceae bacterium
CCAGGTACCGCGAAGCTCTGCTTCGCTACTTCAGCTCCACTGAGGCGCCTGCGGCCTCGAGCGACTCCTTCGCCTTCTCGGCGGTCTCTTTGTCTACAGCCTCGAGGACGGCTGATGGCGCATCGTCTACGAGCGCCTTTGCTTCCTTGAGACCGAGGCTCGTGAGGCTACGGACTTCCTTGATCACCTGGATCTTCTTCTCGCCTGCACCGGTGAGAACGACGTCGAACTCGTCCTGCTCCTCCTCTTCGGCTGCATCGGCATCGCCGGCAGCAGGCGCTGCAGCGATAGCGACGGGCGCGGCTGCAGTCACGTCGAACTTCTCTTCGAATGCCTTGAGAAACTCGGACAGCTCGAGGATGGACATCTCCTCGAACGTCTCGAGCAACTTCTCAGTTGTCGTCTTGGCCATGGTTACTCCTCCTCGGCGTCGTCTGACGCCTCGTCGGCCTGAACTTCGGTTTCTTCGCCGGCATCCTGGGATGCGTCGGCAGTCGCCTCTGTCTGGTCTTCGGTCTCGGATGCTTCGTCGGCCGCAGAGGCCTTCTCAGCGCTCTCGGCTTTCGGCTCTCCGCTATCAGATGCCTCGTCGGCCACAGGGGCCTCCTCAGCGCTCTCGGTCGTCGGCTCTCCGCCATCAGCATCAGATGCTTCGTCGGCGTCTTCGGCCTGCTCAACGTTGTCTGCCGCCGGCTGTGGGCTGTCGGCTGACGACCCCTCTTCGGCTTCCTTCAGCTCGAGCAGTTGCCCGAGGACAGACGCAGTGTTGCGTGGCAGAGCAGCGAGCAGTGCAGCGAAGTTCGCCATCGGCGCCTTCATTGCACCGGCGATCCTCGCAAGGAGGATGTCGCGCGGTTCGATGTCGGCAAGCTCGGCGATCCTCTCAGGCGAGAGGAACTCGGTGCCGAGAAGACCGCCCTTGATCACGAACACGTCGTGACTCTTGGCGAAATCCTTCAACACCTTCGCAGCTCCGACCGGATCCCCGTCGGCGAACGCAAGGCCCGTGGGGCCGAGCAGTAGCTCATCGAGGGAGTCGATCTCCAGTTCACCAGTCGCGAGACGAGCAAGGGTCATCTTCACGACCTTGAACTCTGCCCCATTCGCACGGAGCTCACGACGAAGTGCCTGCTGTTCTTTGACCGAAAGACCGGCGTACTCGGCAAGGAACACAGCCTGTGCTCCTTCGATACGCTCTTTGATATCGGCGACCGCCTGGACCTTTTCTGGTCGTGGCATGTGTCGTCCTCCTCAAATTCGGACTTCCACTTCACACCTCGGTGGACTCTGAAATCTTCAAAGCCCCCGACGCAAGACATCAGGGGCTTTCCTTGGAGGATCGGCCTGCGGTGGCGTCTTGCGACTTATGCCTACGGCACCAACGGTCTCGGGTCAGTATGAGGTTGTGGACGGCAGTGTACCGAGAGACAACAGACAACCGTCCCCCCTTCAGGGGGGACAAGCGAGTCTTCGAGCGAGGGGGGAGTGCGAGCCCGCGAGCGCGGCACGGCAGAGGCTCGCGCGGGTTGGTTCCACTTCGTGTTCGCAGGCTCATACTCCCCCCTGCATCGTCGCTGCGCTCCTCTGCCGTCCCCCCTGAAGGGGGGACAGAAGCATTCGCGAGCCCGGTACGCGGACACACGCTGACGACTGGTGTCAGCTGTGAACTGGGGAGAGATAGCGAGGGCGTTGGAGGGGACGGTGGTCTCTTTCGAGCTCGAGGAGACGGCGGGCCAGGATGCCATCTTCTCGCATATGTCACTCCGAAGGGCCGGGGTAGGGGCCGACCTGCGTGGTCCGAAGTGTCGGAACCACCCATGAAAAGGCGGTGGTGGATCGCCTTCTGTCCTTCCTCCAACGGTCCCCCGCTATGTAC
>CAYLVM010000186.1:0-1873 GCA_964387145.1 uncultured Acidimicrobiaceae bacterium
GGGAGAGGCCGTCGTGGTCGGTGGCTCCCTGGTTGATGATCACGTACGGGACTCCCCGCCGGGCTGCCTGGAGCGGGATGTCGGCTGCGGGGTACACCGAGAGCGTCGTTCCCATTGCGATCACGAGGTCGCAGTGCTGGGCGGCGAGCGTTGCCTTGTAGATCGTCACGGGGTTGAGTTGCTGGCCGAAGCTGATCGTCGCGGGCTTGAGGAGGCCTCCACACGAACACGTTGGAGGCACTCTCGTGCGGGTGAACTCTTCGAGGTGTGGGGTGATCGGGGAACGCTTGCCGCAGTCGAGACAGACTGCCTCGCGGGCGGTGCCGTGGATTTCGATGACCTTCGACGGTGACACTCCTGCCATGGTGTGGAGACCGTCGATGTTCTGCGTGACGATCGCCTCGAGCCTCTCCACCCGCTCGAGGGCCGCACATGCAACGTGGACCTTGCCGGGCCGTGCGGTGTCGATACTCTCCGCCGAGGCGACCTTCTGGTCCCAGTACTCGATCCGCTTGGCTTCGTCGCGAAGGAAGTCCTGGTACTGGACGGGCCGCTGGGTGTTCCAGACACCCTGGGGTCCTCTGAAGTCCGGTATCCCCGTCTCTGTGGACACCCCCGCGCCGGTGACGATGAGGATCGAGTTCGCTTCGAATATGAGCGTCGCGAGTTCGGCGGCCTGTTCCTTCATGGCGCAATTCTTGCAGCTCGAAGCGCATCACCCCACTTCAACCTCGATCCGCTGTTCGACATCGTATGCCGATTCAGATTTCGTCCGTCCCCCTTCAGCCTCGATCCACGAGGTCATACCCGCCTTCAGGCTCCGAGTTCTTCCGTTCTCCCTGGAGGGAAGACGGGCGAGTCCCCGAGCCAGGAGGGTGAGAAGCCAAGGGGTACAAGCAACAACTCGAGCCCCCAATCCCCCATCCTCCTGGCTCGTCGCTAACGCTCCTCGCCCGTCCTCCTCGAAAGGAGAACAGAAGACCGGCGTCGACTACCTCGACAACGTGCAGGTCCCAACACAGCGAAACCCTTGGGGCTGCTGCGATTGCCGGGCGTTGCCGATGGTCAGATCGCGGATCCAGGTTCGAAGGGGGACCGAAGAACCCGACGTCGTGCACCGAAGCTCGTGGATTCGTCCGACCTACGGATCACCTCCCGTCGTGTCCCGAACACCATCTCGATGTATCCGCGATAGGCGACACCCGCCCGAGCAGAGATAGCGGACCGTTCATTTTCCTTCCCTGCGGGCGGTGACCATCGCGTAAGGTTGTACGGGGTGATGCCATGGAACAACTGGATGGCAAGGTCGCCGTCATAACCGGCGCTGCCGGTGGTATCGGAATCGGGATGGCGCATGCCTTTGCAGATGCAGGCATGCGTCTCGTGCTCGCCGACATCGATGAGGAACGACTTGCAGATGCAGTGAACGACATCGAGGCGGGAGGGGCAACAGCGATCGGCGTACCGACGGATGTCGCCGACCGTGCTTCGATCGATTCGCTTGCGTCGGCAACACTCGAATGCTTCGGGGCGGTACATCTCGTCTGCAACAACGCAGGCTCTCCGTTGCCGAGGTCCGTGCTTGATACCACACGTGACGACTGGGAGCGAGGGCTCGGCATCAACCTGTTCGGTGTCGTCAACGGTATCCAGGCCTTCGTGCCGATCCTGCAGGAACAGGGGGAAGGGCACATCAACGCGACGTCATCGATGAGTGGCTTCGTCGCCTTCCCTCCGGTGGTGACCTACAGCGTGGCGAAGTTCGGTGTCATCGCCCTGATGGAGACACTTGCACGCGAGCTGCGAAGCGCAGGGTCACCGATCGAGGTGTCGGTGTTCTGCCCGGGCGAGGTGGCGACCCATGCGATCGACA
>CAYLVM010000187.1:0-1833 GCA_964387145.1 uncultured Acidimicrobiaceae bacterium
AGCCTACACGAAGGAAACATTGCGCGTTACCGTTTGCGTCCATCGCAATACCAGATGTGGAGGAAAACGTGGCGTTGAGGGCGCACCGGAAAGACCCTGCCAAAACCTTCCGACTGCGTCTGCATCAGACCGGTGTAGTCAAACAGCAAATAACCACGGGTTTCGAATGGCACATACAATTAAGCATAAAATCATTTTTTCTAATCGCTGCGAGCAGTCTCCGTGTAGTTTTCCTTCCAAGCCTGTCCCCAATCATTGATGGGTTGGTATCCCGATTTTTTACTTTGGTCGGGTATCCACTTGCCGTAATGACGCATGATCATTTCCGTCGTTTCATGCCCCATTTGTTCAGCCACCCACCATTGGTTTTCGCCAGCGGATAAAAGCATGGAGGCGTATGTGTGACGGGTCTGATAGGGGTTGCGATATCTTATGCCTGATTTTTTGAGCACATGTATCCAGGCGTTCTTCCGGATCTGTGAGTCGGTTTCCCATGGTTTATCCGTTTTAGGATTAAAGAAAATTCTGCCGTCTTGTAAAAATGTATACGTCTTTTGGTTTTTCAATGCCTCTAAAGCCGGAGGTAGTAAAAGTACGTTCCGATTACCGGCTCGCGTCTTGGTGGATTTCTCTTGTTTCTCGACGACAGCACGAGTGACCCGAATGATATTGTTTAGCCAATCGATATCTCCCCACTCAAGTGCAATGAGTTCAGATGTTCGAAGACCTGAAAAAAAAGCAAACTGAAAAAGGTTTCTAACTTGTCCTTGAGCTGTATTGAGAATGGCTTGAATTTCGTTCTTGTCACAGGGGTCAACGACAAATGTGCTATGGCGAGTTTTTCGGTCAAGAAGTTTATTGAGTATCACTTTGTCCAATGGATTGACTGAAATAAAGTCATCGTTTACAGCCTGTTCCAATATGGCTCGTAGAGGAGTAAGGATATTGCGTACACGCTTTGCTGTTAAATGTAATCCACTGATCCATGTTCTTAGCATGGCGGGAGAGAGGTCTCTGATTCTGATATTACGAAATTGCGGATAAAGGTGCGCTTTACTTACTTCTTTATAGCCGCGAACTGTACTTGGTTGAAGCGTCTTTTCACATAGATTGAGATAGTCGGTCAGTAGTTCCCCGACTGTGGCTCTTGAAACTATTTCACCAAAGAGCTTGGCGCGCTGCGAGTTAGGAAAATAATCCGAGTATCGAAACACACCATGTTCAATAGCATTTAGTATTTCGCCACGTAGTCTAGCGGCATACCGGATGTTTTTGGTTGTTGGTTCTAATTTCAGCGTTTCTCGGCAATCGACGCCTCGGTATGAGAAATAGATCTGAATGCTAGCCGAGTGCTTATGGGAACGAACACTCACTCCCCGAGGGAGCTCTGTGCCTGTTGTACCGCTATTGTGCCGTTCTCTACCCATTTTTCCACCGCCTCAGTGTTGATCCAGAGATTATTATTTCGGACCTGGCAGTGGATACCATCCAGCCAAATCCCCTTTTTTCGTCTTGCATGTACTGCATTGGCAGTATCTCCGGAAATATTGCAGTACTTCTGTAATTTAACCCATTTCATTGTGCCGATCGCTCCTGATTGCATGGTTTCGTATTGTCTGGCGAACGCCAGAACGGTCTTAGCTATCGTGGAGCAGTGCCTGCTTGAAGTCAGGTTCGAAAGTACACCCTATGGGTCGATGTTTCCAGCTTGATTGCCTTTTTATCCCTTAAATACAAGCAGGTTCGCTGGTATTGGAACCAGTTCATGAGGTTCGTACTGTGTTTGTGATGCCACTGAGATAGTTTACCAGCAGCAACATTGTTAGATCCTGA
>CAYLVM010000188.1:0-1821 GCA_964387145.1 uncultured Acidimicrobiaceae bacterium
CGTCTTGACTTCGGGCGGCGCGACGCTCTGGAGATAGAACAGCGAGAACCCCACCGGCGGCGAGATGAACGCCATGTTGAGGTTGATCGCCACGAGGACGAGGAACCACACGAGGTTGATATCGAGGGCGATGGCAGCAGGGATGAAGATCGGCATCGCGATGAAGGTGATCTCGATGAACTCGAGGTTGATGCCGAGGATCCAGATGGCGATCATCGACACGATGATGAAGCCCCACTTGCCGCCGGGGATGCCCGTCAGCCATCCGGTGATGAGCGCCTGGCCGCCGAGCCTGTCGAAGACCAGGGCAAAGAACGTCGATGCGAACAGGATCATGAGTACGAGACCGGTGATGTCTGCGGTCGCCCGTCCCGATCCCTTGATGACCTTCCAGCTGAGGTTCCGGTTCAAGAATGCGAGGAACGCAGCGCCGAACGCTCCGACGGCACCAGCCTCGGTCGGGGATGCGAAACCAAAGAAGATGCTGCCGAGTACTGCAAAGATGAGGAACAGGGGAGGAACCACAGCGACGAGCGCCTTTCGGGCGAGTGCCCAGCCCTCGTGCGTTCGCTCCTCCTCTGGCATCGGTGGAGCCTTCTCGGGATGGACGACGGCCACGATGAACACATAGAGCGCATACAGGCCTGAGAGAATGATGCCCGGGATCAGGGCTCCGAGGAAGAGATCACCCACAGAGACACCGGCAACCCCGGCAAGGAGGACGAGCACAAGGCTCGGCGGTATCAGTTGAGCCATCGTTCCTGAGCCGACGATGGCTCCCGTCGCGAGCTTGTGGTCGTACCCATGTCTCACCATCACGGGAAGAGCGAGCAGCCCCATGACGATCACCGTTGCTGCGACGACACCGGTTGCTGCGGCGAGCAGCGTACCGACGAACACGACGGTGAGAGCGAGTCCGCCGGGAACCGGGCCGAGGATCATCGCGATCGTGGTCAGGAGCTCCTCAGCGAGACCCGACCGCTCGAATATCGCCCCCATGAACACGAAGAAGATGATCGCCAACAGCGTGAAGTCCGACATCGCACCGAACCATCGGTTGGGGAGAAGCCGCAGGAAGTTCGCATCGATGACGTTGAACAGGAGGCCCAGGACCGTGAATACGACGCCCGTGCCCGCGAATGAGAACGCGACCGGATACCCCGCGAGCAGCAGCACGAGGAACAGCACGAACATGATGACGGCGAGCCATCCACCGAAATCATCCATAGCGTCCTCCTACTCGATTCTCTGGGGGGTGGTGTCATGGGCGACCGGGAGCTCGACCCAGTCCTCGTGGCCCTTGAGCACAGCCCACAACTTGACCATCTCAGCAAAGGCCTGGAGCAGGAGCAACGTGAATCCAACGATGATCATCAACTTGATCGGTGCACGGGGAAGGCCGCTCGGGTCGGGACTGTTCTCCCATATCTGCCAGACCTTCCACGTCGTGAAACTTCCCTGCTGGGAGACGAAGGAACTCGTGACCCAGCTCCAGGAGACCCAGATCGCCATGATGGAGAACGGGATGAGGGCGATGAGGTGTCCGAAGAAGTCGATCGATACCTTCCGGCGCAGCGACTGCTCTGCCCACCAGAAGTCGACGCGTACGTTGATCTGTCGCTTGAGGATGTATCCGAACCCGAGCAGGAAGACGAGCGAGTAGATGTACCACTGAGACTCGAGCCAGTAGTTGTTCACCAGACGGGCACCGATGAAGCGGCCGAAGTAGCGCAACACGACGTTCGAAAAACCAATCACCACGACGATGATCACGAGATACGGTGTGACTCCACCAGCCTTCTCGTTGAGAGCGTCGACGCC
>CAYLVM010000189.1:0-1735 GCA_964387145.1 uncultured Acidimicrobiaceae bacterium
GAGACGATGACACGGGACACGCTGCTCGGCTTCGTTGTCGTATGGGTAGCGCTCGTCCTGTACTCGTTCGATACCTGGCGCACCCCCAGGCCCGAGCCGGCCATGGTGTAGGCGCGCCGAGGCCGCAGACCGGTCACCGGGCTGCGGCCCCTCTCAGATGACGGGGTGAACCCCGATGGATCTACGCGTCGTCGCTGTCGTCGGCGTCGTCGCTCACGACTTCGAGGATGGCATCGGGAGCATCGTCGACTGCCTTGTCGGTCACATCAACCGCCTCTTCCTCAGCCTCCTTGGCAACCTCGGAGAGGTCTGCAACGGCTTCTTCGACCTCTTCGACGTACTCCGAGGCAGTTGCTCCAACGTCGGAGCCCCTGCGCACGCCTGCAATGACGGCATCCTGGATGCTTCCGAGCTGGTCCTCACCGACCTTGCCACCGAGCTTCGACGCGAGATATATACGAATCTCTTCATCGGACATGTGAGCGAGCTTCTTCTTCGAAACGACCGATGCCACGACCGCGGCAATGACGCTCACGACGATGACCAGGAAAACGAACTTGATGAGCTTCTTCACAGCTTCTCCTTGTGCCCCCGGGAAAAATGTACTCCTGGAAAGGTACCGGTCCGAGAAGTCTCTTGAGACGTAGTTACTCGGCTCCGCCGTTGGCTAGCCACTGCACAAAGGCGGCTGTGGCGTCGGCATCGGTCGATTCGGTGACCACGTTGCGGTACTTCGCCACGGCAGCATCGAGGTCGGCACGCGTCCATGGTCCAAACGACGATCCCACCGCATCGAGGGCAGCAGCAGCCTCCTCGACCGTGAACCGACCGGCGGTCACCTCACGACCGACGACGAGACCTGCGAGTCTCCTGCCGTTGGCCTCGATCTTCATCAACTGGGCGATGTCATCGAGATCTCGCACACCGCCTGCGGCGACAACCGGTTCGTCGACGATCCCGACGGCCATCTCGAGCGCCGCGTAGTTCGGCGGTTCGACAAGGGCGTCACGCCCCACTTCAGAGATCATGAACCCGGCAGCACCCGCTGACGACAGATTGATCAGGGTCTCTTCCAGGTACTCGCCCGTGTGCTCGGTCCAACCCTTGGTCACGATCTCGAAGTCGGAGCAGACATCGAGCGAAACGACGATCCGGTACGGATACTTGCGGTTGAGCTCCCAGAACAGCACCTGGTCGATCATCGGCAGTGTGCCGACGACGACGCGCCACGCACCCATTCCGAGAACTCTCGCTATCTCGGCTTCCGATCGAATCCCGCCGCCGACCTGGACGGGCACGTCGAGGGCTTTGATCATGTTCCCGATCAGCTCGCGGTTCTTGTAGTCACCGCGCGCTGCGGCATCGAGGTCGACGATGTGGAGCCGGTGGGCACCCTTGGCCACCCAACCCTTGGCCCGGTTGATCGGATCGTCATCGAGTGAGATGACCTCCGAGATGTCGCCATGGGGCAGCCGAACTGCCCTCCCGTCGAGAATATTGACACGTGCGTAGAGCTCCATAGCTCCAACATACAGGCAGAGACGACCTTGCGTGAATCGAAATTGGAGAAAGAGTGCTCGCTGCGCTCGCTGCGCTCGCGGTACCTG
Organism: uncultured Acidimicrobiaceae bacterium; assembly: GCA_964387145.1. Lineage (GTDB taxonomy): Bacteria > Actinomycetota > Acidimicrobiia > Spongiisociales > UBA5794 > JAMBLL01. The sequence goes on from CAYLVM010000189.1 coordinate 1,608, forward strand.
GTGCTTGGTACTTGGTACTCAGAGGGTCAGCAGATAGGGGGCAGTCGTTCACCGTTCACCGTTCACCGTTTGCCGACAACACGCGAGCATCCAGCGATAGTCAGGGTTTCCGACTGTGAACTGTGAAC
>CAYLVM010000190.1:0-1712 GCA_964387145.1 uncultured Acidimicrobiaceae bacterium
GAGTGGATAGGTGCTGGTGAAGCGGCGTGCGACCGACGCAGCCGTTCCCCAGTCGACGTTGCTCATGGCAGTGAGACTACCGAGCTACCCGGTACCAAGTACCAGTTGCCAGGTACCAAGTACCAAGTACCGGCTACCTGACCACCGTGTACCGACCTCGGACGCTGCGGTTGTAGCCGATCACGAGCCCGACGAGCAGGAGGACGGCGGCGATGGCGATGGCCGGGTAGATGAAACGCACCGTCCATGGCTGCTCCTCGTCGACCACCTCGGGCGGCGGTGCAGGGACCGCGGGCTTGAGGTTCTCGTGGTTGTCGATCACCGTCGTATCCGTCGTTTCGGCCGCTGGGGTGTCCGATGCGCCAAACGCCGGGAGGGCACTCGCGAACACGAGCACGGACATGAGCGTGACGACGACGATTCGGTGCATGCGCTTCATGGAGGCCAGACTAGGACGATCCGTAACGACAACCGACCCGTTCTCTGGACGCGAGAAGGGAGCGCCGGCGGACCGACGCTCCCCAGGGTTCGTTTGACCGGGCCTTGCTCAGGCGTCGGCCTTCACGATGCGTCCACGGAGGCGTGGATACTTCGTCGGTGCGTGGGCGTAGCACCACTCACGACGGTTGTACTGGCTCAGACGTGTGTCGCAGCTGTCTGCTGCACACGTACGAGCCGTGGAATAGGTCTTGGGCGGTCGGGTCGCCCCCGTGAACTTGTGACCCTTGACTGAGGTCTCTTGCATGCTGATCTCCTGGATATCGGACCCAGACGTCAGCAGTCGGGATCCTGTTGTGTGCGTTCTTGCTGTAGTAACGCTCTGAGGGTGTCAAATAGTTCCGCAGGCGGCTCAGTTTTTCCCGCGGAAGCAATCTTTTCTTTGAGCTGGGTTTCGAAAGCGAAGGCGTCTGTGCAGTTTCCGCACCGCTTGAGATGCCACTTGATCCGTGCTTTGCGTGTCACGGTCAGCTCGTCATCGATGTACTGATACACGTACTCGACCGCATCGTTGCATCCGCTTGTCACGTTGGCTCCACTATTCCGCGCTCAGCTGCCAGGTTCCATAACTTCCTTTGCAGCGCTTTTCTTCCCCGATGCAGCCGAGACATCACCGTTCCGATGGGAACGTCGAGGATCTCGGCGATCTCTTTGTAGGAGAAACCCTCGACGTCGGCGTAGAGGACAGGTAGCCGGAAGTTCTCTGGGAGGCTCTCGAGGGCCGCGATGATGTCTTCGTCGACGAACATGTCGAGCGCCTCTTTCTCGGCAGACTCCGAGGCACCGGACGTCTCGCCGAGGCGCTTGTAGAGGTACAGATCCTGGAGCTCGCCGAGCTCGACCTCACTGGGGCGTCGCTGCGCCTTGCGGTACTTGTTGATGTACGTGTTGGTGAGGATCCGGTAGAGCCACGCCTTGAGGTTCGTGCCCTCATTGAACGAATCGTACGCCCGATATGCCTTGAGGTAGGTCTCCTGGACCACGTCCTCGGCGTCTGCAGGGTTCCGCGTCATCCGAAGCGCGGCCGAGTACAGCTGTGGTGCGTACTGCATCGCGTCTGCCTCGAAGTTCGCCTGATCCGCCATCCTGTGGAGCGTAGCGAGCCGCAGCGACGAAGAACGGAGTACGTGTGACGAGCGACAAGGGGGTCGCCGTGCCGCTCCGACCTTCACCAGTCCTCCCCGTCGAGCCAGGAAGGTGAGAACCTGAGTCGT
>CAYLVM010000191.1:0-1692 GCA_964387145.1 uncultured Acidimicrobiaceae bacterium
CGTTGAAGAACCCACGCACGATCTTGCCCTTCTTGTTCGCCGAGGCAGCGTCTCCAACGATCATCACGCCGCCGGATCGATCGAGCAGGAACGAGAGGTGGCCCACCGTATGGCCGGGCGTTGCAAGGACCGTCAGGTCGCCACTCAACGTGAGCGTGTCACCAGGAGCGACCAACCGGTCGACCGCGACCGGTTCAGCATCGGGGAACAACTTGAGCATGATCTTGAGGAACGGGAACCGCACCATCATCGGCGGCGGTGTCATCGGCGCCTCACCTTGGACCACAGGGGTGTCCTCAGAAGAGCACAGCACCTCTGCCTCTGAACCTGACTTGACCACACTCAGCCCGCCAATGTGGTCGATGTGGGCATGGGTGATGACGATGTGGCGGACGTCTTGGAGACGCCGACCGATCGCCGCAAGGCCGTCGGTGATGTACTCCGTCTTGTTCGGCATCCCGGTATCGACAAGGGTGACTCCCTCATCCCCATCGATGATGAAGGCCTGATACCCCTTGCCGACCTGATACAGCCCGTCCGTGACTTTCTCCATGAGGTCGAATGTAGCAAGGAAGACGCCAGACGACAGACAACAGCGGCCAGACAGTCGATGAAGGGCGGTACTCGATCGACGACCGGAGCGGTATGGTGGCTCGATGGATGACAACACCGCACCCGAATCTCTCGAGGCGTTCCGAAACTCGTTCTCGTACGGAAGCCGCAGCGATCTCGACTTCAAGTTCTTGAAAATGACGTCGGATGAAGACGCCGCGACATTCCTCCAGACCCTCCTTCATCACCTCGGCGATGCGTACGACACCGGTGACGTCGGACCGCTCATCGAAGCAGCGTACGAGGCCCAGGTGGCAGGCTATCTGCCCCCACCGGACGCTCCACCGCCCAAGTTCTCCTTCGACGACGGTCCGTTCACCCCGATCACGGCGGCTGCGGCAAACGCGAAGGTCGGCATGCTGACAACCTCCGGGCACTTCGTCGCCGGCGACGATCCCGAACCATTCGGTGAAACCAACATGACGCAGCAAGAGGCCGCCAAGCGGATCGGCGACTTCCTCAAGGCCACGCCTGGACTGTCCGAGATCCCGTCCGATACCCCGACGTCGGATCTCCGTGTCCGCCACGGCGGGTACGACATCCGATCCGCCCTGCGGGACCCAAACGTCACGTTCCCGATCGATCGCCTCCGCGAAGCCCGTGATGACGGCAGGATCGGAGACCTCGCCCGGACCTTCTTCTCGTTCACCGGTGCAACGTCCCGCGGGCGGCTCCGAGAGGAGCTCCCCGGCTGGGTCGAACGCATCCACGAGCAGGATGTCGACGTCATGCTCCTCGTCCCCGTCTGACCGGTCTGCCACGTGTCGGTCGGACACGTAGCAAGGGCGATCGAGGAGTCGGGGATACCGACGGTGACGATCATGACCAAGGCGTTCGCAGGGCGGGCAACCGAGATGATGGTGCCCAGGACACTCGTCGTGAGACACCTTCTCGGCAGGCCGATGGGGGCAGCCCACGACGTCGAGCGCCACACCGATGTGCTGAACGCCACGTTCGAGCTTCTCGAGTCCGCCACCAACGCCGGAACGGTCGTCGAGCTCCCCGAGCCCTACCGCCCCTGGCCACAGGGAGCCTGACGAAGGGGAGAGAGTCTTCGTCGTACCGGGCTCGCAGGCTCGC
>CAYLVM010000192.1:0-1631 GCA_964387145.1 uncultured Acidimicrobiaceae bacterium
TCGAGGAACCGGGCAAGCGTCGGCTCGTCGATGATCCCGAGATGGGTCGCAGCGAGCTCGCCGTTCGCCCGGTAGAAGAAAGAGATCGGCACCCCGCGGGTACCTCCGAGTTGCACGGGGATGTTCCCCTTGCGATCCGAGACGTGCATCATGTCGGCATCGGACAGGAACTCGGCCATGAAGATCGAGGCGTTGGTCGGGTTGTCCTGGACGTTCAAGCCGATGAACGTGACGTTGGGGTGCGTCTTCGTGCCTGCCGCGATCAGCGGTGCCTCGGAGCGGCAGGGGAGGCACCACGATGCCCACACGTTCACCATCACCGGGCCTCCCGACGACTCTATGAGCGTGACCATCTCCTCATAGGTGATCGGTGGCGGGGGGTCGGGGAGTGGGCCCTCGGGCACGCTGGATGCACACGCGGCCGCGACGAGGGACGTGAGGAGGGAGAGAAGGACGATCCTGCGCATTGGCAGCAGGCTAGGGCGTGGCGCCGGCAATGCTGTTCGGAAGATGTGCCAGCATCGTGTCGACGAGTCGTCGGTTGTCGCCTGGTGAGCGGACGGTGAACCGCAGGAACTCACCGAGCATGTGGCCAGCCTCGTAGGTCCTCACAACGAGTCCCTCAGCAAGAACGCGAGCCGCGAGGTCCCGGGCATGGGGGCCGACATGACACAGGATGAAGTTCGTCCGTGACGACATCACGGTGAATCCGAGTCCATGGAGTGAGGCACCGAGATGCTCCCTCTCCTCGACGATGCGTTGTACCGCGCGGTGCATGCGTTGGGGCTCACGGAGAGCGACCTCTGCGATCTCGGCCGATATCGAGGCGATCGAACCTGGCGGTCGCACTGCATCGATGGCGTCGATGAGCTCGGGTCGCCCCATGGCGAACCCCACGCGAAGGCCTGCAAGGCCGAACGCCTTCGACATCGTATGGAGGACGAGGAGGTTGTTGTAGCGCTCGACCCACCGCGTCCAGGTGTCGCCAGCGAACTCGGCGTAGGCAGCATCGATGACAACGATGCCCTTCGCTCTGCGCAGGATGTCCGAGATCGCTTCATCGGGAACTCGCTCTCCGGTCGGATTGTTCGGCACGCACAACCAGACGACCTCAGCGGTCTCGGAGACCCGGCTCATCTCCTCAGAGGGGAAGGTGAGTCCCGTGTCGTAGGGGACACCGATGAACTCCCCACCGCAGTGCAACGATGCGATCTCGTACAGGGGGTAGGTGGGGACGGGTGCAGCCGCCCGGGCTCCGGGAGTGATGAACGCTTTGGCGATGAGCAGGATCAACTCGTCGACACCCGCACCCGGGACGATGTTTTCAGGTGCAACACCGAGGAAGGAGGCTGCTGCGGCTCGCAGAGGCGCATAGGAGGCGCCGGGGTACTCGTTGAGCGTGCGAGCCATCGGGGCGACGATCCCTGCTGCCCAATCGGTGGCGATCGGCGACGTGTTGTGGTCGAATCGTACGACATCGGACTCGAGGATCCCGAACCGTTGTGCGATATCGGCCGTTGTCGGCTGCCATTTGTAGCGTGGGGGAGAGGTCATGTGGTTCTCGCGAGAGAGGGGGCGTAGCGGATGCTACGCCCCCTTCTCTGTGTAGTGCGTGACGGGGTTACGCCAGG
>CAYLVM010000193.1:0-1598 GCA_964387145.1 uncultured Acidimicrobiaceae bacterium
TCCTCGGGCCGGTACACCAGAGTACCGTCAACGTGAGACACCCACGGGATTCCCGGTACTCCTCGGTCCATCTGTCAGGAATCTCGCGCTCTCGGACAACGTACGGGTAGGGAGACAGAGAGGAATGGCGATGGATCCCACCGCCGACGTGCGGTTCACCCGGATGTACGAGGCGTACTACCCAGACGTACTGGCGTACTGCGCACGCCGGGTGGATCGCACCGATGCGGAGGACGTTGCCAACGAGGTGTTCACCGTGCTGTGGAGAAAGATCGGCACCGTCGAATCCGACACCGCAGCCGCGTGGCTCTACGGTGTTGCGTACCGCACCATCGCCAACCGATGGAGAGGCGCGTCCCGTCACCGCAAGCTACGCGAGCGTCTCGGTGGCCTCGGTCATCATCGCTCGGAGATGACCGACACGGTCGTCGTTCGGCGCGACGAGGACCGCAGGGTTCTCGCAGCGGTCGCCAGACTCAAGCCGACGGATCAGGAAGTCCTGAGGCTTTCTGCGTGGGAGGAGCTCTCGGCTCCCCAGATCGCAGAGGTCGTCGGATGCTCAGTATCCGCTGCGGAGCAACGCCTTCACCGCGCCAAGAGACGCCTCGCCAGGGTCCTCTCCCCCTCTCTCGAAGCTTCCACCGCCACCGCCCCTCTGGCTGCCGAGGAAGGGGGAAGGACATGACGATCGACACAGCTTTCGCTGCCCTCGTCGAAGCGAACCCGGTCCCCGATGCGAACGCCTATGCAGAGCACAGGATCGCTGCAGCTGCCTTCCTCACGGCAACTCGTGAGAGGACGAACGACATGCAAACGACCGAAACACAGCTACCAACGAAGGAAACGACACGGAGGAAGTGGCAGCCGCTGGTGGCGGTCGCGGCGTTCTTCCTGGTCATTGCACTCGGCGTCGCCGCAGCGCTCATGTTCCAGGGAACCAGAGAGGTGGCGAACGTCCCCGCTCCCCCGTTCGACACGCCTCAGGAAGCGACCGAGGCCTACCACGTGGTTTTGAACGCCGGTGATGGCGACGCGTATCTCGCTCTGTTCGCAGACGGTGCCAGCGACGGCATCCTCAACTCCTCCGGGATAACACCCGACGACAAGATCAAGGCTCGTGTCGAAGCAATGGATGCTTACGGCGTCACCTGGACGGTCGAGGAGTGTGTCGACGAGACCAACCTCCGTACCAAGTGCACGGTGATGCAAGACGACCCGGTCAATGAGATGATCACGGGAATCCGTGAGTGGAGAGCGTCCATCGTGGTCACGATCGATGAAGCCGGTCGTATCGAGAGAATCGGCATGAACGGCCTTCCGCTGGAAGGGGAGATCGACACCGACCGGGTGGACGCGTATGACGCGTGGGTGACCGAGAACCATCCTGAGTTGTTCGACGAGGTTCGCTTCCAACTCTGGGGATCAGACCCGCTCGAGCGGTCCGGAGCAGAGATCGGACGCGACGATCTGGCCGCAATACGAGAGTTCGACGCTCAGTACGAGGGATGACACACCCGGGTGCGCGGTCGGGGGACGCCGCGCACCCACTTTCTTTCTGTGGGCCCCCTGCGGCATATACCGGATCCACAACCCAGGGT
>CAYLVM010000194.1:0-1420 GCA_964387145.1 uncultured Acidimicrobiaceae bacterium
GGCTTCGGGTGCTTCCTCGGCTTCGGGTGCTTCCTGGACCTCGGATGCTTCCTCGGACTCCTTCATCTCTGCGGCTTCGTCGGTACCTTCGATCTCGGTTGCTTCGCCGTCCTCGAGTTCGACAGCTTCCTCATCCTTGAGTTCGGTTGCCTCGTCGGAGCAGTCGAGCTCCTTGGCTTCCTTGGACTCACCAAGCTGGGTTGCGCTGTCGGAGCCGTCGACTTCCTTGGCTTCCCCGGAGTCACCGAGTTCGGTTGCCTTCTCGGCGCACTCGAGCCCAAGGGCTCCATGCTCGCTCTCGTCGGCTGCCGCTGCATCCTCGAGTGCTGCTTCGTCGCCGTCGGCCAGTTCGGCCGCATCTTTGGCATCCTTGACTTCGACTGCCTCGCTGGCCTCATCGGCTGCGACTGCCTCGTCTGCCTCGGGCGCTTCGTCGATCACAGCGATCTCTTCGGCATCGGACGGATCCGGGATGTGGATCCCGACGACCTCGACCGTGCTGGCGACTACGGTCTGGACCGGGTCGGGAAGGCTGCCGGTCACGGCGAGGGTTCCACCCGTCGCTGCGAACGCAACCGTTCCTGCGAGGATCTTTCCAATCAGGCTGGTGGCTAGGTAGCTGAACACTGTGCGTCTCCTTGGTACTCGACGTCTCGTCGGCATGACTGCCGGAGACGCCTGGGCTGATACGTTGAGACGAGATTCCTGAACTGCTGCCGCGATATGATCCGCTGCCTTGTCGGTGGTCGGCCAGCCCGTAGCCGATTCCCGAAGGTCTGAGAACATACGGCCGAGAGGGTGATCGGGATCAGGAGATCCGGTGATCATCGCCTCGAGGCCTTCGTCGACAGTGTGGTTCTTCTTGCTCATCTCGTTGTAGTTACCCCCGGAGCGTGTCATCTGGTTACGGCCTCCTGTGGAACTTCTTTCTTCAGGCGCTCGAGTGCACGACGAGTGAGTTGCTTGACCGCGCCGGGACTTGCTCCGATCGCTGCGGCCGTCTCGTTGACACTCAGATCTGCGATGAACCGAAGGGCCACCACGTTGCGTTGGTCCGGCGTCAGAACGGACAGCATCTCCATCGCCTCGTGAGAGCCCATCTCTGTCAGAGCATCGTTCTCAGCCGAGGGGCTCCTTCGTCCGTCATCGATCGGTTCACTCGTCAGACGCTCCGGTTTGCGCGCAAACCGCCGCCGTTCGTTGGAGAGACGGTGGTGAGCGATCGTGAATACCCACGATCGAAACGACTCAGCATCACCATCGAAGGATGAGAGGTTGCGGGCCAGCTGCACGAACGTCTCGCCGATCAGGTCCTCCGGGTTACCGATGCCTCGCACCCGGAAGTACCCCATCAGAGGAGGCGCGAGCACTTCATATAGGCGCGACCAGGCCCACTCCTCGCCGAGTTGTGCCGCGCCGA
>CAYLVM010000195.1:0-1357 GCA_964387145.1 uncultured Acidimicrobiaceae bacterium
GCTCATGACGGCGTTGATGTGGTCGCCTTGGCGGCCGTGCAGGAAGTTGCGGCCCAGATGGCCGTCGGTCTTGCAATGACCGATGACCGGCTCGATGGCGGACCGCCGCCGGAGTTCCTTCTTGATTTGCCCATGGACGCCGCGCTTCTGGCCCGAGCGGAAGACCCGGAGCGGCTTCGGCGCATCGTGGCCGACATATCCCTTGTCCACATAGACCCGTTCGATCTCGCGTCCGGTGAGCGCCTCGGTTTCCTCGATCACCTCTCGCAGAGTATGGCCGTCGTAAGGATTGCCATGGAACGCCTTGGCATGGAGGATGAACTGGCCGCCCTTGCAGCGTTTGTTGGTAGTGGTGAGCGAGACCTTGCAGCCGAACTCGTAAGGCGTTCGCGCCTTGCCCTTGCCGATGCATTCGGTCTCGGGCGCGTGCCAGGAATAGAGCTTCCAGCCGCGCTGGCGCTGCTTCTGGCGGCGGACTTGTGAAGCCCGGCTCAACGCCGTGGCGAAGACCTCCTGAAGCGCCTCCTCGCCGTCGATCTTGCGTCCGATATCGCGGATCAACCGGCCGAGCCGGGTGCGCAGGAACTTGATCCGCCGGTTCATTCGCCCCCACTGCTTGGCGTGGGCGTAGCGCCCGGCCATCAGCGCCGCCCGCTTGGCGACCCGCCGATAAGATTGCCTGAGCGGCACGTCATTTTCCCTGGCCAGCTTGGCCAACTGGCGGATCGCCGTCTCCAGCAGCTTGGCGTCGGTTGGAAAGGCGACGTTCTTCGGTTGCACCGTGGTGTCCACCGTGACCCGGGCAAGATCGCTCTTCTTCAAGGCGCCGGTGTCATGGGCCAGGCGCAGGGTCTCGGCCAAAAGAATATCCAGGCGATCGCCGATGCGTTTCCGCCAATGGCTCATGCCGGAACGCTCATGGGGCAGGACGTGCTGGAAAAACTCCTCGCCGGTGAAGTACTGGAAATAGGGATCATTGACCCAGCGGTCCCAGACCTGCTCGTCGGATAGGGCGTAGGTGTGCTTCAACATAAACATGCCGATCATGAACCGCACCGGCTCCGCCGGGCGGCCTTCGGAGGAAAAACACCCCGCCAACTCATCGTCGAGCCAGGTCCAGTCGATCTTGTCGGCCAGGACGACAAGATCGTGCTTCATGTTGATTATCTGATCGAGGCGGGCCCGGAAAAGATCGTCGTGGCGCGCCTTCGGTTGCTGTTTCGGTCGCATTTTATGCCCCGAATATGAAGACCTTCAGGGAATCATAAATGAGCCGAAAAGTGAATCCCAAATCGCCAGGAAACAACCGTCAAAAGCGCGCTTTCTTGCAAATTACGTTACTTCAAATCAGAGAAAA
>CAYLVM010000196.1:0-1340 GCA_964387145.1 uncultured Acidimicrobiaceae bacterium
GCGTCACAGAGTGCGTGCACAGCCACATCAGCGTCGGAGGTGCCGAGCAGACCGACGGGGTGCTCGATCGATACGCCTCCAAGGATGACAGGACCCGGTCCTGCCAACCGGTGCACGTCGTAGCCGAGTCCTACACGTGGGCCCTTCATCGTCGTCGCCCCTCGAGGATCGATTCTGCGAGGCCGAGATCTCCCCGGTAGGTGATCTTCATGTTCGTGCGTTCTCCTTCGACAACGATAACCGTACCGCCGGTGAGCTCCACGAGGGTGGCGTCATCCGTAGCAGCGACATCTCGCATCGTACGGTGAGCGGTGAGGAGTACCTCGAAACGGAACGCCTGTGGGGTCTGAACAGCGACAAGGTCATCTCGATCGACAGTCGCTACGACACGATCGCCGCTCACTCGCTTGATCGTATCGGTGACGCCGAGAGCCGGCACGACACCGTCGACGTCGCTGCCCAACGAGGCATCGATGATCGTGCGCACGAGATCTGGAGTGATGAGCGGGCGTGCCGCGTCGTGGATCAGAACCCAGTCGGGTCGCGTCTCGAACGCCTCGAGACCAATGAGGACGGAGTCTCTTCTCCGCTGCCCGCCTGGTACACCGCCCGGGACGTCTCCAACGACGACCACGTCGCCGATGCCAGCTTCAGACAGCACGTCGATGCCACGCTGCCACAACGGGATCCCCCCGAGCAGCAGATCGTGTTTCGACCGTCCGAACCTCGTCCCGGATCCGGCAGCGACAATCACCGCTGCGAACGACGCACCGTTGGCAACGGTGCCCTCCATCAGATCCCGTCAGGTTCTTCGACTTGCGGCAACGCTCGATCGAGCTTCGTGATCGTGTCCTCTTCGGAGAGGCTGAGCGAGAACTGCAGCTCCGACACGATGATGAGACGTGCTTTGGCAAGCATCCGCTTCAATGCCGGTGAGATGCCCTTGACCTGCTGAGCGTAGGTGAGGTCACGCACGACCTCAGCGACCTGGAAGATGTCACCCGAGTTGATCTTCTCCGTGAGGAGCTTGTACCACCGCGACCAGTTCGCTCCGGCCTCCTGGGGCTCGGCCTTGAACACGGCGAACACCTGGCGGGCCTTGTTCTTGGAGATCACTGGGCGAACACCGCGGTCGACAGCGTTCTCTACGGGGACCCGCAACGTGAGCTGATCGGTGACGATCTCGAGCACGAAGTAGTCCGTCCTCTCCCCATCGAACTCGATACGTTCTCGCTTGACGATCGTCGCCGCACCGTGGTGTGGGTACACGACCTTGTCACCGATCTTGAACGGTGAGACGATCTTCTTGGCAGGAGTCTTCTTCGTCGCGGTCTTCTTCG
>CAYLVM010000197.1:0-1181 GCA_964387145.1 uncultured Acidimicrobiaceae bacterium
CCCACTTTCTTTCTGTGGGCCCCCTGCGGCATATACCGGATCCACAACCCAGGGTTTGCTGCGGCATATATCGGACGACCAACCCTGGGTATGGGATTCTGCGGGGGTGGCTTCGTTCTGTGGGCTCACTGCGGCATATATCGGACCAGCAACCCAGGGTTAGCTGCGGCATATATCGGACGACCAACCCTGGGTATGGGAGTGGGGGTTAGAAGCCGAGGCGGTCGAGCATCTCGTCGGAGCGTTGCCAGTCCTTTTCGACCTTGACACGCAGCTCGAGGAAAACCTTCGTACCGAAGAGGCGCTCGAGGTCCTCGCGGGCTTCGGTGCCGACGGCCTTGATCATGGAACCGCCCTTGCCGATCGCCATGCCCTTTTGGGATTCACGCTCGACGTACGCCGTTGCGGAGATGCGAAGCAGGCCCTTGTCGTCGGTCTCCATGTCGTCAACGACCACGGCGAGGGAGTGCGGCAGCTCCTCACGGAGACGGGCAAGGTACTTCTCGCGGATGATCTCACCCGCGAGGAAGATGTCGGGCTGGTCCGAGTGGGCGTCGGGAGGGAAGAAGAACGGCCCGGGTGGAAGCATCGCGACGAGTTCGGCCACGACGAGGTCCGTGCCGTCGTTCTTGCGCGCAGAGACGGGAACATAGGCGTCGAACTCCCAGCTGCTCGCTTCCGCTAGCTGAAGCAGCACCTTGTCCTTGTCTGCGATATCGACCTTGTTGACAACGAGCACCACAGGGACATTGGCTTGCTGCAGCCGCTCGGCGATCAGACGGTCCCCCGGGCCGATCGCGTGGGTCGCATCGATGAGGAACAGCGCTGCGTCCGCCTCGGCAAGTGAACCGTACACGAGAGTGTTGAGCCGCTCCCCGAGCGCCGTGCGCGGCTTGTGAATCCCTGGAGTGTCGACGAGAACGATCTGTACCGCCTCGTCTGGCAACGTGAGAACGCCACGGATCGTGTTGCGGGTCGTCTGTGGCCGCGAGGAGGTGATCGCAACCTTCTTCCCGACGATCGCGTTCACCAACGTTGACTTCCCAACGTTGGGCCGACCGACGACCGACACGAATCCTGATCTCGTCTCGAAATGCGTCACAGTCTCGCCACCTTCACCTTGGACACCCGCCTGCCCTGAACCGTATCGGCGGTGAAGACCAATCCGTCGTACTCGAACC
>CAYLVM010000198.1:0-1139 GCA_964387145.1 uncultured Acidimicrobiaceae bacterium
TTCAGGGTGCCCGCTATGGCATTGCGCTCGATGCTATACCGTCACAGTTCTGTTCAGGTGAGATGGAAGCTAGCATCGTTGAAGCGTTCGAAGGCGAGCAGCCTGATGTCATTATCATTGAAGGACAGGGCGCGCTGAGTCACCCTGCCTACTTGAGTTCTACTTTTATCCTGCGGGGCAGTTGCGCAGATGGCGTGGTGTTGCAGCACGCACCAGGGCGTAGCCATCGTTGTGACTTTGAAGACGTGCTCATGCCGACACCGGCCTCCGAGATTAATCTCATCCAGACGTTTGCACCGACCAGAGTGATCGGTCTTACCATCAACCATGAGAATATGACCGATGAGCAGGTTGGTGAGGCAATCACGCAGTATGAACGCGAATTGGGTATTCCCGCTACAGATGCGTTGACGCGATCCCCTGAGCGTCTGGTCGACATGGTTTTTGAAGCATTCCCCACGATTAAAGGTAAGCTAGCTGACTGCGCGTAGTGAGTGCGCCGCGGTTAGAAATTGACCTAGACAAGATCTATCACAACGCCCGGACACTGGTCGAACGCCTGGCTGTGAGAGGTATTTCGGTCACGGGTGTGACCAAAGCGAGCCTCGGTTGCCCAGCGATAGCCACAGCAATGCTTCGGGCGGGTGTGCTTGGACTGGGTGACTCCCGCATCGAGAATATCGAAGCGATGCGTGATGCGCAGGTAGCGGCGCCTATGACACTGATCCGTTCACCGATGCTTAGCCAGGTGGAAAGCGTGGTGAAGCAAGCTGACATAAGTTTCAACACTGAACTCGATGTTATAAGTCAGCTCTCATCTGCCGCGCAGAAGGTGAAGCGGATACACGGGGTCGTACTCATGGTCGAGCTTGGTGACTTGCGCGAAGGCATTATGCCGGGGGATCTGGAGAGCACCGTGCGTGAGACGATTCGTTTTCCAAACATAGTGCTCAAAGGTATTGGAACTAACCTTGCGTGTCGCTGTGGCGTCGCACCCGATGCCAACAACATGGCTGAACTGTCCACGCTGGCCGATTCGATTGACGCAAGCTTCGGTCCCATGCTCAGCATCGTTTCTGGTGGCAACTCTGCCAATCTCGAGTGGCTACTAAGCGGCTCAGACACAGGACGGATAAACG
>CAYLVM010000199.1:0-1091 GCA_964387145.1 uncultured Acidimicrobiaceae bacterium
CCTACAGTTATGAAAGCCTTTAAACAGCTGGAGTTGCATGGATTCATAGAGTTAACCGAGCCTCAGCAGTGGCTAAATGGAAAGGCGCGTGAATATCGGTTAACGATTGAAACATACAATGATTGCGAACCGACTGACAATTGGAAAAAATGGTCAGCAGATGATTCGGTTTTACAATAATTTTCCGTATAAAAAGTTTTTACCGTTGTGCTAAAGAATTTTGATCGGCACCAATAAAATATTTTTATCATAGTGTAAAGAATTTTACCGGTCGAAAAATGATGTTGAATATAAACAATAACTTATATTTTTGATTTTTTACTGACCGGTAAAGAATTCTTACATCATATAATATTGCCATAGCACAGGGCTTTTAAGGGGCCTCAATGACAAACTAACCGTTCACTAAATATGACAGGGTTAGTTACTGAAGCCAACTTACCGCAGGGGTAGCGGTTTGTGCAAACTGCATAAGTTTGAATAAGTCAGAGTGTTTTTATTCGTCTCGATTGAAGGTTAAAACCACCGCCTTTAGGCGGTCAGATTTATCTGTAATACTTTTGATAGTCACATAGAGAGGTGCGCTGTCATGGACTATCGTTACGGAAGTCATACTGTATTTAAGATTCAATATCATTTTGTGTTTGTCACAAAGTATAGGTATCAGGTTTTGAAGGGTGAGGTTGGGTTGGAGGTGCGAGAGCTGATACGTCAGACTTGTAATGCCTTCGAGATTGAGATTTTGAAAGGAGTGGTGAGCAAGGATCACGTTCATCTATTTGTGTCAGCGCCGCCAAATATGGCACCAAGCGAGGTAATGCGAAGGGTAAAAGGGCGAAGTTCGAGTAAGCTATTTGAGAAATTCCCGGAGTTAAAAAGGCGCTATTGGGGAAGGCACTTTTGGGCGAGAGGGTACTTCTGCGTTACTTCGGGTGACTTGACAGAAGAAATGATCAAGGAGTATCTGGATCATCACTTTGAACCTAAAGGCGATGATAATTTTAGAACGGAGGACTAAACGGGTCTTAGACCCGTATCCGGACTTTAGTCCCTCACACTAACCCACCAGCTTCAGCTGGTGGTTGTTGAGT
>CAYLVM010000200.1:0-1033 GCA_964387145.1 uncultured Acidimicrobiaceae bacterium
TTACAATGTAAGCGTATCAACCATCCTATTGATATCTAAGCGATTAGACTGAGGTTGATTACTATTTAATGCCTCCGGCAGCTTTTATCAGGTTGTGGGGGCTAACAGCTCTGATTACCTTTGCAATCTCTATGCATCGAACCGTGTTACCCTAGGTGGCTATCTAAACCACTTCTTAGTGGGGACCTCTTGTTGACAACTGGCTTACTCTGGCTGGCACGATCTCGTCGCCTCTCCTGAGTTCAACATGAGGAATTATCATGTCTATTATCCATCCTTTACCGCCACAGACCCGCCCTTATTCTCAAAATGCACCGCCAGTTTCTACTGATAAATCACTCTCCAAAGCCACACCTTCCATAGACCCACCTTCTGCATCTCAAAATTCTGTTCCAACCGCTATCGTTTATTGTGAAGGCAACTTCGCCGCCCCTGATGGCAAGACAGCTAACGGGCTTGTCCGACATTCGGAAAAATACAAAATTCTCTCAGTCATCGATAGTGAAAAAGCGGGCCTTGATGCTGGCTCAGTGCTTGACGATAAGCCAAATGCGATTCCCATCTGTCGTGACTTTGAGGCTGCACTGGCCCAGGCAGGGGACATACCTGACACTTTCATTTTCGGCATGGCACCATCCAGTGGTATGTTGTCACCACATGAGCGCGGGCTCGTACTTGAGGCGATGGTTCTCGGAATGAACATCGTCAATGGTCTCCATGAATTCTTGAACGATGACCCGGTGTTTGCTGCGGCATGTATTACTTACAACGTTACAATCCTCGACGTTCGAAAGCCTCGCGCCAAAAAAGATCTGCGGATGTTCAGCGGTCGTATTGCCGAGGTTACCTGTCCGCGTATCGCAGTGCTCGGCACCGATGGCGCTATTGGCAAACGTACTACCGCGACTATCCTGACTCAAGCCCTAAACGATTCTGGTGTAAAAGCGGTGTTGGTAAGTACCGGACAGACGGGGCTGATTCAGGGTGCCCGCTATGGCATTGCGCTCGATGCTATACCGTCACAGTTCTGTTC